>NZ_JBEOYI010000048.1:0-29048 GCF_040297005.1 Streptomyces sp. NPDC001904 | reverse complement strand
TCAACGGTCAGATCATCGGCGAAGTGCCGGTCGCCCGTGGCATCCGGCACGTACTTCACGGTGACAACGATCCTCAAGCTCACGCCGGCTCTCCTCGATCAGAGCGTCCTCGGACTGCCCAGTAAAGTTCTACTGCCGTCAACGTATGGCACTGAGTTCCCTCTGTAAAGGTACGTAGTGCCAAAACGGGACGTCCGGTGTTACGTTCCCGGCATGAGCGAGGCGCGTGAGGTCACCGGTCCACCGAAGAAGGCACCCATGCGGGAGGTGCTGGCCGAGGCGGCGTTCCAGCTGTACCTGGAGCGTGGTTTCGAGCGGACGACCGTGGACGACATCGTCGCGCGCGCGGGGGTGGGGCGCCGGTCGTTCTTCCGCTACTTCCCGTCCAAGGAGGACGCGGTCTTCCCGGACCACGAGAGCTGCCTCGCCGACATGACCGCGTTCCTCGACGCGGCCGGAGAGGCCCGCGACGCCGTCGAGGTGGTGTGCGACGGGGCCCGCATCGTGCTGCGCATGTATGCCGCGAACCCGGAATTCTCCGTCCAGCGCTACCGGCTGACGCGCGAGGTCCCCGGCCTGCGCACCTATGAGCTGTCCGTCGTGCGCCGCTACGAGCGCACCCTCGCCGGGTACCTGCGCCGACGCTGGAGCGACACCCCGGACGGCGCCCTGCGCGCGGAGGTCGTCGCCGCGTCCGTGGTCGCCGCGCACAACAACGGCCTGCGCTCCTGGCTCCGTTCGGGCGGCGAGGGGGACGCCGAGGCGGCGGTCGACCAGGCGCTCGGGCTGGTGCGGCGGATGTGGGGCGAGGCGGGGCAGGCGCCCGGTGCGGCGGAGCCGGACGACGAGGTCGTCGTCATGGTGGCCGCCAAGGGCGCGCCCATGTGGCGGGTCATCCAGCGGGTGGAATCGGCGCTGCGGGACGACTGAACCGGCCCTGAAGCGCATAGAGGGTACTGGGTGTCTTTACCGCGCGGCACTGAGTGCCATACGATGCGAGAGGCGTCGCGGCCGCAGCCTCGGCGTACACCGGGCGAGCGCGGGAGGCCGAGAGTGTCGGAGATGGCAGAGGTGTTCGGAAGCCGGATCGGGGCCGGGACCGGGACGGGCGTGATGGCGCCGCCCGCACACCGGGAGACGCCGGGCTTCGCCTACCAGCGGTGCAAGTGGTGTGCCTCGCCGTCGTTCCGGCGGCTGCTGTGCCCGGTGTGCGCGTCGAGCGACCTGGAGACGGAACACAGCGCGGGTCTCGGTGTCGTGGTCCAGTCCCGGGTCGTCCACCGCGGCACCGGCGCGGCCCGCAACGAGTCGCTGGTCCGCTTCCCCGAGGGCTTCGTCGTGCCGTGCCGGATCGTCGGCACGGCACCCCATCTGGTGTGGGTCGGAGCCCCCGTCAGGCCCGCGCGCGGCACCGTCGTCGGTGCCACCGCCGGAGAGGTCGTCTTCGAACTCTGCGAGTACGGGACGGACGACGGGGACAGCCTGCGCCGCTGACCGCCCGACCGTCAGCGCAGGCCGGTGAGGAAGTCGAGCAGCGCGGTGTTCACCTCTTCCGGCCGCTCCTGCTGGATCCAGTGCCCGGCTCCGTCGAGGACGACACGGCCCCGCAGATCGGTCAGGACGCGTTCCATTCTGTCGTCCGGCATGAACCGGGCGACCGGGTCCCGGGAGCCGGTGACGAACAGTGAGGGGCAGTCGATCGTCCGGCCCGCCAGATGCTCCGTCAGGGTCCAGGTCCGGTCGAGGTTGCGGTAGTAGTTCAGTCCGCCGGTGAAGCCGGTCCGGCTGAACTCATCCACGTAGTGGGCGAGTTCGTCCTCGTCCAGCCAGCGCGGCGGCGGCAACTTCTCATCCGGACGGGCCGCCCAGGAGGCCGAGTAGATCTCCCTGGTGACGAGCGTGCGGCGGACGTTCCGCGCGAGCTCGCGGTCGGCGACACCCGGCTCCTGGAACCACACGATGTAGAAGTCGTCGCCGTTCCGCTTGCGCAGCAGCGGGAGCGGCGGCACGGGGGAGCGGGGAGTGGCCGGCACGCTCATCCCCGCGACGGCCCGCACCCGCTCCGGGTACGCCGTGGCCATCTGCCACACCACGATCGCTCCCCAGTCGTGGCCCACGAACACGGCGTCCTCGGCGCCCTCTGCATCGAGCAGCCCGGCGAGATCCGCGCACAGGGTCAGCGCGTCGTACGCGTCCGGGTCGGCCGGGCGGGAACTGCCGCCGTAGCCGCGCATGTCCGGCGCCAGCACCCGGTACCCCGCCGCGGCCAGTGCCCGTACCTGATGGCGCCACGAGAACGCCAGCTCGGGAAAGCCGTGACAGAGCACGACCAGCGGACGGTCCGTGTCTTCGGCGGTGTCGGGTCCCTGCTCGAAGACCCGCAGCGTGATGCCGTTCGTCTCGACGTCGCGCACCGCGACGTCCTCCCACCCGGCCACCGGCGATGGTGTGGGCATGTGCGGAACCTCCAGCTCGTGGGCGTGCTCGATCAAGAAAGCCGAGTGGGTCAGAGTGAAGTCGATCGAGACCGTCCGGCACAAGGGCCACAGTGGTGCGTCGTCGGGCCCGCCCCGGATGCCACCTCACGGCAAGTAGCCAGGGGAACACGAGGGTTGATGGGGCTGGTCCTCCAGGTGAAGGGTGCGCAAGGATGGAGGTATGACCGCGGCCCAGCGCGCCATGTCCGAACTGGGGACATGGCCGAACCTGGTAAGTGGCCCGCCCCGGTGCTCGGTTGGGCACGCCTTCGGCGCTGCGGGCCATGAACTCATCCATTTCCACGCCGACGACTGCGCCGATCTGTATCTGACCTCGTCGGCGGTGCAGCGGCTCCTGCCGCAGCTGCGCCACAGCAGCGCGATCCGGGTGCGGCCGGGCGACTCCTGGATCACCGTCCTCCTGGAGTGCGACACGGACGTCCAGCTGCTGCTCAGCCTGGTGAGCGTCGCGCTCAAGGAGCACGACGCCCACGCCTGCCCGTCCCCGCCCTGCGACTGGGAGCGGCCGAAAGCCTCGTAGGAGCGCTCAGTCCTCGAAGCGGTCGCCGAACTGCTCCAGCCGCGCCTCCTCCAGGTCCAGCACGTGCTGGGCGCCTTGCAGCGCACGGGAGCTGTACGAGCCGCGGGTGCGCGCGGCGAGCAGGGCGTCGCGTTCCGCCGCGACCACCCGCAGCCGCAGCCGGAGATAGACGAGATGGGCGTCGTCGATGCCCCGGAACGCGGCGGCGGCCTTCTCCCGGTCCTCCTCCGAGTCCGCGTCCCGCGGCCGGATCAGACTGTCCTGCCGCACCCGGTCGAGCAGCGCCGGCGGCGCGTCGCCGGTCTGCGCCGCCTCGTCCAGGGAGGCGACCCCGGCGTCGGACATCTCGGTGACCAGCCGCCCGTACTCCTTGCGCAGCCGCTGCGGGTCGTCCCCCGGGATGCGGACGGTACGGATCACGGCGGGCAGCGTCAGACCTTGCAGCAGCAGCGTCGTCACGGCCACGACGAACGCGATCACGATCAACTGGGCGCGGTACTCGGTGTCCTCGGGCAGCGTCTGCGCGGCCGCCACCGTGATCGCGCCCCGCATCCCCGACCAGGCGAGGACCACACCGCCCTGCCAGCCGAGCGTCTCGGTGAGCCGGAAGTCGATGTCGGCGCTCGTGCGCTGCACACGGCGTTCGATGTGCGCCTTCTTGCGCGGGGTGAACCGCTCGCTCAGGTCGAAGGTGTCGAGCCGCTCCTGCATCCGCTCGATCAGCGGCTTCGAGGCGGCGGCCCGCCGCGCGTCGCGGCGCACCAGGGCCACCAGCGGTACCACGAACACCATGCGTACGACGATGACGAGACCGGTGAGGGCCAGACCGTAGAGGATGACGCGGCCCGCGCCGAGCCCGTTGTCGTGGGCGTGCGCCTCGTCGAGGAGCGTCTTGAGGCCGAGCCCCATCAGCAGGAAGATCGAGCTTTCCAGGAGGAAGGCGAGGGTGCGCCAGTTCATCGCCTCGCCGATCCGGTCCTGGGCCCGCAGCAGCCGCGGGCTCAGATGCCCCGTCACCAGGCCGCACACGACGACCGCGAGCACCCCCGACGCGTCGAACTCCTCGGCGGGCACATACGCGACGAACGGCACCACGAAGGAGATCGCCGTGTTGAGCACGGTGTCGTCGAGGAGCGCGCGCACCCGCACGTTGACCAGGCCGACGACCACCCCCACCACGACCGCCAGGGCGACCGAGAAGACGAACTGCCCGGCGACGCCCCACAGGGACACCGCACCGGCCATCGCCGCGACCGCGGAGCGCAGCAGTACGAGCGCGGAGGCGTCGTTGACCAGGCCCTCGCCCTCCAGGAGTGTCAGCAGCCGCGACGGCAGGCCGAGTTTGCGGCCCACCGACGTCGCGGCGACCGCGTCCGTGGGGCTGATCACGGCGCCGAGCGCGAACGCGGCGGGCCAGCCGATGTCCGGCATCAGCAGGTGCAGCAGCCAGCCCGCCCCGAGCGTGGACACCGCCACGAGCAGCACCGCGAGCCCGCCGATGGCCTTGATGTCGCGCCGGAAGTCCTGTGCGGGCATGTTCACGGCCGAGGAGTACAGCAACGGCGGCAGCACGCCCGCCAGGACCCAGTCGGGATCCAGCTGCACCACCGGTACACCCGGGACGAAACTCAGGGCGATGCCCACCACGACCAGGCTGAGCGGTGCGGCGAGGCCCAGACGCTGCGAGAAGGCGGCCACCGCCACGATGCTCGCGACGCCGACGACGGCGATCAGTGTCACTTCCATGGCGGCCTCGTGCCGAACTGTGCAGTCTGGTGCATGCGGGCCATTGTGTCCGCGCCGGTGCCGGACGTGGCGAGAGACGAGGCCGAGATGCGCAAGATCGTCCTGATGATGGGTGTTTCCCTGGACGGGTACACGGAGGGCCCGGGCCGGGAGATCGGCTGGCACCAGGTGGACGCCGCCCTCCATCGGCACATGAACGACGTGCTGCGTTCCATGGGCGGCTTCCTCAGCGGGCGCGTCACCCATGAGCTGATGGCGGACTACTGGCCCGAGGCCGACGCCGACCCGAAGGCGGACCCGGTCGAGGCCGATTTCGCGGAGATCTGGCGCGAGAAGCCGAAGATCGTCTTCTCGCGGACCCTGAAGCCCGGCCCCGCACCGTGGCACACCACCGTCGTCCCCGAGGTGTCCCCGGCCGCCGTCCGCGCCCTCAAGGAGGAGCCCGGCGGCGACCTCAGTCTCGGCGGCGCCGGCCTGTCCGCCACCTTCCTGGAACACGATCTCGTCGACGAGCTCCGGATCTACGTCCACCCCGTCCTGATCGGCGCGGGCAACCGACTCTTCCCGGACGGACCGTTCGCCCCGTCGACCCTGCACCTCGTGGAGACCCGCGGCTTCGACAACGGGGTCGTCCTGCTCCGCTACGAACGGGTCACCGGGTGACCGGAGCGGGGGCAGCCGGATATCGCTGTGGGTGAAGTCCGCTGTTCCCGCGCGGAGCTGCGCCTAGGCTGGCGTGATGAGCGCCCACGAGACCCGCAGGCCCCGAGCCGCCCTCGCCCCCGAGCCGCTGTGGCGGCACGTCGTCGGAGATGTCCTGCGCCGCCGTCGGCGCGCCCAGGGACGGACGTTGCAGGACGTGGCCGACGTCGCCGGGATCTCCATGCCCTACCTCTCCGAGATGGAGCGCGGCCGCAAGGAGGCCTCCTCGGAGATGCTCGCCGCCGTGGCCGGGGCGCTCGGGCTCGGCCTGGTCGACGTACTGGCGCTGGCACAGGGCGAATTGGCGCGCGCGGCCCAGGGGCGCCGGACCGTCGCCGTCACCACGGCCGTCTCCGTCACCTCCGCCGTCTCCGGCACCGCGGCGGTCGCCGTGCGCGGGGCAGGTCAGGCCCGGGGGCGCGGCACGGTCTGCCTGGCGGCCTGAAAACCGGTCCGCACCCGGTGCCGCCGGACACTCAGTCGCCGAGCAAGTGGCGTACGAGGACCGGGACGTGGCTGTGTTCGATCTCCTTGACCGAGGTCACCAGCGTGACCCGGCCCCGCCGGGCCAGCTCCCGGACATGGGACACGAGCCCGGCGCGCACGGGATCGGCCAGCTCGGCGGCGTAGCGCTCGGCGAAGGTGTCGTACCGCCCGTCGCGGTCCTCGTGGTACCAGGTCCGCAGCTCCCTGGACGGCGCGATGTCCCGCAGCCACTCGTCGACGGCGGCCCGCTCCTTGGAGATGCCGCGCGGCCACAGCCGGTCGACCAGCAGCCGGGTGCCGTCGGCCGGGGCGGGCGGGTCGTAGACACGGCGTACGGCGATGCGGTCCGGCTGTGCGTGGGTGCTCATGGGGTCATTGTCGGGCGGATCCACGGCCCGACGAGCGCTGTCCCCCGTTCGGCGCAGCCCGGATGGCCGAACGCCGTGCCCTGTGCGAAGAGTCGGACATGACCCAAGCACCGTACGACCCTCAGGCCCCGCACCAGACGCCCGCCGCCGACGGCCCGTCCCCCGACCAGGGACCGCTCGGCAGACTCGCGCAGAACGCGTGGCAGGCCGTGCTGCTCATGGGCGTCGCCTCCCTGATCCTGGGCGTCCTCGTCCTGGTCTGGCCGGGCGCCTCGCTGTGGGCGGCGGGCGTGCTGTTCGGCATCTACCTCGTGGTCAGCGGCGTCTTCCAGCTGGTCTCCGCCTTCGGCCGGCACGTCACCGCAGGGCTGCGGGTCGTCGCGTTCATCAGCGGCGCCGTGTCCGTGCTCCTCGGCCTCTTCTGCTTCCGCGGGGCCATGCAGTCGACCCTGCTGCTCGCCCTGTGGATCGGTATCGGCTGGCTGTTCCGCGGCATCACCCAGACCGTCGCCGCGGCCGCCGACGCGACCGTGCCCGCGCGCGGCTGGCAGATCTTCCTCGGCGTGGTCACCGCCCTGGCCGGCATCGTTCTGATCGACTCGCCGTTCGAGTCGGTCGCGGTGCTCACCCTGGTCGGCGGTCTGTGGCTGCTCGTGGTCGGCGTGGTGGAGATCGTCACGGCGTTCGCCGTGCGCGGCAAGGCCAAGAAGATCCCGCACGGGGTGTGAACGCCCGACGGTCCCGCCGCGCGTCGCGGCGGGACCGTCCAAGGAGCGAGGCCGTCGTTCACACGCCGACGGTCTCCTCCAGCTCCTCCTCGACGGCGTCCTCCCCGGCGTTCTCCTCGGCGTTCTCCCCGGCGTTCTCCTCGGCGTTCTCCTCCGGAGCGGCGGCAACAGGGGAAGCGGGCGTCGCGGCGGGAGCGGGTGCCGCGTGGCGTGCCGGGGTCGTGCGCTCCCGCCGGTGCTCGGCCAGTGCCGCGATGCCGGTGACGACGAGGCCGACGGCCAGCCACGCCACCAGGGTCCACAGGTTCCGCGCCAGGTCGTGGTGGCCGAAGTAGATCAGGCTGCGCGCTCCCTCGACGAAACCGGCGCCGTTCCAGAAGGCGTGCAGGGTGCCGAAGAAGCCGTTCTGCAGCTCGGGCCGGAAGATCCCGCCGGAGCTGGTGAAGTTCAGCATCACGAACAGCACCATCACGCCGAGCGTCGTCCACCGCTTCAGGAACGTGTGCAGGCCGACGCCGATGAAGAGGATGCCCGCCGAGTACAGCCAGGCCATGCCCCACAGACCCCACAGGTTCGTGTGGGCGAGGTGGAAGAGGGGTCCCGCGAAAGCAGCGCCGATCAGGCTGACCACGCCCGAGACACCGACCACGAGCAGTGCCCTGGCCCGCATCCGCAGGGCGGCTCCGGCGCCGCCGAGCACCGCCACGGAGGCGTACGAGCCGATGCTGAGCGCGACGAGCAGGAAGAACAGTCCCTGGCCCGTCGGGTCGTCGTCCACCGTGGGCACCACGTCCGTGACCTTCAGCGGCTCACCCTGTTCGGCGGCGACCGGCGTGAAGATCTTCTGGACGACGGAGACCGTGGTGTCCGAGCCGGCCGACGCCACGATCAGCTCGGGCGCCCCGGCGCCCTTGCCCGCCAGGACGTAGGCGCCGTCGATGTCCCGGGTCTTGAGCAGGCCGACGGCGTCGGACCGGTCGTCGAGCGTACGGACGTCGAGCGCGTCGCCCGCCTTGTCCTTGACGGTCTGCGCGAAGACCTTCGCCTCGGCGCCCGAGCCGACGACGGCGACGGGCAGGTGGTGCGGCTCGGGGTGGGCGAACGCGCCCAGATACGCCAGGCCCATGCCCACGCACATCAGGAGCGGGGTGAGCAGATGCGTCAGCACGTGACGCAGCGCGGGATTGCGCGCGGGCATGAGCGGGACCTCCTGGGTTGGCTTATACAACTCTTACGTCAGTTGTACTGTACAACCGGTTGGGGAGGGCGGGGCGCCGCAGAGGCTGTGAGCATGCCCACGCGCGGGGCGGGGCGGGGGAGCGGGAGGGGTGGGATCAGGCGGGCCGCGGCAGCGGGCGGTCCTCCAGGTCGAGGGGCGGACGGTCGCGGAATTCCTCGCTCCGCCGCTCGTACGCCTGGAGGCGCTCACGCAGCGCGTGCAGCCTGCGGCCCGTCTCGTACAGATAGCGGACCTTCGTCCGTATCACCCACGGGTCGACGGGCTTGACGACGTAGTCGGCGACGCCGAGCTCGAAGGCCTTCGCCGCCAGGGCGGGGTCCCGGCCCGCGCCCGTGATCATCATGATCGGTATGTCCTGGGTCTGCTCCAGACGGTTCATGTACTGGGCGACCTCGAAGCCGCTGAGGTCGGGCATGAGCACATCGAGCAGGACCACGGCGACGCCGCCGCGCAGGACCGTCTTGAGGGCGTCGTCCCCGGAGCTCGCACGGTCCATCGGGTAGCCGAGTGGAGCGAGCGCGCTCTCCATCGCGAAGAGCGTGTCGTCGCGGTCGTCGACGACGAGGATCTTGGGCTGTGCAACGGTGGGCATCGCCAGTGGCCTCCCCTCGCCGGCACCGACAGCATATGCCGGAACGCAGGGGATGGAAGAGGCTGTCAGTCCTCTCCGCGCACCAGATTCCACTCGTAATCCGGCTCATGATCGGGCCCGTTCGGCTCCGCGTCGTCGCGGTGTGCGGGGCGGCAGGTGCGGACCCTGCCCTTGACCTCGCGTTTGGTCTCTGCCGGGTGCGGCGGCCGTACGGTCGCGGTCATGCTCGTTCCTCTTTTCAATCTCTCTCGGTCATATTTGGTCGAATTGTTTTGTAGACAACTCGGTAGACGGTCCTGAAACGCCAACGCGCGGCACGAGGCTCGTTGTTGGTCCGTGGCGGTGCGTGCGCGCCGGTTGCGGGTACCCCGGTGGTCGCGCACCAACCGGTCGCGCTGTCCCGTACCGCCCTCCGGTCGCCCTCCCGCCGACGTGAGAAGCCGGCAGGTTTGGCCGTCCCGGATCGGGCTACCCGCCCTCTCCGCTCGCACGATCCGTGGAAGGGAGCCGGGCCGTGATCCCCCTGGCGAAGCAGGCCGACCCCCGTGCCGAGGAGCCCCGGAGCGCGGAACGCGCGGCGGCGGACGAACCGCCCAAGGATCTGCTCGTGCGCTACCTCGAGGACCGCTTCGCCTGCGCCCAGTCCTGCGCCGAATGCGCCCGCGCCTGCGCCGTGCGGGTGAGCGCCACCGACCGGGCGGACATCGCCGCCGCGACGCGGGGCCCCGGCCGCCCGCCGGCCGCGGGCGCCGATCCGGACGCCGGCCGCAGGGTGTCCCCGGAGCCGCGGCGCACCCTGCTGCTCTGCGTCGAGGTCTGCGACGCGACCTGCCGGCTGCTGTCGGAGGAGGCGCTCCGGGACGAGTACGCCCTGCGCCTCCAGGTCGAGTGGTGCCGCACCGTCGCCCTGGAGTGCGCGCACGCCTGCGACCGGGACCCGGACGCCGAGGGCTGTGCGCAACGCTGCCGGGCGTGCGCGCGGGCCTGCTCCGACTTCCTGGCGACACTGGGCTGAACCCCGGGCCCAGGTGGGGCCGTCCCTGCCATTCACAATTTCTGGAACGGGTTCTACTGTGTGCGCCGTCGAACCGTGCCTGAAAGACCGTCAGGCGCCGCCCAGTTGACCGCCAGGAGGGGCCGTGCACCTCGAATACACGCCTGAGCAGCAGCAGTTGCGCACCGAGCTGCGTGCCTACTTCGCCGAGCTGGTGCCCGACAACGCCTACGCCCGTTACGAGGACCCGGCCGCCCAGAAGCGCTTCTACCGGGAGACGGTGCGCCGCCTGGGCTCCGACGGCTGGCTCGGGGTGGGCTGGCCCAAGGAGTACGGCGGCCGCGGCCTGACCCCGATGGAACAGTTCATCTTCTTCGACGAGGCCGCCCAGGCGGGCGTGCCGCTGCCGCTGATGGCGCTCAACACCGTAGGCCCGACGATCATGCAGTTCGGCACCGACGAACAGAAGGAGTACTTCCTCCCGAAGATCCTCGCCGGGGAGATCGACTTCGCCATCGGCTACAGCGAGCCGGACGCGGGCACCGACCTCGCGGCGCTCAGGACGAAGGCGGTCCGCGAGGGCGACGAGGCCACCGGGCACTACACGGTCGACGGCCAGAAGATCTGGACCACCAACGGCGACACCGCCGACTGGGTCTGGCTCGCCGTGCGCACCGACCCCGACGCCCCGTCCCACAAGGGCATCACCATGCTGCTCGTCCCGACGTCGGACCCCGGCTACTCCTGCACCGTCATCAACACCCTCGCCTCGCACGACACCACGGCGAGCTACTACGAGAACATCCGGGTGCCCGCCGCGCGCCGGGTCGGCGAGGAGAACAAGGGCTGGCGCCTGATCACCAACCAGCTCAACCACGAACGCGTCACCCTCGCCGCCCACGGCACCATGGCCATCCGCGCCCTGCACGACGTCCAGCGCTGGGCCATGGACACCAAGCTCGCCGACGGGCGCCGCGTCATCGACCTCGGCTGGGTCAGGAAGCGCCTCGCGCAGACCCACACCAAGCTCGACGCGATGAAACTCCTCAACTGGCAGATGGTGAACGCCGTCCAGCAGGGCACCCTCATGCCGCAGGACGCCTCCGCCGTGAAGGTCTACGGCTCCGAGGTGCGCCGCGACGCCTACGCGTGGCTGATGGAGGTGGTGGGCGCCGCCGGAGCACTGAAGGAGGGGAGCGTCGGCGCCGTCCTCCACGGCGAACTCGAACGCGGCTACCGCTCGGCCGTCATCTTCACCTTCGGCGGCGGCAACAACGAGATCCAGCGCGAGATCATCTCGTGGATCGGGCTCGGGATGCCGAGGGTGCGCCGCTGACCGCCGGACGGGCGGTTCCGCCGGGCGCCGGGGTCCTGGACGGCGTACACCCGCGCACGGCACACGCCTGAGTACGCGTACTCAGACCCCCTGCGTCGCAGCGCCCTCCCGGGACGTGGGGACGCTCCCGAGGATGGGACGGACCCGCCCCCGCTCGGAAAGAGATCCTCATGGGCCGTCCTCTGCAGCTGCGCACCGTCGTTCCGGACGACCGCGACTGGATTCACGAGCTGCGGCACCGGGTGTACGCAAGGGAGTTGGGGCAGCACGCGCCGCGGCCGGACGGGCGGCTGAGCGACGGGCTCGACGGGGACAACGTCTATCTGGTCGTGACCCGCGGCGCCGTGCGGGTCGGGTTCGTGAGTGTGACGCCCCCCTGGGCGGGCCGGTTCGGGCTCGACACGTACGTGCAGCGGGACGAGCTTCCGTTGCTGTGCGAGGCCGACACCTTCGAGGTGCGCATCCTCACCGTCGAGCCCGAGGAGCGGGCGAGCGCGGTGGCGCCGCTGCTGATGTACGCGGCGCTGCGCTGGATCGCCTCCCGCGGCGGCCGGCACGTCGTGGCCATGGGCCGCACGGAGGTGCTCGGCCTGTACCTGGCCGCGGGCCTGCGTCCCGTCGGGCGCACGGTGCGCTGCGGAGCGGTGACGTTCGAGGTGCTGACCGGGGCGGTCGACGCGCTGACCCGGGGCGTCCTCGACCGGCACCCGGCCGCCCTGGAGCGGCTGCGCTCCACCGTGGACTGGCGGCTCGACGTGCCGTTCGCCCCGGGCCCCGACGGCTGCGACCACGGCGGCGCCTCCTTCACCGCCGTCGGCACCGACTTCCGCACCCTGCACCGGCGCCGCCGGATCGTCGCGGCCGATGTGCTGGACGCCTGGTTCCCGCCCGCGCCGGAGGTGAGCGCCGCGCTCACCGACGATCCCTCCTGGCTGGCCCGCACCTCACCACCGGCCGACGCCGCGGGCCTGATCGCGGAGATAGCGGCGGTGCGCCGTCTGCCGCAGGAGGCGCTGTGCGTCGGCGCGGGCTCCTCCGACCTCATCTACCGGGCCTTCGGCCACCTGCTCGGCCCCGACAGCCGGGTGCTCCTCATCGACCCCGGCTACGGCGAGTACGCCCATGTCACCGAGCGGGTCATCGGCTGCCACGTGGACCGGCTGCGACTGCGCCGCGCGGACGACTGGCGCATCGACCCGCGGCGGCTCACCGAGGCCGTCGCCACCGGCCGGTACGACCTCGTGGTCGTCGTCAACCCGAACAACCCCACCGGCCGGCACGCGCCCGCCGCCGACCTGCGCGCCGCGATCGACGCCGCGCCGGACCGCACCCGCTGGTGGATCGACGAGGCATACCTGGGCTACGTCGACCCCAAAGATGCCAGGGAAGCAGAGGAGACCGAGGGCGCCGGCGACGCCGAGGGCGACGACGTCTCGCTCGCGTCGTTCGCCGCGGCCGATCCCCGCGTCATCGTCTGCACCTCCCTGTCCAAGATGTACGCCCTGTCCGGCCTGCGGGCCGCCTATCTGGTGGCCGCCCCGGACACCGCCGCTCGCCTGCGACGGTGGACGCCGCCCTGGCCGGTGAGCCTGCCCGCGCAACGGGCCGCGGTCGCGGCGCTGGGCGAACCCGCCTACTACCGGGAACGCCGGCTCCAGACCCGGGCGCTGCGCCACCGGCTCGCCCTCGAACTCGCCGAGCTGGACGAGGGCGTGCTCGTGGACGAGGGCATCGCGAACTTCGTCAACCTCACCCTGCCGGCCGGCGGGCCGAGCGCCGCGCAGTTCGTCCACGAGTGCCGCCGCCACGACGTCTACCTGCGCGACCTGTCGCCGCTGTCCGCGCTCTACGAGGGGCGCACCGTGCGGGTCGCCGTCAAGGACGCCGCGGAGAACGCCCGCATCGTGGCCGCCTGCCAGGCTGCCCTCGATGTGCTGGTTCCGCCGGTGCCGCTCCCGGGCGAGCCGGTCACCGGAACCGTGCGGTGACCACGGTCGCCTCCCTGGCGCCCTGGCTCGGCGGGGCGCTGGCCCTGGCCGGTGCGGGCGTGGCCGCGTCCCGGCGCCGCGAGCTGATGGTCCGCTGGTGCGCGTGGGCGGTGGGGGTGCCGGCGGTCACCGGCGCGTTCTGGCTCGGGCCCCCGGGCGTCGCGGCCGTGGCCACGGCGGCCGCGCTGATCGCCGTCCACGAGTTCGGCGGGCTCCTGAATCTGCCGAGGGTCGATCGGGCGGTGCTCTCCGCGGCGGTCGCGGCCGTGATCCTCTCCGCCTGGCTCGCTCCCGGCGAGACCCTGCGGGCGGCCGCCGCCGGGGCCCTCGCGGTGGTCGCGGTACCGCTGCTGTCCGGCGACGCCGACCAGGGCCTGCGCCGCGCCACCGGCGCACTGTTCGGACTCGCCTGGCTGAGCCTGCTCGCTGCGCTCCTGCCGCTCGGGGCCGACGCGCTCGCCCTGTTCGTCGCGGTGTCCGTCGCCGACATCACCGCCTACTTCGCGGGCCGGCGACTCGGCGGCCCCCGTCTGTCACCGCTCTCCCCGGCCAAACGCTGGAGCGGCACCCTGGCCGGGGCCGCGGCGGGCGTCGGTGCGCTCGCCCTCCTCGGCGCGGCCGACTGGCGGACGGCACTGGCCGTGGCGGCCGGCGGACCGGCGGGCGACCTCGTCGAGTCCATGGTCAAGCGCGGCGCCCACCAGAAGGACGCGGGCCGCTGGCTGCCCGGCTCCGGCGGACTCCTCGACCGGGTCGACTCCCTCCTCGGCGCGCTCGCCGTCCTCCTGGTCCTGAACTGAACGGGCCGGTCGGCAGCCGCACCGGTCGCCCCGGATGCCCGCGGGTACCCTGCGATCAGGAGGTGGGGCATGCGCGACGACGCGGACCCGGGACTCTTCGGACCCGACTCGGTGACCTGGCAGGTCCACGCCGACCCCATGATGTGGATCGCGGGCATCCGCGCCCTCTACCTCCAGGCACTGCACCCCCGCGCCGTGCGCGGCGTGATGCAGAACTCCGATTTCCGGCGCGACGCCTGGGGCCGCCTGATGCGTACGGCGAGCTTCGTCGGCACCACCACGTACGGCACCACCGAGGCGGCGGAGCGGGCCGGGGCGCGCGTGCGCGGCATCCACCGCCGGCTGTCGGCCACCGACCCCGCCACGGGCGAGCGCTACGGCGTCGACGAACCCGGACTGCTGCTGTGGGTGCACTGCGCGGAGATCGACTCCTATCTGCACGTCGCCCGCCGCTCCGGCTTCCGGCTCACCGACGCGCAGGCGGACCGCTACATCGCCGAACACCGCACCAGCGCCCGCCTCGTCGGCCTCGACCCCGACGACGTACCCGCCGACCAGGCGCGCATGAGGGCCTACTTCGAGCAGGTGGGACCCGAGCTGGCCGCGGGAGCCGAGGCCCGTACCGTCGACGACTTCCTCCAACGACCGCCCACGCACCCACTGTTGAAACCCGCGCGCGACGTGCTCTGGCGGCGCGTGGCGAACCTCGCCTACGCCTCCCTGCCGCCGTACGCCCACATCCTGTACGGCAGGCCCGCCCCCGCACCGGCCGTCGTCACCCGCCGCCTGCGCGCCACCGGCAGCGCCCTGCGCCGGATTCCCGACCGTGCGCGCTGGCAACTGCCGCCGAAACACATCCTGCGGGCCATGGCCAGACTTGGCCCCGACGCGCGCCCGGCCCCGTACAAAGTCGACAGATGGGTAGCCATACTGGACTGAGACCCTGCCCGGGGAGGGCGCTGGAGCGAGGCGACGGGGGCGATGGCGGACGATGCCGGAGTTGGGGGAGAACCGCGACGCCAGGCTGATCCACGGGCGGTACCGGCTGCTCGACCGGATCGGCCGGGGCGGTATGGGCGAGGTGTGGCGGGCGCGGGACGAGTCACTGGGCCGGCACGTCGCCGTGAAGTGCCTCAAGCCCCTCGGACCGCAGCGCGACCAGTCCTTCACCCGGATCCTGCGGGAGCGCTTCCGCAGAGAGGCCAGGGTGGCCGCCGGACTCCAGCACCGCGGCATCACCGTCGTGCACGACTTCGGCGAGTACGAGGGCGTCCTCTATCTGGTGATGGAGCTCCTGGACGGCAAGAACCTCAGCCAGCTCCTGGAGGAGAACCGGCACCATCCGTTCGCCGTGGACGAGGTCGTCGACGTCGCCGAGCAGATCGCCGCCGCGCTCGCCTACACCCATGAGCAGGACATCGTCCACCGCGACCTGAAACCGGCGAACATCGTCCGGCTCACCGACGGCACCGCCAAGATCTGCGACTTCGGCATCGCCCGCCTCGGCCACGACATCGGCTTCACCGCCCGCCTCACCGGCACCGGCATCGCCATGGGCACCCCGCACTACATGTCGCCCGAGCAGATCGGCGGCACGCACGTCGACGAGCGCAGCGACCTGTACTCCCTGGGCTGCGTCCTGTACGAGATCGCCACCGGCGCGCCGCCGTTCGACCTGGACGACGCCTGGGCCGTGCTCGTCGGCCACCGCGACACCGAGCCCGAGCCGCCGCGCAGCCACCGCCCCGACCTGCCCGCCTACGTCGAGCGGATCATCCTCGACCTGCTCGCCAAGGACCCCGACCAACGGCCCCGCGACGCACGGGAGGTGGGCCGGCGCATCGCGGCGGGGCGCACCGCGCGCGCGACCTACGTCCCCACGGTGCGGGCCCCGCAGATCGTGCCGTACCCCGCGACACATGTGGTGCGCGCGCCCCAGGACGGGTACGAACCGCAGGAACCGCGTCTGCCGTCCTGGACGCGCGGCATGACCACGGGCCACAAGGCCACCAGCGGCTCGGGCCTGCGCGTGACCCCGCCGGACAGTGCCGCCGGCCTCACCGGCGAATGGATTCCGCGCCCGCCCGTGCCCGCGACGACCCGTCCGTTTCCGGCCGAACTCGCCGACCCGGCACACGAGGTGACGGCCCGGCTCGTCTCCCGGCACAACGCGGCCCTCAGCCTCGGCCGGCTCGGTCGCTGGGCCGAGGCGGGGGAGATGCACCGGGCCGTCGCCGCCGAACGCGAGCGGGTGCTCGGGCCCGAGCACCCCGACACCCTCACCAGCCGCTACGAGGCCGCCTTCAGCCTCAGCCGCACGGGCCGCGTCACGGACGCGCTGGGGGAGTACCGGCACGTGGTGGAGGGCCGGGCCCGCGTCCTCGGCCCCGAGCACCCCGACACCCTCGCCGCGCGGCAGGAAGTGGCGTACGTCCTGGGCAAGCTGGGCCGTCACCCCGAGGCGCACCAGGTGTACACGGAGGTGCTCGCGGCCCGGGAGCACGCGATGGGGCCCGATCACCCGGACACTCTGCGCTGCCGTCACAACCTCGCCTTCAACCTCAGCCGGCTGGGCCGTCTGGAGGAGTCGTACCGGATGGCGAGCCAGGTCGCGCAGGCCCGCGCCCGTGTCCTCGGCCCCGACCACCCCGACACCCTCGTCACGCGCTGCGAAGTCGGCTACACCCTGGGGCAGTTGGGCCGCTGGAGCGACGCCCTGCAGACCTACCGCGAGGTCGCCGCGGCGCGTGCGGAGGCCATGGGGCCCGGTCACCCCGACACCCTCGCCGTCCGCTACGAGGTCGGCATCAGCCTCGGCCGTCTGGGCCGCAGCGCCGAAGCCCTCACCCTCTACCGGGACCTGATCGACGACCGCGACCGCGTCAGCGGCCCGCACGACCCCGAGACGCTGCGCGCCCGCCACGGCCTCGGCGTCAATCTCGGCCGACTGGCGCGCTGGGAGGAGGCCCTGGCCGAGGCCCGCGAGGTCTGCGCGATCCGCGAGCGGGTGCTCGGCCCCGACCACGTCGACACCCTCGTCAGCCGCCGCGAGATCGCGGTCGGCCTGGGCTGGCTCGGCCGCTGGCAGGACGCGCTCACCGAGTACCGGACGGTGGCGGACGCCCGCGCGCGGGTCCTGGGCGAGACCCACCCCGACGCCCTGGCCAGCCGCAACGACGAGGCCCACTGCCTGGAACAACTGGGCCGCGGCCCCGAGGCGACGGAGCTGTACCGCCGCGTGGCGGCCCAGCGGCGCCGCGGATAGAGCGCGTGCCGCGCGGCCACCGGCCGGGGCGCAGGCCGCACCCTGGCTGTCGTGGACATCCGCGTGCTACCAAGAGCCATGCTCACCCGGACCGACGTAGTCATCGTCGGCGGCGGCCACAACGCCCTGGTCGCCGCCGCCTATCTCACCCGCGCAGGCCGCACCGTCACCGTCCTCGAACGCCTCGGCACCACCGGTGGTGCCGCCGTCTCCACCCGCCCCTTCGCGGGCGTGGACGCCCGCCTGTCCCGCTACTCCTACCTGGTCAGCCTCCTGCCCCGGAAGATCGTGACTGATCTGGGCCTCGACTTCGCCGTCCGCCCCCGCACCGTCTCCTCGTACACGCCCACCGTCCGCGACGGCCGTGCCACCGGCCTCCTGGTCGGCGCCGGTGCCGAGCGCACACGCGCCTCGTTCGCCCGGCTCACCGGCGGCGAGCGCGAGTACGCGGCATGGAACCGCTTCTACGGGACGACCCGGCACGCGGCCGAACGGATCTTCCCCACCCTCACCGAGCCACTGCCCACCCGCGAGGAGCTGCGCACCCGCGTCGCGGACGACGCCGCGTGGAGGCTGCTCTTCGACGAGCCCATCGGCGTCGGCATCGAGGAGCACTTCAGCGACGACCTCGTGCGCGGTGTGGTCCTCACCGACGCGCTCATCGGCACGTTCGCCGACGCCCACGACCCCGGCCTCGCCCAGAACCGCTGCTTCCTCTACCACGTCATCGGCAACGGCACGGGCGACTGGGACGTCCCGGTCGGCGGCATGGGAGCCCTCACCGACGCCCTCGCCGCCGCGGCCCGCGCGTCCGGCGCCGACCTGCGCACCGGGCACGAGGTCACCCGGATCGAGACCGACGGGCAGCACGCCGAGGTCACCTACCGCACCGGCGACACCGAAGGCACCGTCGCCGCCCGCCACGTCCTCGTGAACGCGTCCCCGGAACACCTCGCCGGGCTGCTCGGAGACGCCCCGCCGCCCCCGGCCGAGGGCGCCCAGCTCAAGGTCAACATGCTGCTCAAGCGGCTGCCCCGGCTGAAGGACACCTCCGTCGACCCGCGCGAGGCGTTCGCCGGGACCTTCCATGTCGCCGAGGGATACGGTCAGTTGGCGACCGCCCACGCGGAGGCCGCGGCCGGATCACTGCCCGGCGCGCCGCCCTCGGAGATCTACTGCCACAGCCTCACCGACCCCACGATCCTCGGGCCGGAGCTGGCCGCACGCGGCTACCAGACGCTCACCCTCTTCGGGCTGCACACCCCGGCCCGGCTGTTCGCGGCGGACAACGACACGGCCCGCACCGCACTGCTCGAGGCCACCGTCGCCCAGCTCGACGCCCACCTCGCCGAACCGCTGGCGGACTGCCTGGCCGAGGACGCCGACGGCCGCCCCTGCATCGAGGCGAAGACCCCCCTCGACCTGGAACGGGACCTCCGGCTGCCCGGCGGCAACATCTTCCACCGGGAGCTCTCCTTCCCGTACGCCCAGCAGGGCACGGGCCGCTGGGGCGTCGAGACCGCCCACGCCAACGTGCTGCTGTGCGGCGCGGGCGCGGTCCGTGGCGGCGGGGTCAGCGGCATCCCCGGGCACAACGCGGCGATGGCGGTGCTCGGCCGCTGACCCGCCGCCGGATCGGGACGATTCAGTCCCGGGACGCCGTCCAGCCCACCGCCTCGATCCGCGACGAGTCCGCCGGCCGGGCCTCGTCGAAGGCGACGCGGCGGCCGTCGGTGACCCGGATGCCGTCCACGTAGACCCCGCGTCCGACGTACAGCTGATCCGTGGTGTACCGCCAGCGCACCCGCACGGACGCGGGGTCGAGGCCGCCGAGGTCCGCTTCCAGGCGGTGCCAGGTGCGGTCCGCGTAGCCGTCCACGGATCCCGAGGCGTGGGCGTCGGTGCGGTCCGTCGTGAAGGGGAGGGCCTTCCAGGCCGCTCCGCCGTCCGTGGACACCTCGAGGAACACGACGTCGGAGTGCGGCTCCGTGTCCCACCACAGCGAGCAGGTGAGCCGTGCCTGCGACGAGGTCAGGCGCAGGTCCGGCAGGGTCAGCGTCGCGGACGTGGCGCTCGCCGTGCCGGCGAACCACGCCGTGCGGCCGTGCGCGGGACGGACCGCGACCGCCCGCGCCATGTGGGTGCCCGCGGCGACCCGGGGAGCGGAGCCGGACCGCCAGTTCCGCACCGGGTGCACGGAGTTGCCGAGGACGATGAGGAACGAGTCCGTCGTCGGGTCGAGCACGATCGAGGTCCCGGTGAAGCCGGTGTGGCCCGCGGTGCGCGGGGTGGCCATCGCGCCCATGTACCAGTGCTGGTAGAGCTCGAAGCCCAGGCCGTGCTCGTCGCCGGGGAACGCCTGGTTGAAGTCCGTGAACATCAGCTCCACGGACTTCGCGGAGAGGATGCGCGCGCTGCCGTACACACCGCCGTTGAGCAGGGTGCGGCCGAGGACCGCCAGGTCCCAGGCGGTGGAGAAGACACCGGCGTGGCCCGCGACCCCGCCGAGCCCGTAGGCGTTCTCGTCGTGCACCTCGCCCCACACCAGACCGCGGTCCAGACCCGACCAGGGAGCGCGGGCGTCCTCGGTCGCCGCGACCTTCGGCCGCCAGTCCGCCGGCGGGTTGTAGCGGGTACGGGTCATGCCGAGCGGGCCGGTGACGCGCTCGCGCAGCAGGACGTCGAGTGTCGTGCCGGTGAGCTTCTCCAGGACGAGCTGGAGGGAGATGAGGTTCAGGTCGGAGTAGAGGTAGACGGTGCCCGGCGGATTGAGCGGCGCCTCGTTCCAGATCAGCCGGAGCTGCCCCTCGCGGGTCGGTTCCTTGTACAGCGGGATCCAGGAGCGGAAACCCGAAGTGTGCGTGAGCAGTTGACGGATAGTCACATCCTGCTTGCCCGCGCCCGCGAAGTCCGGCAGGTACGAGGCGACCTTCGCCTCCAGCGCCAGAGCGCCGCGCTCGATCTCCTGCACGGCGAGGATCGACGTGAAGAGCTTGGAGACCGACGCCAGGTCGAAGACGGTGTCCTCGGCCATGTCGATCTGCTCGGCGGCCGGGAACTCGACGCCGGTGTCGGTCGCCTCGTCGTAGTGCGCGTACCGCACCGCCTTGCCGATCGGCTGGTGCAGCGCCACCGTGCCGCCGCGTCCCGCGAGGAGGACCGCGCCCGCGTACCACGGGTGCTTGGGCGAGGGGTCGAGGAACTTCTCCGCGTCGGCGACGAGTTGGCGCAGATGCCCGGCGAGCAGTCCCGCGCGCTCGGGGGAGCCGTGCCGCAGGGTCGGGCGACGCTTCGGTTCCGCGGCCACGGCGGGACCCGCGGGGAACGGCGCCAGGGCGAGCGCCCCGCCCAGGGCGAGGGTCGCGGCGCCGAGTCCGCGCCGGGTGAGTCCGGCCCGTGATCTGTCCTGGTCCCCTGAGCGCATCAACAGCCTCCTGAAAGTATCTTTCGGGATCCACCACGACGGATGAAAGATTCATGTCAAGACTGCTCCGTGTCAACCACCAGAGCCCCGTGCCCGCCCCGCAAAGAATCTGACGCTGCATCAGAAAACCTCTTCCGTCGGCCGGTCGGCTGCGGCATCCTGCGCGCATGCAGACGGAGCTGAGCAAGAAACTGGGGATCGAGCACGCCGTCTTCGGCTTCACACCGTTTCCCGCGGTGGCCGCGGCCATCAGCAGAGCCGGCGGTCTCGGCGTCCTCGGCGCGGTCCGCTACACGGCACCCGACGAACTCCAACGCGACCTCGACTGGCTGCACGAGCACGCCGGCGGCAGGCCCTACGGTCTCGACGTCGTCATGCCCGCCAAGAAGGTCGAGGGCGTGACGGAGGCCGACGTCGAGGCGATGATCCCCGAGAGCCACCGCCAGTTCGTGACGGACACCCTCGCCAAGTACGGGGTGCCCGAACTCGCGGCGGGGGAGGCGTCCGGCTGGCGGATCACCGGCTGGATGGAGCAGGTCGCGCGCAACCAGCTCGACGTCGCCTTCGACTACCCGATCAAGCTCCTCGCCAACGCCCTCGGCTCACCACCGGCCGACGTCATCGCCCGCGCCCACGAGCACGACGTCCTGGTCGCCGCGCTCGCGGGCAGCGCCCGGCACGCCCGCAAGCACGCGGAGGCGGGCATCGACATCGTCGTGGCCCAGGGCTACGAGGCGGGCGGGCACACCGGCGAGATCGCCTCCATGGTGCTCACGCCCGAGGCCGTCGAGGCCGTGGACCCCCTGCCCGTCCTCGCCGCGGGCGGCATCGGCAGCGGGCAGCAGGTCGCCGCCGCGCTGGCGCTCGGCGCCCAGGGGGTCTGGCTCGGCTCGGTGTGGCTGACCACCACCGAGGCCGACATGCACTCCCCGGCCGTCACCCGCAAGCTGCTCGCCGCCGGGTCCGGGGACACGGTGCGCTCGCGCGCCCTCACCGGCAAGCCCGCGCGGCAGTTGCGGACCGAGTGGACCGACGCCTGGGACGACCCGGCCGGTCCCGGGACCCTGCCGATGCCGTTGCAGGGGTTGCTCGTCGCCGAGGCGGTGTCCCGGATCCAGAAGTACGAGGTGGAGCCGTTGCTGGGGACGCCCGTCGGGCAGATCGTCGGGCGGATGAACGAGGAACGGAGCGTTCAGGCCGTCTTCGACGAGCTGACCCGCGACTTCGAGAAGGCCATCGACAGGATCAACCGGATCGCGGGGCGGTAGCCCGCCTCCCGGGTGCGGCTCTCGTCGTGGCCGGTCGCGCAGTTCCCCGCGCCCTCAGGGGCGCGGGGAACTGCGCGAGAAGCCCCACCGGCCGGCACCCGACAAGGAAACCCGCTCCTCCCAGAAGGGAAACGCACCCCATGCCCGACCACACCCCCCCGAACGGCTTCTGGGCCCAGGCCACGGCGGAGCCGGACCGGATCGCGCTCATCGCCCCGGACGGCGAACAATGGACAGCGGGCCGCCTCCACACGGCGGCCAACGAAATGGTGGCGGGCCTGCGCGAGGCAGGCCTGAAACGCGGAGACGCCTTCGCCGTCGTCCTCCCCAACGGCGTCGAGTTCTTCACGGCCCACCTGGCCGCCTCCCAGGCCGGCTTCTACCTGGTCCCGGTCAACCACCACCTCGTCGGCCCGGAGATCGCCTGGATCGTCTCCGACTCCGGCGCCAAGGTCCTGATCGCCCACGAGCGCTTCGCCGACCAGGCCCGCGCCGCCGCCGACGAGGCCGGCCTCCCGGACACTCACCGCTACGCCGTCGGCGGCATCGACACCTTCCGCCCGTACGCCGAACTCCTCGCGGGGCAGGACGGTGCGCCTCCCGCCGACCGCACCCTCGGGTGGGTCATGAACTACACCTCCGGCACCACGGGCCGCCCGCGCGGCATCCGCCGCCCGCTGCCCGGCAAGCTCCCCGAGGAGACGTACCTCGGCGGGTTCCTCGGCATCTTCGGCATCAAGCCGTTCGACGACAACGTCCACCTGGTCTGCTCGCCGCTCTACCACACGGCCGTGCTCCAGTTCGCGGGAGCCGCCCTGCACATCGGCCACCGGCTCGTCCTGATGGACAAGTGGACGCCCGAAGAGATGCTCCGCGTCATCGACACCTACCGGTGCACACACACGCACATGGTGCCGACGCAGTTCCACCGCCTGCTCGCCCTGCCCCAGGAGACCAGGGACCGCTACGACGTGAGCAGCATGCGGCACGCGATCCACGGCGCCGCGCCCTGCCCCGACCACGTCAAGCGCGCGATGATCGACTGGTGGGGGACGTGCGTCGAGGAGTACTACGCGGCCAGTGAGGGCGGCGGCGCGTTCGCGACGGCCGAGGACTGGCTGAAGAAGCCGGGAACGGTGGGCAAGGCCTGGCCCATCAGCGAGCTGGCGGTCTTCGACGACGACGGCAACCGGCTGCCCGCCGGTGAACTCGGCACCGTCTACCTGAAGATGAGCACCGGCGGATTCTCGTACCACAAGGACGAGAACAAGACGAAGAAGAACCGCATCGGCGACTTCTTCACCGTCGGCGACCTGGGCGTGATCGACGAGGACGGCTATCTCTTCCTGCGCGACCGCAAGATCGACATGATCATCTCGGGTGGCGTCAACATCTACCCCGCCGAGATCGAGTCCGCGCTCCTGACCCACCCCGCCGTCGCCGACGCGGCCGCCTTCGGGATCCCGCACGACGACTGGGGCGAGGAGGTCAAGGCCGTCGTCGAGGTCGCCGAGGGGCGCACCGCCGGGGACGCGCTCGCGGCCGAGATCCTGGCCCACTGCGAGACGCAGCTCGCGGGGTACAAGCGCCCCAAGAGCGTCGACTTCATCGAGACGATGCCGCGCGACCCGAACGGCAAGCTGTACAAGCGGCGGCTGCGCGACCCGTACTGGGAGGGGCGCACCCGGGCCGTGTGACCGGGGCCGCCCCTCCCGTGGCGGGTGCGCGGGATCAGCCGCGCACCCGCACCACCTTCAGCGCCGGCGACTTGCGGATGTCCTTGTCGCAGAAGCGCTCCGTGACCCACTTCCCCCGGGAGAAGAGCCGGGTCTGATCACTGAAGTGCGCCGAGTCCGGATTCGACGACTGGGAGTACGTGAGCAGCGTGCGCGCCACCGGGCAGCGGCCGCCGTCCCAGCCGACCGCCTGGATGTAGCTGGAGCCGTGCACGACCTCGGTGTAGCCGCCGCCCGCGGCGTTCCAGACCGGCTCGACCTTGTTCCAGACGCCGAGCCCTTCCGTGCCGCCGTGCACCGGGATGCGCCGGCCGTCGCGCACCACGAACTGGTGGTCGCCCAGCCGGGAGTCCAACGGGATGTCCGCCGCCCGCAGTTCGGCCACCGTGTCGGCGAGCGCCGCGGCGAAGGCGGGCACCTGCGTGTCGAGGGTGTTCGGCGTACGCACCGGATCCGCCGGGGAGAACGGCACCTTCCACAGCTGCGCCGCCGGGACCGCCGCCGTCAGCCGCCGCCAGAACCGGTCGAAGAGCAGCGCGCCCCGGCTGCCGGTGCTCATGGTGCGGTCCCAGCTCTTCAGTACGGAGCAGGCCGCGGAGACGTCGACCGTCTTTCCGTCGCTGCCCGTCGCCGTGCCGCCGGGCAGCGCGGCGCACGCCTTCGCGGTGTCCGCCGCCGCGAGGTCTCCGGCCGGGGCCCGGTCCGCGAACTGCTGCTTCTGCAGATCCGCGACCGTCAGGCGGCCCTTGCCGGCCATCGCCGCGACATCCTCGACGGCTCCCCGGGTGCGCATCGAGCGCGGGGTGCCGACCGTGCCGAAGACCCGCTCGTACCCGGTCAGCGGCCGGTCGGCATTGGCCAGCCAGGCGCTGTCGTTGGAGTTCTCCGCGTACGGCGCGTTCTTGAGCACGGGCATCCTCGACGGGCCGAAGACACCCGGCTGCACCGCGTCCTTGTCGCTGCCCAGCGCGCAGTCGCCGCGCGAACCGTCCAGGACCGCGACGCCCGACGCCGGGTACGTGGCCTTCCCGAGCGGCGTCGAGCAGCGCGCCGCCAGGTCGTCGGTGATGCGCGGCAGCACCTGCGACTGGGTGAAGAGCGAGTGCCCCGCGGAGTCGGCCGCGATCGTGTTCACCCAGGGAATGCCCTGGGTGCGGCGCAGCGACGACAGCACGTCGTCCGTCGAGCGCGCCTTGCTGAAGCCGAGCGCCGTGTCGGAGGCCCGCATGTTGACCGCGTTCGGGTCGTTCAGCGCGTACGCCGTCGTGGCCGTCCAGGGCAGCGGCAGTGCCGCGCCGAGCGAGGTGACGACCGGCCCGTACCGCGTCCACCACTGTGTCCGCGTCACGTCCGCGCCGCCCTTCACGGGCACGGTCACGGTCCGCCTGGTCATCTTCTCCCGCTCGCCGTCCACCAGATACGCGGTCGGGTCGGAGGAGTCGAGGGTGAGCTGATGCAGGTTGAGGGTGACCCCGGTCGCGACGGTGTGGCTCCACGCCACGTGTGCGTTGTGGCCGATCGAGATCGTCGTGGTGCCGAGCAACGAGCCGCCCATGACGTTCAGTTCACCGGGGATCGTCTGCTGCGACTGCCAGAAACGGCGGCCGCCCTGCCACGGGTAGTGCGGATTGCCGAGGAGCAGCCCGCGTCCGTCGGCGGTCGTCGCCCCGCTGAAGGCGACCGCGTTCGACCCCATGTCGGAGTCTTCCTGGCTGAACAGCTCGCTCGCCGCGCGGGCGAGCTTCTTCGTGTCGGTGCCTGCCGGGGGCTTCGCCGCGCTCGTCGACGACGGCGGCTGCGCGGCGGTGATCCCGTCGATGCCCCGGCCCTGTCCGCCGAGCACCGAGATCGCGAACCCGCGCGTGGCGACGTCGAGTTCGGTCACCGGCTTCACCCAGGCAGCGTCCTTGCACGCGGGATCGGTGATGCGATGCTGCTTCAGCCACGCGTTGTACCCCGCGGCCCAGCCGCGCATCCCGTCCTTCACGTCCCGGCTGGGGCCGGCCGGTGCGGGCGTGGCGAGCAGCTTCTCCACCGTCCCGGACTGCCGTACGCCTTTGAAGTACAGGTCGCTGGAGAGGTTCCCGGCCGCCGAGGAGAGCGAGCCGTCCGGTGCGGCGTCCGCGCCGAACCAGCGCGAGCGCTCACCGCGCAGCGTCACGAACCCGTCGGCGAGCGTGCACACCTGATCGGCGGCCTGTGCCCAGCCGGTGCCGAAGCCGAGGTTGGTGTAGTCCTTGGCCTCGATGTGCGGAATGCCGTACTCGGTGTAGCGGATCGTGGCGGACAGACCACCGCCGTGCGGGCGCTCCGGGCGGTCGGCCGCCGCCGACGGCAGCGCGGCCGACGCCGTGAGGACGGTCAACAGGGCCGTGCCGACGGCCGCGAGGCGCCGTTGTCTCGGGCGGATACGCATCGTGCTCCCAACTGTCGTGAGGGCAAAGGCGGTTGAGCGTACCAGCCGGTATGTCGGCTGCCGAGGCGTGGTGGCACGTGTCTTGACCTGGCGTCGGCCACCCCGCAGGATCACGCCATGACGACCCCATCGAGCACGCCGCGTACGCCGAGGGCACGGGCCGCGGCAGCGGCGGCTGTCAGCACCGTCGACGGAGTGCTGCGGCGCAGCGCCCGGCGCACCCCGGAGCGCGTCGCGCTGCGCTACGGGCCGCGCTCGTGGACGTACGCGGAACTCGACGACGCCGTCTCCCGTGCCGCCGGGCTCCTGCGCGGCCTCGGCCTCGCATCCGGCGACCGGGTCGGCGCCTACGGCCACAACTCCGACGCCTACCTGATCGGCTTCCTCGCCTGCTCGCGAGCCGGCCTCGTGCACGTACCCGTCAACCAGAACCTCACCGGGGACGACCTCGCCTACATCGTGCGCCAGTCGGGGAGCACGCTGGTGCTCACCGACCCGGACCTCGCCGGGAACCTTCCGGACGGCGTCGGCACGCTGCTGCTGCGCGACGCCGACGACTCGCTGCTCGACCGGCTGCCCGCCGCCGTCCCCTACGACGGCGACCCGCCGGACGCGGACGA
Organism: Streptomyces sp. NPDC001904; assembly: GCF_040297005.1. Classification (NCBI taxonomy): domain Bacteria; kingdom Bacillati; phylum Actinomycetota; class Actinomycetes; order Kitasatosporales; family Streptomycetaceae; genus Streptomyces; species Streptomyces sp. NPDC001904. The sequence continues at coordinate 2,321 of NZ_JBEOYI010000048.1, read as the reverse complement.
CCTCGTCCAGCTCCTCTACACGTCGGGGACGACGGCCCTGCCCAAGGGCGCGATGATGTCCCACCGCGCCCTCGTCCACGAGTACGTGAGCGCGATCCACGCCCTGGACCTGGTGGAGACGGACCGGCCGGTGCACTCGCTGCCGCTCTACCACTCGGCGCAGATGCACGTCTTCCTGCTGCCCTACCTCGCGGTCGGCGCCACCAACACGATCCTGGACGCTCCCGCGGCCGACCGGATCCTCGACCTGGTGGAGGCGGGCGAGGCGGACAGCCTCTTCGCGCCGCCCACCGTGTGGATCGGCCTGTCCCAGCACCCGGACTTCGCGGACCGCGAGCTGAGCGGCCTGCGCAAGGCCTACTACGGCGCCTCGATCATGCCGGTGCCGGTCCTGGAGCGCCTGCGCGCCCGGCTGCCCGGCCTCGCCTTCTACAACTGCTTCGGGCAGAGCGAGATCGGCCCGCTCGCCTGCGTCCTCGGCCCCGACGAGCACGAGGGCCGGATGGACTCCTGCGGCCGGCCGGTGCTCTTCGTCGAGGCGAAGATCGTCGACGACGACGGCAAGGACGTGCCCGACGGCACCCCCGGCGAAGTCGTCTACCGCTCACCGCAGTTGTGCGACGGCTACTGGGACAAGGAGCAGGAGAGCGAAGAGGCCTTCAGGGACGGCTGGTTCCGCTCGGGCGACCTCGCCGTGCGCGACGGCGCGGGCTACTTCACCGTCGTCGACCGGGTCAAGGACGTCATCAACTCCGGGGGCGTCCTGGTCGCGTCCCGGCAGGTCGAGGACGCCCTGTACACCCACCCGGCCGTGGCGGAGACCGCCGTCATCGGGCTCCCCGACGAGCGCTGGATCGAGGCGGTGACCGCCGTGGTGGTCCGTTCGGCGGAGGTGACCGAGACCGAACTCGTCGCGTACGCACGCCAGAAGCTCGCCCGCTTCAAGGCGCCGAAGCGGATCGTGTTCGTCGACGAGCTGCCGCGCAACGCGAGCGGCAAGATCCTCAAGAGGGAGCTGCGCGACCGCTTCGGCGACTGACCGGGCGGGCCGGCCGCTTTTACGTTCATTGAGTTCCCTGAACAGGGCGTATTGCCGGGCCGCATGCGGGCGTTAGTGTCCCGGCCGTCGGCCAGGCGCGGACGGCCCGCAGCCGCCGCGCCGGCTGCCCACGCCCCCGTACGTGAGCCGGTCCCGCACGCCTGCCAGCGGCTGCGCGGGGCCGGCCGTGCCGCCCGAAGGGAACTCCATGAGCCGCTCCCACCCCGCCCGCCTGGCCGCCTCCGTCGCCGGGGCACTCCTCGCCGCCGCGGTCCTGGCACCGGTACCGGCCGCCGCCCAGCCGCACCGGGCCGCCGGATCGGCCGGCTGCGGTGCGCCCACCGACCTCACCCCGGGTGCTTCCACCGCGCGGTCCCTCACCGTGGACGGCGTGCGGCGCGAATACCTGGTGCACCTGCCCGCCTCCTACGACCCGGACCGGCCCACTCCACTCGTCCTGTCCTTCCACGGACACGGCCGCACCTCCGACTACCAGGAGCGGCTCACCGGCATGAACGCACTCGACGCCGTCGTGGTCTACCCGCAGGGCGTCACCGGAACGGACGGCAAGAGCGCCTGGGAAGGTGCGCCCTACTCGGCGGACGTCGACGACATCGCCTTCACGAAGGCACTGATCGACCGCGCCGGGAAGGACCTGTGCGTGGACCCGCGCCGCGTCTACGCCTCCGGCAAGTCCAACGGCGGCGGCTTCGCGGCCGTCGTCGCCTGCCGCCTCGCCGACCGGATCGCCGCGACCGCCGTCGTCTCCGGCGCCTTCTACCCGCAGAGCGGCGCCTGCGACCCGCGACGCCCCGTCCCCGTCCTCGACTTCCACGGCCAGGCCGACACGACCATCCCGTACGCCGGAAACCCGGACAAGGGCCTGCCCGCCCTGCCCGACTGGCTGGCCGGCTGGGCCGAGCGCGACGGGTGCGCGGCGCGCCCGCGCGAGACGCAGGTGAAGGAGAACGTCGTGCTCCAGCGCTGGCGCTCGTGCGACGGCGCCTCCGCGCTGGAGCACTACCGGATCACGGACGGCGGCCACGTCTGGCCGTCGACCGCGCCCAACGAGGACGCGGCGACACCGACCACGATCGACGCGACACCCCTCATCCGGAAGTTCTTCGCCGAGCACCCGCTGCCGAAGCGTGCAGGGAGGTCGTACTAGGGCGTGTGTCGAAAGTCCCGCCTGCCCCGCGGTGTCTGGCACGCACGCTCGCGGCGTTGCCGAAACGCCCGCATAGCTCCGCTATGAGGGCGCTCCGGCGCCTTGCGATCGCAC
>NZ_JBEOYI010000047.1:0-30641 GCF_040297005.1 Streptomyces sp. NPDC001904 | reverse complement strand
TCTCCCTATCCCCACCCCGCGGCCGGGGGCGCTGGCGCGCCACCCCCCCCCCGCCCCCGCCCCCGGGCGCCCGGCCGGGCGCCGGCGTCCTGGACACCCGCCTCACCCGCGTGAGCCGAGCGGACTTCGCCCGCGACCACTGGGCGCGCAAGCCCCTGCTCACCCGGGCGGCCGACGATTTCACCGACCTGTTCTCCGCCGACGCCGTCGACGAACTGGTCTCCCGGCGCGGCCTGCGGACACCGTTCCTCCGCGTGGCCAAGGACGGCGCCACCCTCCCCGACGCGTCGTTCACCGCACCGGCGGGCGTCGGCGCCACGATCGGCGACCAGCTCGACGACACGGCGCTGTGGCGCAGCTTCGCCGACGGCGCGACGCTCGTCCTCCAGGCCCTGCAGCGCACCTGGGAGCCTGTCGCGGACCTCGTCGCCCGGCTCGGCACGGAGCTGGGCCATCCGGTGCAGGCCAACGCCTACGTCACCCCGCCGCAGAACCGCGGGTTCGACGACCACTACGACGTGCACGACGTCTTCGTGCTGCAGATCGCGGGCACCAAACGCTGGATCGTCCACGAGCCGGTCCACCCCGACCCGCTGCGCGACCAGCCCTGGACGGACCGCCGCGCCGCGGTCGAGGAGGCCGCGAAGGGCGAGGCGTACCTCGACACCGTCCTCGCACCGGGCGACGTGCTGTATCTGCCGAGGGGGTGGCTGCACGCCGCACAGGCGCAGGGCGCCGTCTCGATCCATCTGACCCTCGGCGTCCACAACTGGACGCGCCACGCACTGGCCGAACAACTCGCCCGGTCCGCGCTCGACCTGCTGCGGGACGACCCCGAGATGCGCGGTTCCCTGCCCCTCGGCACCGAAGGACCGTCCGACGACCTCGCCGTGGTCCGTGAACGCCTCGTCGCCGCCCTCACCGACACGGACCCGACACCCCTCTTCCACCGGACCCGGCGCGGCCAGGCCCGACCGGCGCCGCTGGGACCGCTGGCCCAGCTCCGGGCCGTCGAGAGCCTCACCCCCGACACACCGGTACGGCTGCGCGGCTCCCTGGAGCCACGCCTGGAGGGACGCCGTCTGCACACCCGGGCCGGCTGGCTCGACCTCCCCGACCGAGACCTCCCGGCCGCGCACCGCCTCCTGACCGGCGGCCCCGCCCACTCTGCCGACGACCTGGGCGTCGAACTCGTCGAGCGGCTCCTGCGCGCGGGCGTCCTGGTGCCCGCCGGACGATGACGGGGCAGCGGTGACTTCGGCATCCAGGTTCTTCTGCTCCGACGCGGCCCGCTTCCGCGCCGACCCCCTGGCGGGCACGGCGCCGTACGGATCGACCTGGATCCTCGTCGAGTACCGGGGCGGCTGGCCGCCGAACGGCTTCGACGGCCTGCCCCTGGAGCCCGAGACCAAGCGTCTGGTGTTCGCCGCCGCCCAGGCGCTGCGGGCCCGCATCCTGCTGATCCGACGCCACGGACGCCGCCCGGCGGACGGGCCGCGCCGCTGGGCGGTCCTGCGCTACGGCACCGACGGAGCCCACCGGCAGACCTGGGGCACCTGGACACGCGACGAGGACCTTCTCGGCATCGTCACCGCCCTCGCAGAACCCGGTGACCCGGGTGGCCCCCCGGTCGTCCTCGTCTGCGCCCACGGCCTCCACGACGCCTGCTGCGCCGTGCGTGGACGGCCCGTGGGGCGCGCGCTGAGCGAGCGCTGGCCCGACCTGGTGTGGGAGTGCACGCACATCGGCGGCGACAGATTCGCCGCCAACGTCGTGGTCGCGCCCGACGGCGTCTACTACGGCAACCTCGACGCCGCCTCGTCCGTCGAGGTCGTCGAGGACCATCTGGCCGACCGCGTCCACGCCGACCACCTGCGCGGATACACGAACCTGTTCCCGCCCCAGCAGACGGCGGTCGCCGCCGTCCTCGGACGTTTCGGCCCGGCCGGCCGGCATCACTACGTGATCGAGGAGACGGTGCGCGACACCGACCGCTGGCTCGTCCGGGTCACGAGCCGCGCGCCCCGTTCGCCGGTGCACGACATCGACGTACGGTCCTACCGGACCCCTCCGCGACAGCTCACCTGCCGGGGCCGGTCCGTGAGTTCCACCGTCGTCTACGAGGCCACGATCCGTCCGTGATGTTTGTGCGGGCGGGGGAAGGGTCAGGTGGAGGCGGAAAGACACTGGGCGCCCACCGGAGGTTCACATGTTCGAGGCGGAGAACATCCGTGACTGGCTGGATCACGACGTCGTCGACGTGGAGGGCCGCAAGATCGGCTCTCTGGAGTCGGTCTACGTGGACACGGCCACCGACCGACCGGCCTTCGCGGGGGTCACGGTGGGCCTGCCGACACGGAAGCGGATCACCTTCGTCCCGCTGGAGAAGGCGGTCGTGGCTCCCTCCCACGTGAAGGTGGCCTGGTCCCGGCAGCAGGTGAAGGACGCGCCGTCCATCGACACCGACGGAGAACTCCTGGCCGAGCAGGAACAAGAGGTGTTCGCCCACTACGGCCTGGACTACGGGACCGGCGACGCCCGGCGCCTGGCGCGGCGCTGACCGCGACGGCCGGTGGGAGGTTGGGCGACGGTTCGCGGGGCAGGGAGGACCCATGGACTGGCAGGACTTCGCCGTGCGGCTGGCGTCGACGGCACGGGACCTCTTGGCGGAGGACACCGTCGACGGCACGCTCGACAAGGTGACCCGCTCCGCGGTGGACCTGATCGAGGGATGCACCGCGGCGGGAATCCTCCTGCTGACCCGCGGCACGGCGAAGACCCTCGCGCCCACGGAACAGCTCGTCAACGACAGCGACGCGCTGCAGGCCGCGCTGGGCGAGGGCCCGTGCTTCGACGCGGCACGCACGGGCCACCCCGTCTTCCGCATCAAGGACCTCACCCAGGAGCGGGTTCGGTGGCCCGCCTACGCGCCGCGGGCGAACGCCCTCGGCATCGGCAGCGTGATGGGGTTCCTGCTCTACACCGAGGACGAGGACCTGGGAGCCCTCAACCTCTACTCCACGGAGCCGGGCGCGTTCACCGAGGTCAGCGAGACCGCCGGGTGGACGCTCGCCGCGCACGCCGCCGTGGCCTTCTCCAGCGCCAAGGAACACGCGCAGCTGGAGCAGGCCGTCGCCAGCCGGCACACCATCGGCGAGGCCATGGGCATCCTCATGGCCGGTCACCAGCTCTCCGAGCAGGAGGCCTTCGACACGCTGCGCCGCTTCTCGCAGGAGAAGAACATCAAGCTCCGTGAGGTCGCCGCCCGCGTCTGCGAGCGGGGCGGCCTGCGCGAGGACTGACGGACGCGCCCCGAGGAGGGGGTCGGTTCTCCTGGCTACAGCCTGAACCAGGAGAACCTCGGCGCGGCAGACCCCCGGAGGGCTTTCACTGCTGCGTGCGCCGTCCTGCTGGGGTAACCCGACTCGCGCGTTCCACACATCACGGCTCACTCCGGCTGCCGACGGCTCCGGACGCTAGCGCAGTGCGTACAGCCGAATGGCCACCACGTCCTCCCCCTCGGGCCGGGCGAGCCCGACGAAGACCGTCTCGGCGAGCCAGCGGTGGGCGGGGGAGTCGGTGCGGAAGACGGGGTGGGTGCGGTAGTAGTGGCCGGCGTGGGTGACCTGGAGGTCGCCGTCGTACTGGTCGGGGCCGTCCGCCGCCGGACGGTAGTAGCCGCGGTTGACGATGTCGATGACGGCACCGTCCTCGGTCTGGAGGAGATAGCGGGCATCGAGCTCGCAGACCTCGCCGCGCGTGCTGCTCCAGTCGCCGCCGCCGGGGAGGACCTTGCCACGCAGCAGCGGACCGTCGACGCTGCCGCCGACGATCGGGGTGAACTCGGTGACCTCCCCGTCACCGTGGCCGATGTGCAGGGACGGCTCGAGGTGGGCGCGGATCTCGAACGCGTAGGTCAGAGCTGGTGAGAAGGACATGGGGAACTCCGTTACCGGGGTCGTGCAGCCGTTCCGCCGGCACCTGCTCGACGACCGAGCCCGCGTACATCACCGCGATGCTGTCGCAGACCGACGTCGCGAGGGCCAGGTCATGGCTGATGAAGAGCATCGCGAGCCCGCGCTGAGCACGGGCCTCGTCGATGATGGCCATGACCTCCGACTGGGTCGTGACGTCCAGGGCCGTGGTGGGCTCGTCGGCCAGCAGGAGCCGGGCTGGAGGTCACCCAGGACCGGGTGGACACCTTCGCCGACGCCACCGGGGACCACCAGTGGATCCACACCGACCCCGAGCGGGCCGCGGCGGGTCCCTTCGGCGGTCCCATCGCCCACGGCTATCTCACGCTGTCCCTGGTCATCCCGATGTTCACCGAGCTGCTGGAGATCTCCGGCATCACGATGAGCGTGAACTACGGCCTGGAGAAGGTCCGCTTCCCGAGCCCGGTCCCCGTCGGCGCCAGGATCCGGCTGCACGGGACCGTCGACGCCGTCGAGGAGGTCACGGGCGACGGCGTGCAGATGCGGCTCACCTTCACCGTCGAGGCCGACGGCAGAGCCAAGCCCGCCTGCGTGGCACAAGCCGTGTACCGCCATACGCATAGCCGCCCGCCGCGGGGGAAAGGGGCCGGAATATGCCGTTCCGGCCCCTTCGCCTGTGAGCCCACCCATATGAGCCACGGCACATGCGACCGGCGGTAGTAGTCGCACCGCACCGGAAACCGACCGGTGCGCGTGCGCCTGACCCGCCTCTTCTGCGTACCCGGGTAGTAGGTCACATCTTTGCGGCACGGCAGCCCCCTCGCTAACTCTGACTGATGTCCCCGGGCGGCCCGCATCGGCCCGCCCCGACCCCCGTACCTCTGGAGAGTCAGTCAGCATGGCCATCACCTCGACGCTTCCGCGCCCCGGCCGCACCGCCCGTTTCCGCCGGTTCTCGGCGGCCGGTGTCGCCACGGCGGGCGCCGCCGCGATGACACTGACGCTGGTCCCCGGATCCGCGCAGGCCGCCGAGCCCGCCGTCGCGAAGAGCGCCCCGGCCGCGAAGCCCGCGGCGGCGCCCGCGAAGGCCGCCGCGCCCGCCAAGGCCGCCGCGCCCAAGCCCGCCAAGACCTACGCCGACAACCTCGACGGCTGGATCCGCCAGTCGCTCGACATCATGAAGGCCAAGGGCATACCCGGCACCTACGACGGCCTGCACCGCAACATCATGCGCGAGTCCTCCGGCAACCCGAACGCCGTCAACGGCTGGGACGTCAACGCGCAGAACGGCATCCCGTCCAAGGGCCTGCTCCAGGTGATCCAGCCCACCTTCGAGGCATACCACGTCGCCGGAACCGCCAACAACCTGACCGACCCGGTCGCCAACATCACCGCGGCCGCGAACTACGCCGCCGACAAGTACGGCTCGATCGACAACGTCGACTCCGCGTACTGAGCCGCCGGGCAGCACCCATGCACCGGCCACCCCGGCCACCGGCCACCGAAGAAGGGCAGGACATGCCGCACGAGAGCGGGTACGAGCACCAGGCGCACCCGGCCGACCGGCCCACGGTCCCCGCCTACGGGCCCGCACGGGTACGCCGCTCCCGGCACAGGAGGCGCAAGAGCGCCCTGCGCTGGATCGCCTGGGGCACCCTGGGCGTGGCCCTGGTCGGCGGCGGAGGCGTGGCCTACGCCTGGCAGCACCTCAACGGCAACATCAAGGGCACCGACGTCAACGCCGCCCTCGGGGACGACCGGCCGAGCGAGCAGCGCGGCGGTGCCATGAACATCCTCCTGCTCGGCTCCGACAGCCGGGCCGGGACCCACGGCCGGTACGGCAGCGGCGTCCTCGGCGCCCGCGCCGACACGGCGATGGTCCTGCACGTCGACAAGACCCACAAGAAGTCCTCGGTCGTCAGCATCCCCCGCGACACCCTGGTCGAGCGCCCCGCCTGCGACAAGAAGGGCGGCGGCACCGTCCCGGCGGCGCACGAGGCCATGTTCAACTCGTCCTACGCGCTCGGCGGCCCCGCCTGCACCGTGAAGACGGTCGAGAAGATGTCGGACCTCCGCATGGACCACTACCTCGAGGTCGACTTCAAGGGGTTCCAGAAGCTCATCGACGAGCTCGGCGGCGTGGACATCACCACCAGCAGCGCCATCCGCGACCACAACAGCGGCCTCTCCCTGGACGCCGGAAAGCACCGGCTCAAGGGCAAGGACGCCCTGGCGCTCGTACGGACCCGGCACGGCGTCGGCGACGGCAGCGACCTGGGCCGCATCCAGCTCCAGCAGGCGTTCGTCAAGGCCCTGATCCACCGCGCCGACACCGTCGACCCGCTCGGCAGCCCCGCCAAGTCCTACGCCCTGGCGGACACCGCGACCAAGAGCATCAGCGCGGACTCCGAACTGGCCTCCGCCGACAAGCTGATCGGCCTCGGCAAGGAGCTGAAGGGCATCAGCCCCGACCGCACCAGCATGGTCACCATGCCGGTCACCTACGACCCGCAGGACGCGGGCCGGGTCCTGCCCCTCGACAAGGCGTCGCACCGAGTCTGGACGGCCCTGCGCCATGATCGGCCCGTCCCGAAGTCGGCGACCCACGGCTCGGTGGGGGACCGGACCGACTCGCCGGTCGTCTCGGGCACGTAGAGCGAAGAACGGCCCTGTGGCCCCCATGGGGGCGGGGCCACAGGGCCGCTGGTCGCATCAGCCCTTCGCCAGGGCGGGCGGCGCCGCGTTCACCCCCCAGCGCGTCGGCTCACCGGACAGCGCGATCTTGATCGTGCCCGCACGCAGCAGGTCCTCGTGGGACAGCCAGCTCTTGCGCAACGTGCCCTGGCGCGTGTGCACGGAGGACACGTACTGGAGCTTCGACGCGCTGGCGCCCGGCGCCTCCACGGCTATCGTGCGGCCGTGCTCGGGACGGATCTCCACCTTCTCGAACATGGGCGCCGAGACGATGTAGTTCGCGGACCCCGGCTGCGCCTCGAAGACACCCGCCATGGCGAAGACCAGCAGCGACGAGGTGGCACCGAGATCGTCGTTGCCGGGCATGCCGTACGCGTCGTCGGTGAACAGCGTGCGCAGCGCCCGCAGGACGGCCGAGGTCTTCCACGGCGCGCCGGTCCACGTGTACATCCACGGAGCGTGGAAGTCGGGCTCGTTGTTCGGGTTGAACGCGAAGTTGTTGTGGTAGTCGTACGCGCCCGTCACCCACGAGTCCGCAGCGGCCTTCGCCGGATCGGTGAGCACGGTCGGCATGTCGAAGAACGTGTCGAGCCGCTGCTCGGCACCGGACCGACCGCCCATCAGACCGAAGAGGGTCTGCGGGTCCTGCTGGGCGAGCCACTGGTACTGCCAGGCCGTGCCCTCGTGGAACGCGCCGGACTGGGTGGGATCGGGGTCGCCCGCGACGCTGCCGTCCGCGTTCCTGGTGACGGGGAACCCGGTGAAGCCCTGCGACGTGACACCGGAATCCCAGAGCTCGGTGAAGTTGTCGCACCGCGAGGCGAGCACGGCCGCCCTGTCCCGGTGACCGAGACCGCGTGCCATCGTGGACAGCGAGCAGTCGGCGAGTGCGTACTCGAGCGTCGCCGAACCCGCCTGCCGACTGTCGCCGAACAGGTAGCCCGGCAGGTTCTGGTAGCCGACCCAGCCGTTCTTCACGTACGTCGGGTTGCCGTCACGGCCGCGGAAGACGGACTGGTCCGCGGGGACCTCGTTGACGTTCTTCCAGAGCGCATCGAACAAGCCGCGCGAGGTGCGGTCGTCGAGCAGTCCACGGTTGTACAGGTCGACGATCCACGGGGTGACGGGGTCGCCGCTCATCACGTTCGTCTCGCCGCCGCCGAGCCCCCAGCGCGGCAGCCACCCGGCGTCCTCGTAGATCCGCAGCACGGACTTGGCCATGTCGGCGGCCTTGTCCGGGTGCAGCAGGGCCACCAGTTGGTTCTGCGAGCGGTACGTGTCCCAGAGCGAGAACATCTGGTAGTACGTGGAGTCGGAGCGGTGCACCTTGTCGTCGAAGCCCCGGTAGCGGCGGTCGACGTCGGAGCCGATCGACGGGTGCAGCAGCGAGTGGTAGAGCGCTGTGTAGTACGTGCGCTGGTCGGCGCGGCTGCCACCGGCCACCCGCATCCGGTTCAGCTCGCCCTTCCAGTCGGCGTGCGCGGCGGACTTCGCCGCGTCGAACGACTTCGGCTGCTCGGCCCTGCGGTTCAGGCGCGCGCCGTCGACCGAGGTGTACGACAGGCCCACCGACGAACCGACCTGACGGCCGCCGGCCTGGTCGAACATCAGCCAGGCACCGGCCCGCTTCGTGCCGCGCGACGCCTCGCGCTGCCCCGCGGTCAGCGTGCCGTCGGTCCAGGTGCCGAACGACGAGAACGTCCGGTCGAACTTGGCGCTGAAGAAGACCCGGTAGCGCTCCTTGCCCGTCTCACCGCAGAAGTTGCCGCCCTGGACCCAGCCCTCCACGGTGTCGTTCCCGACCACCTTGATGTCGCCCGCGTAGGTGCTGCCGTTGCTCTCCCCGGCCTCGATCAGCACGCTCTCGGGGCCGGATCCGGCGGGGTACGTGTAGCGGTGCTGGCCGGTCCGCCGGGTCGCGGTCAGCTCGGCCTGGATGCCGTTGTCGAACGTGACGCCGTAATAGCCGGGCGCGCGCGTCTCGTTGTCGTGGCTGAACTTCGCGGCGTACCGCGCCGGATCCGACGAGGTGACCGCGCCGGTCGTCGGCATGAACCGGATGTTGCCCATCGTCTGACAGCCGACGCCCGACAGATGCGTGTGGCTGAAGCCGAGGATGGTGTTCTGCGCGTAGTCGTACGAGGCGTACTTGTTCAGCTGCGTGTCGGGGCTCAACTGCACCATGCCGAACGGAGCCGTCGCGCCCGGGAACGTGGTCCCGTCACCGTTGTTGCCGACCGAGGTGTCGACCAGCGTGGTCGGATCACCGGCGAACGCCGGTCCCTTCGCCGCGGCGTTCGCGACCCCCGCGGAGGCCGCCATGGTGGTGACGACCAACAAGGCGGTGAAGACGCGTCTCAGCGCTCTCATCGTGATCCTCTCGTGCGACAACGTTGTCAATCAATGCCCGTTGATCTTTCCTCTCCGGGCGGTGATCCGTCAATGAGCCGTCACGAGGCGGTTGTTGGTGCCCCTCCGGGCCGTCGGTCGGGGGAGCGGAGCACGAGCAGGGTGATCTCGCTGGGGGCGAAGACCCGGAAGGGCGGGCCCCAGAAGCCGGTGCCGCGGCTGGTGTAGAGGAGGGTGCGGGCGCCGTGGCGGCTGAGTCCGGCGAGCGCGGGCTGGTCGATGCGGACCAGGTGGTGGAAGGGCCAGATCTGGCCGCCGTGAGTGTGCCCGGAGAGCTGCAGGTCGATGCCGGCGGCTGACGCCCGGTCGATGAACTTGGGCTGGTGGGCGAGGAGCAGGACGGGCAGATCGGGGTCGGCGCCGTCCAGGGCTCCGGCGAGATGGGCGCGGTGTCCGGCCAGGCCGGAGGACTCGGCGGTGACGTCGTCCACTCCGGCGACCACGAGGGTGTCGCCGCCGCGTTCGAGCAGCAGGTGCCGGTTGCGCAGGGGCTCCCAGCCCAGTTCGTCCATCAGGTCGACCCAGCCCTGGGCCTCGCTGTAGTACTCGTGGTTGCCGGTGACGTACACGCGGGCCTCGGTGGCCCGCACGGTGCCGAGCGGAGCGGCCTGGGCGCGGCGGCGTTCGGCCGTGCCGTCCGCGATGTCGCCGGTGTGGCAGACCAGATCGGCCTCCAGTGTGTTGACCGTCTCGCACACGCGCGCCGACCAGCGGGCGCGGTCGAGCGGCCCGTAGTGGGTGTCGGTGATGAGCGCGACACGGATGCCGTCCAACCCGGCTCCCAGGCGCGGGAGTTCGACGTCCAGCCGACGCACCCGTGGCACCCGGCGGGCCTCGGCGTACCCCCAGGCGAGCAGCACGGCGGCCACGCCGAGGACCGCCCAGGTGACGATCCGCGCCCGGCCCTGCCCGTCACCGGCACCGGCCACGACCAGGGCGAGCCGGAGCAGGACGCCGAGCAGCACGGACCAGGTGAACAGAACCCAGCTGGAGCCCAGGAGGAAGTCCCCGACGATCGCCGCCCGGTCCTGCTGCCGCCGGCCGTGACCGCGCATCATCGCGAGCGGCATCCCGATGAGACCGGCGACGAACACGACGGTGCCGACGAGCGTGACGGGGAACGGCCAGTGCTGACCGCCGTACAGCAGGACCCAGCAGGGCACCGCCCACAACAGGACGGGCGCGACCAGGGGGATGTAGCGCATGATCCGGCGCAGTCGCCCGGCCTCGGGCGGGGGCGCCGCACCGTCGGTGGGTCGGGTCTCGCTGGTGTCGGTCACGTTTCCCCTCCTCGAGCAACCGGGCTGCCGTCGCGCGCACTGTATCCGGTCGCCCGGGAGCCGCCGGAGCGGGCGGGGTGCCGAGGACGGCGGTCGGGGTGGTCGGCGGCGGGTCGCGGCTCGCCGCTCGGGGCGACGACGCGTGGGGTGCTGGGAACTCCGGGGCGCCTTCGGCCAGCAGCCCCAAGAAGTGCCGCAAGCTCTGCGGGAGTCGGGGCTGCCCGCCGAGGAGTACGGGCAGGGCATGGAGCTGTTCCGTGTCGCCGCGCTCGGCGCGGACCGCCCCGCCGCGTTCGAAGAGATCCTGGCCGCCCACCTCGACCACATCGAGGCCGCCATCGGATTCGGATAGGGGGCTCGTGGCGACCGCTCGGACCGTGCCCGGGGAATTGGCTTACCGCCGCGACCACTGCTAGCTTTCGGGAGGCCGTGCGAGAGAACGAGGAGGTGGTACCCGTGAACGTATTCACTTGGGTGCTCTCCTCCGGAGCCACGGTCGGGCGATAGGTCGTCCGGGAGCGCCGCTTCTTGCAGCACTCCCGAAAGGCACGACCATGCACTTCACCTCGGAACGACGCCTCGAGAACGACGTCGTCGAGCGCGCGTTCACCCTCGGAGAGATCCCCGGCATCCTGTGGACGCCCGCCTCCGCCCCGGCGCCCACGCCGGTCGTCCTGCTCGGCCACCCCGGTGGACTGGACACGATGTACCCCCGGCTCGTGGCCCGGGCCCGGCAGTCCGCGGCGCAGGGCTTCGCCTCGGCCACCGTCGAACTCCCCGGGAGCGGCGACCGGCCCCGGTCGGCCGTCACCGAGGAGGCCCGCGCCGACCTGCGCCGGGCCCTGGCGGCCGGTGAGCCGGTCACCGACGACATCGTGGACCGGCTCGTCCTGCCCCTGGTCGACCGGGCGGTTCCGGAATGGCGGGCCACCCTGGACGCCCTCCTCGCACTGCCCGAGATCGAGGGTCCGGCCGGCTACTCAGGGGGCGTGATCTCCATCGGAACGCGGCTGGCGGCGGTCGAGCCGCGCATCGCGGCCGCCGTCCTCTTCGCCGGCAGCTTCGTCCCCCGCGCCCTCTACGAAGAGGCCCGCCACGTCACCGTTCCCCTCCATGTCCTGCTGCAGTGGGACGACAAGGGGAACGACCGCCAGGCGGCCCTGGACCTGTTCGACGCCTTCGGATCGAAGGAGAAGACCCTGAACGCCAACATGGGCGGACACACCGGCGTCCCGCAGCACGCGGGGGACGCGGCGGCTGCCTTCTTCGAGCGCCATCTGAAGCAGGGCGGCGCTTCCTAGCGACTGCCTCGTCCCGGCGACCGCCTCTCGGGCTGGTCCTCACCGTCCCCGGCGCCGCAGAAGAAGTACGTTCCGCCCCCGCCGTCCTGGGTGATCGCTTCCAGCGGCTCGCCCGGGGCGAGGTGGACCGGCTCCACGTGAGTGATCGGACCGTGGCCCGCGCCCTCGGTCTCGAAGTCGAAGGGCCACAAGGCGAGTTCCGCCGCTCTCGGATCGTCGCGGAGGGACGTCGAGCAGGGAGGGCGAGGAGGTCGTGCGGGCAACCGTACGGGCACGATCGCGAGGAGGGGCGTACGGCCTCTGCGGATCAGGAGCCGGAGTCGGCCGGTGTCGTCAGGGCGCGCAGCAGCAGAGGCGTGAAGTTCTCCGTCAGGCTGCTGTTGCCGTGGATGACCTGGTGGGCGGTGACGCCTTCGAATAGGGCGATGAGCAGGCGCGCGAGTTCGTCCGCCGGGAGCGACGGCTCGGCCCCGGCCCCGTCGAGGGCCGCGGCGAGGACCTCCGTCAGCCCCCGGGCGAGACGGTCCTCGTGGACGGCCAGTTGCTCGGCGACGGCAGGTGTGCGGGCCGCGTGCAGGGTGAACTCCATGGAGACCAGGAACCATCGGCGTTCCTCGGCGGTACGTCCCGCGATGCGTTCACCGAGCTGCGCGATCGGATCCCTGTCCGACGACGCTTCGGCGTCCGAGGCCTTCAGGCCGGCCAGCAGCCGGTCGGTGTGCTCGTCGTACAGGGCGAGGAACAGCTCCTCCTTGTCCCGGTAGTTGGAGTAGAAGGCGCCCCGGGTCAGCCCCGCCCGTTCGACGATGTCGCTGATGGTGGTGGCGTGGAACCCCTTCTCGCGGAAGAGGGACCAGGCGCTCTCCGAGAGGGCGGCACGGGTCAGAGGCCGGCGTTTGGTCGGTGACTTCGGCACGTCGGGGCTCTTTCGGGGAGACTTCGCAGGCGGGACGCGGTGCGTGGCCAGCCTAAGGGACCGCCGGACACGCCCGGGAACCTGCCACGGTCAGCTCGCGGCGTCGTAGTCGTCGTAGAAGCCGCGCCCGCTCTTCACGCCGAGGTGCCCGGCGTCCACGTAGCCGCGCAGCAGTTCGCGGGGGCCGCTCGGCAGGTTCGGGTTCTCGGCCGCGTAGTGGTTCTCGATGTCCAGGACGACGTCCAGGCCGACCCGGTCCATGGTGCGGAACGGTCCGGCGACGCCCCCCATGTTGATCATCCACATCGCGTCGACGTCCTGCGGGGTCGAGACGCCCTCCGCGACCACGGATAGCGCCTCGCGCTTGATGGCCGCCCAGACCCGGTTGAAGATGAAGCCGGTGCTCTCGCGGCGTGCCTCGAAGGGGAAGACGCCGTAGTGCGGCAGCTCGCGCAGGAGCAGGTCGAGCACGGCCCGGTCGGTGCGGCCGCTCGACATCAGGTCGACGGCGCTCTGTGCGGGCGGCATGTAGAAGTGCATGTTGAGCACGCGCTCGGGGTGCGTGACGTGGTCGATGAACGCGCTCGTGGGGTACGACGACGAGTTGCTCGCCAGGATCGCGTCGGCGTCCGCGGCCTTGTCCAGGTCGGCGAAGATCTGCTTCTTCAGGTCCAGGCGCTCGGGGACCGCCTCCACGACCAGCCAGGCGCCCGCCAGCGCCTCCGCCAGGTCGGTCGTCGAGGTCACGGTGCCGGGCGTGCCGCCCTCGATGCCTGCGGCGACCTCGGCCACGTGCTGCTCGACGTACGCGCACGCCGCCTGCCCGGCGTCCGGCACCGGGTCGTACACGCGGACCGAACCGCCACGGGTGGCGAACATCAGGGCGATCCGGCGCCCGAGGGTGCCGGCGCCGATGACGGTGACCGGCCGGGACATCGGGTCGGAGGGGAGGGTGAACGGCATGACGATCTTCTTCCAGCTTCTTCGAGTGGTGCGGGGCGGTTCCGCGGGGCCGCGTCGGCCCGGATTTGCGGAGAACCACCCATCGGATACACGATGTATCCGATACAGACTGTATCGCATGTGGTGCCGACACATCCAGGCCGACGTATCCATGCCGACGCAGACAGCACGACGAATTGCTCAGGAGACCGTCCATGCGCGCCGAAGAGGTCCGCCGCCACGTCACCACCCCGCTGACCACCCCCGTCTATCCGCCCCGCGCCACCCGCTTCACGGACCGCGAGTACCTCAACGTCCTGTACCGGACCGACCCCGAGGCGCTGCGCGCCGTCGTCCCCGAACCGCTCGAGATCGACGAACCCCTGGTGCGCTTCGAGATCATGAAGATGGGCGACGTCGAGGGGTACGGCCCCTACCTGGAGTGCGGCCAGGTCGTCCCGGTGCGTCTCGGCGACGAGCGCGGCGAATACCTGCACGCCATGCACCTGGACAACTTCGGCGCCACCGCGGCCGGCCGGGAGCTGAGCGCCTATCCGAAGACGATCGGATCCCCGGCCCTGTTCGCCGACCACGGTGCCCTCGTCGGCACCCTGGACTACGGGACCCAGCGGGTGGCCACCGCCACGATGCCGTACAAGTGGGAACCCCTGGACAGGGAGCTGGCCCGGGAGCAGATCACGGTCCCGACCTACGCCGTCAAGATCGTCCCGAGCCTCGACTGGCAGCTCCAGTCCTGCCGCCTCGTCCGTACCCGCATCACCGACGTCACGGTCAAGGCCGCCTACCAGGGACCGGCCCGCCTCCAGCTGTCCGCCCACGTCATGGCGCCGCTCGCGGACCTGCCGGTCCTGGAGGTCGTCTCCGCCAGCCACATCCTCACGGACCTGACCCTGGCCCCGATGGAGCCCGTGCACGACTACCTCGCGGCGTAGAAGATCTCCGCGGCGGGCGACAATACTGACGCTCACCCGCCGACCGGACCTGAAGGGGCGCGCATGGCGATGGCACAGGACGAGGCCCGGCTGCGCCGTCATCTGGCGTTGTCCCTGCTGGACGACATCGACGGCATCACCGGGCGGCTGGTGTCCGACATCTGCGCGCACAGTGCGCTCTATGCCGCCGGGCGTCCGGTCCCCCTCGCCGACCTGCGATCGATCTGCCGCGACAATCTCGTCCTCGTCATCAAGGACTTCGGCCGGATGCCCGCCGGTGCCGGCACCGACGACTTCACGGCCGCGGCGACGGAGACCGGGCGGCGGCGGGCCGGGCAGGGCATGCCGCTGGACAACGTGCTGATGGCGTACCGGCGCGGGGGCCGCGTCCTGTGGCAGGCCATGACGGAACCGCTCAGGGGCCGTCCGGCGGGCGAACAGGACCTCGCGCTCGAGGTCGCCGGAGCCCTCTGGGAGACCATCGACCGGTTCTCGACGGTGATGTCGGACGCGTACCGCCTCGCCCAACTCGAACTCCAGCACCGCCGGGAGTCCCGTCGCGGCGCCTTCTTCGAAGCACTCCTGGAAGGGCGGGGCAGCGACCCCGCCGTGGCTTCTGCGGCCTCCGCCGCGCTGGGCATCCCGGTCAGCGACTGCTACGTGGTCGTGGTGATCGACCAGAACCCCGCCGACCCCGCCGCCCCCGAACCGGTGCTGCAGGAGGCCGACTTGTGGTCGTTCTGGCGCACGCGAGCCGCGCGCAGCACGGGCCTCGTACGCCTGGCGTCGTTCGATTCCGCGAAGCCGGCAGCGGTGCTGCGCGACGCACGCCTGGGGGCCGTCGGCATGTCACCCCCGTTCCAGAGCCTCGCCGACGCGGACACCGCGCTGCGCCTCGCGGAGCGTGCCCTCGGCACGTTGTCCCCGCACAGCAACGAGGTGGCGGAACTCGACGAGCGCCTGTTCGAGGCGATGCTCACCCACGACGCGGAGATGGCCGACCGGATTCTCGCCCGCTACCTGGGAGGCGTCCCGGAGTGCGGGGCGGACGGCGTGCTGCTGATGGACACGCTGGCCACCTGGCTGGCCACGGGCTGCTCGGCCCCGCGTACGGCTGAACGCCTCTACTGCCACCGCAACACCATCCTGAACCGGTTGGAGCGGATCTCCGAGATCACGGGCTGGTCCATCGAGTCCGGCGAGGCGCGCCTGGGCTGGGCACTGGCCCTGCGGGCGGCACGGGTCCCGCGTCGCGCGGGCGCGGTGTGAGTCTGCACAGGAAGCGTTCGCCTCGGTTGGGCGACTGCCCCTGGCTGGTTCCGGAGCAGGTCACCCAGGATGTGCGAGATCTGATCACATCCACGGGAGGTCTGTGATGGGAGAGAGGTTCCGGCGCGCGCTGGTCGTCGCCGCGACGATGGGCATGGCGCTGTCGTTCCTGACGGACAGAGCGGTCGCCGCCGCGGGACACGACGAGCGGGGCACCTTCGTCAGCCTGGCGGGCAAGGTGGACTACGAAGTGCACCTGCCGCCCCAGTACCGGGCCGGGGAGAAACTGCCGGTGGTGGTGGCGCTGCACGGCTGCGGCATGACCGGCTTCGCCGACAGCTCGATGAAGGACCTCACCCGGTTCAACCAGGTGGCCGACGCCAAGGGGTTCATCGTCGTCTATCCGTCCCAGGATCCCTGGCGCAACCTGCTCCGCTGCTGGAACGCGGTCCAGCCCGCGCACCAGCACCGCGACAGCGGCGAACCCTCCTTGATCGCGGGCGTCACACGCGACGTGGTGAGCAAGTACCACGCCGACGCCACGCGGGTGCACGTCGCCGGAGCCTCCTCGGGCGCCGGACTCTCCGTCATCATGGCGGTGACCTACCCGGACGTGTACGCGTCGGCGGCCTCACTGGCCGGCGGCGAGTACGCCTTCGACAAGGTCGGTCCCGACCCGGACGCCGTCAGCCCGGTGGACACGGCGAAGCTGGCCCATGCCGAGATGGGACGGCGCGCCCGGCAGGTCCCGCTGCTGATCGAGCAGGGGAGCGCCGACACGACGGTGCCGCCGTGGATGGCCGACCGTCTCGCCTCGCAGTGGGCCGCCGTCGACGACCTGGCCCCGGACGGCCTCCTCGACGGAGACGTGGACGACACGCCCGACGCCACTCGACGCGTCGACGCCCCGGGGTCACGTCCCTACACCCGCACCGAGTACACGGCCCGCGACGGCGGGCAGCCGCTGATCGTGAAGTACGACGTGGAGGGCCTTGCCCACAAGTGGCCCGGCGGCGGCACCGGGCCGTACGCGGATCCGCTGGGCCCGGACATGACCTCCATCATGTGGGACTTCTTCGCCGGTCGGCATTTGTGAGGGACTGCCGCGGCACGGAGAAGGAGGCCAGGCTCGCCTCCAGGTCGTCGAGCGCCCTGCGCGCCGTGGCGATCCGGGCGCGCACCTCTTCCTCGGAGGCCGTCGCCGCGGCAGGTTCGTCGGGCCGGGGCTCCTCCATCCGCGTCGCCGAGTCCGTCCAGTGTCATCAGCAGGAACAGGGTGAGGATCGCGCGGCCGATCGACCCGAAGTGCTCGGGGTTGTCGTCGGCGAAGAAGACCCAGCCCACCATCGCGTACACGTACAGCAGCAGCCCGCCCACCAGCAGGAAGCTGACCGTGCCGGGCAGGCTGCGCCCCACCGCGACCAGCACGTTGCGCAGTTGGGGCAGGAACCGGGCCGCGCGCAGCACGCGGGCCAGGCGCAGCAGTCGCAGCACGGTGGCGTTCTCGCGGACGACGGGCAGGAACGCGCACACCACCACGGCGAGGTCGAACACGTTCCACCGGTCGCGCCAGAAACCGCGCGGCCGGTCGAGATGAGCGGCGATCCGCAGCGCGATCTCGGCGGTGAAGACGGCCAGGAAGGCGTGCTCGACCACCTTCAGCTCGTCGTCGAACCGGTCCGAGACCCCGCTGTAGGTCTCGACGCCGAGAACGGCCGCGTTGGTGAGGATCACCACGAAGACGGTGACGGCGAACCAGCGCGCCTCCGTGACGGCGCGACAGCGGGCGGCCACGGCGGCGCGTCGGGAGGGTCCGGTTGATGGTCCGGCTCAGCGGATCGGATCGTGCTGCGGATCGTGGATCGGGTTGCTGCTCACAGGAATTGGATCTTACGGTGCCTCCACCGCCCGTACGACCTCGTGTCCCTGGCGCCTCCTAGGCGGCCTGCGGATGGGTGAGGCGTGCCAGGAGGTCGTCCAGGGCGACGAGTCCGGTGAGCCGGCCCGTGTCGTCGCAGACGACCGCCAGCGAGGCGCGGCGGGCGCGCAGTTGCTCGATGGCGTGACCGACGGTGTCGGTCTCCAGCAACTCGGGTACGGGGCGCGCCAGTTCACCGGCTGTGGTCGCCCGCCCGCGGGCCCGTGCGATCAGTGCGTCGCGGGCGTGGACGGAGCCGAGGACCAGGGATCCGTCACGGACCAGGAGGCGGCTGCGGTCGGTGGCGGCGGCCGTGGCGAGGACGGTTTCGAGGTCCGCGTCGGCCGGGACGGAGGTGATCCGCGCGGCCGGCACCCGGAGTTCGCCGACCGGGGTGAGCGGCTCGACCAGCGAGCTGGTGATGAGCTCCGAGTCGTCCTTGCTGATCAGGCCCAGCCGCTCCGACTCGGCGACGAGATGGGCGAGCTGCTCGCGGTTGTGCACCTCGGTGAGTTCGTCGCGCGGGGTGACCCGGCACATGCGTACCAGCGCGTTGCTGATCCGGTTGAGGAACCGGATCAGCGGGCGGACCGTCCTGACCAGCGCGCGGAACGGCGGTGCGAGGAGCATCGCCGATCGCTCCGGGTGCGCGATGGCCCAGGACTTGGGGGCCATTTCGCCGACGACCATGTGCAGGAAGACGACCACGACCATCGCGACGGCGAAGGAGACGCCGTAGCTGAGTCCGCTGGGCAGGCCCCAGCCGTGCAGCAGCGGATCGAGCGCGTGGGAGACGGCGGGCTTGGAGATCGATCCGAGGCCCAGCGTGCAGATGGTGATGCCGAGCTGGGCGCCGGCCAGCATCAGCGACAGCTCCCGCATTCCGGCGAGGGCGGCCTTGGCGCCGCGCTGCCCGGCCGCGGCCGCCTTCTCCATCCGGTGACGCTTCGCGGCGACCAGGGCGAACTCGGCGGCCACGAAGAAGCCGCTGCCGATCAGGAGCAGAACGGTGATGAACAGGGCCAGGGGGAAACTCATGAGTGCGCCTCCCCGGCGAACGGGCCGATGCCGGAGGCCGGCGCGCGGGTCAGGTGGATCCGGTCCGGGACGTGGCGGTCGAGGCCGGTCACGTCGATGAACGCGCTGTCGCCGTCGGCCAGGCCGAGGACGAGCCGGTCGCCGATCGCCGGGAAGCGGCCCAGACGGTCCACGATCAGCCCCGCCACGGTGTCGTAGTCCTCGTCCTCGGGCAGTTCGATGCCGGTGGCCTCGGCGACCTCGTCGATGCGGCGGCCGGCGTCGACCGTCCAGCCCGCGCCGTCCGGATCCGGGACGGCGAGCTGTGTCTCCCGGTCGCTCTCGTCGGCGATGTCACCGACCAGCTCCTCGGCGATGTCCTCGTAGGTGACGATCCCGGCGATGCCACCGTGCTCGTCGAGCACGACCGCGAACTCGTCGTCGGCCGCGCGCATCCGGTCCACGGCGTCGGGGAGCCGGAGCGTGTCGGGCAGGAGGAGGGGGCGCCGCGCGAGGGCGGCGGCCGTGTGCGTCGTGTACGCGGACTGCGGCAGGGCCGTCAGCTCCCTGACGCCCAGGACGCCGGTGACGTCGTCGGGGTGGTCGCCCATCACGGGGTAGGTGGAGTGGCCGTGCTCGGCGATCAGCTCGATCGTGTCGGAGGCCGTGGCGTCCTTGCGGACGAACACGGCGTCGGCGCGCGGCACCATCACCCCGTGCAGGGTCCGCTCGTTGAACTCGAGCGCGTGGTCGAGCAGCGCGGCGGCCTCGCGCGGCAGTTCGCCCTGCTGGTGGGACTCGCCGATGAGATGGCTCAGCTCCTCCAGCGTCGCGCCGTGGTGCAGTTCCTCGACCGGTTCGATGCCGACCCCGCGCAGCAGCCTGTTCGCGGCGCCGTCGAAGAGGCGGACCACCGGGCCGACCACCTTGAGATAGCCGACGGTGGAGCCCGCGAGGGCTTTGGCCAGGCGTTCCGGGACGGCCAGTGCCAGATTCTTGGGGGCCAGTTCGCCCAGCACCATCTGGACCACGGTGGCCAGGACGAACGCCAGGACCACCGCGATCGTCGTGACGGCGGCGTCCGGGAGACCGGTCCCGGACAGCACCGGTCGCAGGAGCGTCGAGACCGACGGTTCGGCGAGGAAGCCGACGATCAGGCCGGTGACCGTGATGCCGAGCTGAGCGCCCGACAGCATGAACGACAGCCGCTCCAGAACGGTCAGCGCCTTGGCGGCCTTCTGGTCGCCCGCTTCCGCCTCACGGGCCAGGGCGAGCCGGTCGGCGGCGACGTACGCGAACTCCTGGGCGACGAAATAGCCGGTGCCCGCCGTCAGTACGAGCACCGCGAGCAGGCCGAGCACGGCGCTCAGCACGCACACCACCCGCCCTGTGCCGTGCTCGCGCTCGACCCGGGCCGAGCATGGCGGGATGGTCGGGGACCGGTCCCCGCAGAGTCCGTCGATCTGGCGGACAACGTGCAGCTCCTTCGCGCTTTACTTTCTCTTTGCCTTCATGGCGACAACGGCCGGCACGGCCCCGATGTTCCCGATCACTGTCCGACGGCGGTGTGCCGGGCGCCAGTCGGCTGCGGGGCGGCACGCGCTCGCCAGGACGCTCCGAACGGGTCGGCGTTTAATGAACGTAGGCGTTCTTTGAGCGCCGGCGTTCACCGAGCCTCGGCGCTCCATGGACGCACAGGGGAGCCTCTCTCCCGGGAGCAGCACATGCCCGCCACCCACGACACGTCAGAGCGGGGACCGAGCCGGCGGCTCGGCAGGCTGAGGGCCCTCGGCGAATGGTGCGCCCGGCACTCCGTCATCGTCATCGTCGGCTGGCTGGTCGTCCTGGCAGCGCTCCAGGTGCTCGACCGGACCTTCGGCGGAACGTACTCGGACGACTTTTCCCTCCCGGGCGTGCAGTCCTCCCAGGGGGTGGACGTCCTCCAGAAGCACGACCCGGCGGCCGGCGGCTACAGCAGCCAGATCGTGCTGCGGGACACGCGAGAGCCGCTGTCGACGGTGAGCTCGCAGATGGGCCAGACGGTCGGAGACCTGCAGAAACTGCCGCACGTGCTGTCGGCGCAGAACCCGCTGCCGACGACCTCGGATCCGGCCCCCGCCACGTCCGGGCAGCCGAACATCGGGCCTCTGTCGAACGACGGGAAGACCGCCTACATCACCGTCCGCTTCGACGTGCAGCCCTCCACGCTCGGCGACGGCTACCTCTCCGGCGTGGACAGCGCGGTGCAGCCGCTGCGGGCCGCGGGGGTCGACGTCGAGTACGGCGGCCCGCTCGGTGAACTCGCGAGGCCGCCGGCCGACGACCGCACCAGCGAGGCCATCGGCTTCGCGGTGGCCGTCGTCGTCCTGCTCGTCGGGTTCGGCAGCGTACTGGCCGCCGGGCTCCCGCTCGTCACCGCGCTGCTCGGCGTGATCGGGGGCCTGGCCTGCCTGGGCCTGCTGGCCGCGGCCTTCACCTTCGCGACGGTGTCACCGACGCTGGCCACCATGATCGGCCTGGGTGTCGGCATCGACTACGCACTGTTCCTCATCACCCGGCACCGGCAGAACCTCATCGACGGCGCCGACCCCGTGCACGCGGCGGGCCACGCCACCGCGACCAGCGGGCGGGCCGTCCTCATCTCCGGCTGCACCGTCATCATCGCCCTGGCCGGGCTCTCCGTCTCCGGAGTCTCCTTCATCAGCAAACTCGGTCTCGCGGCGGCCGTGACCGTCGTCTCCGCGGTCGTCGGTGCGCTCACCCTCGTCCCCGCGCTGCTCGGCCTCATCGGCAGGCGTGTGGACCGCTACCGCGTGGGCAGAGCCGTGGCGGAGGCCGACGCCTCACCCGAGACGCCCGCACACGGCACCTGGCACCGCTACGCGCAGCGCGTCGAGCGACGGCCGCTGTGGTTCCTGACCGGCGGACTCGTCACGGTGATCGTGCTGGCCGTCCCGCTGCTGTCCATCCAGCTCGGGCACATCGGTGACGGCGCCGACCCGACGTCGTTCACCGACCGGCGGGCGTACGACATCATGGCGGACTCCTTCGGTCCCGGCTCCAACGGCCCGCTGACCGTGGTCATCGACCAGACGTCCGTCCCGTCCGACCAGCGCGCGGCCCTGTCCGCGCAGGCACAGAAGGAGGTCGGCGGCGTCGCGGGCGCGGCCGTCGTCACACCCCTGACCCCGACGAAGGACGGCGACGTGCTCGTGGGCACCGTCTTCTCCAAGGAGTCCCCGCAGAGCCGGGCCACCACCGACCTCACGAACCGGCTCGTCGACGACACGCTGCCGCAGGCCGTGTCCGGCACCACCGCCCAGGGCTACGTCACCGGAACCACCGCTGCCCAGGTCGACTTCCGCGACATCGTGTCGCAGCGGCTGCCCTTCATCATCGCCGTGGTGGTCGCCCTCGCCTTCCTCATCATCCTCGCCGTGTTCCGCGGGCTGCTGGTGGCGCTGAAGGCGGCGGTCCTCAACGTGCTGTCCATCGCCGCCTCGTACGGCGTCGTCGTCGCCGTCTTCCAGTGGGGCTGGGGCGGTCCCGCGCTCGGGGTGTCGGGGAAGGTCCCCATCGAGAGCTACGTGCCGATGATGATGTTCGCGATCATCTTCGGACTGAGCATGGACTACGAGATCTTCCTGCTGTCGCGGGTCCACGAGGTCTGGTTGCGGACGGGCGACGCGCGGGCCAGCGTCGCCCACGCGCTGGAGATCACCGCGCGCGTCATCACCTGTGCCGCCCTGATCATGGTGAGTGTCTTCGCCGCGTTCATCGTGAGTGACAACATCGTGGTCAAGATGCTCGGACTCGGCCTGGCGGTCAGTGTGTTGATCGACGCGACCGTCGTCCGGCTGCTCCTCGTGCCGGCCGTGATGACCCTGCTCGGCGCCCGCGCGTGGTGGACGCCGCGCTGGCTCGACCGGATCCTGCCGCACATCGACACGGAAGGCGGTCCCGCGACCCCGCCGGTCGATCAGCGACCTGGAGACGGGACGTCGACCGGTGACGTCGACCGGTGACGTGGACAGGACGTCGGCCGAACAGGTCTCAGGCGGCCCGGGAGACGGGGGAGTCGGGCAGGTGCCGCTCCCAACCCATCTGCGGGAACAGTTCGCAGGCCAGCCGGAGCAGGCGCAGCGGTTGCGGCGGCAGGTTCGTGACGCTGACGTGGGCCGGCGCGGCCTGGGCGCCGAGCAGGTGGAGCCCGGTGATGTCCATGAAGGGGACGGCACGCAGGTCCCACACCACCTCGGTCACCGCAGGGGGGAGTTGGGCGATGAGGGTGTGCAGTTCGTCGATGCCCGCGAGGTCGATGTCGCCGTGCGGGGTGAGGGTGGCGCTGTTGCTGTGACGTTCGACGGTGATGTTCATGAGGCGCCCCCTTCCGGGGGGTTGCTGAGCCCAAAGACGATGCGGTCCCCGCGTGCGGGGCCGACGGCTAAGGCGGGTCCGAATGCCCGTGGAGGGGGCAACGCCCGGTACCCAAAGAGCCGGCGCTTGGCCGGACCGACTCGGTCTCTTGTCAGCCCACCGTCCCACAGGTACCCCCGATGAGGCCAGGACGATGCCGCCGGCGTGCGGTCGCCGATCCCCGCGGACCGACTTAGCGTGTGGGGCATGAACGGAGAATCGGGTGAGAAGTCGCTGGAGCGGGACGTCCTCGACGAGCTCGGCGACGACGGGCTCCAGCAGCTCGCGGAGGTGCTCGGCACGGATGCGGCCGGCGCCCAGGGCGTCGTGGGCAACACGGTGGCGGCCCTCTCCGGTGGCCTGCGTGAACGGTCCGAGGAAGGGCCCGAGGGCGCCCAGGAGGTGCAGCAGGCCATCGACGAAGCGGCCCAGCCGCCGCTCCAGGGTGTGGCCGCGTTCGGCGGCCTGGGCGGGCTGGCTTCCGGCGGGCTGCTGGCCGGACTCCTGTCGCGGATGAGCCGTCCCGCGGCCAATGTGATCGCGAAGAAGACGGGCCTGCCCGCGGCGAACGTGGCCCGCGGGATCGAACTGGTCATCCCCGTGATCCTGGCCGTGCTGAGCAAGCGGGCCGCGCGCAAGAAGTAGCCGCGGAGACGCGGGCGGCGCCGGGCGCGTGCCCGACCGGCCATGCCAGGGGTCCGGGTGCCCGGTTCCCGGCCCTAGGCCGAGATCCGGTCCAGCAGTCCGTAGACCGCCGCGTAGGCCACCGGCGACGCGAGGACCGCGACGCCGAGACTCAGGCCGCGCTCACGCCACGTGCGGGACAGCGCCAGCGGAAGCGCGCAGGCGACCGCCGCGCAGGCGAGGGCCTGCCCCGCGTATCCGAGCGTCAGCCAGGAGTGCAGGCACTCGCTTCCGAAGAGGCCGCCGACCGCGCCCAGGGACCCCGCGCGCAGCCACAGCCGGGGGCTGCGCCGCCACCAGGCGCCGGCCGTGCCGAAGAGCGGGCCGGCGACACAGGCCATCACCAGCCAGACCAGCGGGAAGACGATGCTTCCCATGCCTCCACGGCCCAGCTCCGCGTAGCCGTAGTAGCCGACGACGAGCCCGATCTCGGCCAGCGCACCGGCCGTCGCGATGCGGCGGACACCGCGGACGCGCGGTGCGAGGACCGCGCCGGTGACGAAAGCCACCACCGACCACACGCCGCCGGAGTTGGCCAACTGGCTCCAGGGCCAGGGCAGCAGGCCCTGGAGCAGGTTCGTCAGGACGCCGAGGGCGAGACCGGTGGCGGCGACGCACAGGACCTGCGTGAGGGCCGCGTGATTCCGAGGAGCAGGGTGACCGAGGGGGAGCGTCGGTGTGGTCGGGGAGGACGTCGTGGAGGACGGGGAGGTCATGGCCGCGACTATACATTCGATGTATACGCATGGTTTATAGAGAGGTCGATGACGTCGACCGCGACGCAGCTCACGCGGCCGGTCCTGTTCCCGCACCCCCTGGAGTCGTCCGTGGATCACTCGGTTCCCGAACCCGTAGGCACGCAGGCGTTCCTGGCCGTCTGCGGTCACACGCACCTGTTCCGCGGCGCGCGGATCCGGATTCGCGGACTGGCCGCCCCCGGGGCGTTCGTGGCGGCGCCCCGGGCGGTCGACCTGGTCCTGCGCTTCGCCGACGACGTGGTCGCGGACGCGGAGCTGCGCCCGGAAGGCCCGGCGGGGACGGAGCTCGTCGTGGCGGCGTACACCACCGCCGCGGGCACCCCTCTCGACGGGCGGTCCTGGACGGTCCGCGCCGTCGAGCGCAAGGGCGACGAGGTCGAACTGGCCGTCGCGGGCCCGTCCCGGACCGACCGTGACCCAGCGGCGTCCCCGGTGTGAAGAAGGTCTCCCGCGCTGTCAGCCCACGGCGTCCGTCGCAGTGGAAGGGCGTGTGAGGACCAGCAGGGAGTGCGGGGCCAACCGGAGGACTTCTTCGGCCTTGTGCTCCGTCTCGTCGGGTGCGCCGTCCGCCTCCGCGGTGTCGATCCGGGTGGTCCACGCCATGCCGTAGGCCGCGTCCGGGAAGCGGAACTCCACCGGGTCCCAGCAGAAGTTGAACAGCAGC
The DNA here is from genome assembly GCF_040297005.1 of Streptomyces sp. NPDC001904. NCBI lineage: Bacteria > Bacillati > Actinomycetota > Actinomycetes > Kitasatosporales > Streptomycetaceae > Streptomyces > Streptomyces sp. NPDC001904. The sequence continues at coordinate 5,485 of NZ_JBEOYI010000047.1, read as the reverse complement.
AGGAACGAGTCGTCGACCACGCGGTTCCCCGCGCCGTCCAGGGCGACGATCGCGTCGCCGTTGAGGTAGACCGTCAGCGCGTGCGCGTCGTCGTTCCGCCAGTCCGTCTCGGTCATCGGCCGCGCGTCGGGGCGCAGCCAGGCCACGTCCGGCAGGGCCTGCCCGCTGTCCGCGGGGGCCGGCCCGCGGAAGAACCGGCGCCTTCGCAGCACGGGATGGGCGGCGCGCAGGGCGACGATGCGGCGGGTGAATTCCAGGAGGGCCGCGCGGTCGTCGTCGAGGTCCCAGTCCACCCAGGTCAGCTCGTTGTCCTGGCAGTAGGCGTTGTTGTTGCCGCGCTGCGTCCGGCCGAGTTCGTCCCCGTGGCCGAGCATGGGGATGCCCTGCGACAGAAGGAGCGTGGTCAGCAGGTTGCGTTGCTGGCGGGCCCGCAGGTCGAGGACGCCCGGGTCGTCGGTGGGGCCCTCCGCTCCGCAGTTCCAGGACCGGTTGTCGCTCTCGCCGTCGTTGTTGTCCTCGCCGTTGTCCTCGTTGTGCTTCTCGTTGAAGGACACGAGGTCGCGCAGGGTGAAACCGTCGTGGGCGGTGAGGAAGTTGACGCTGGCCCGGGGGCGGCGCCGGTCGTGCTGGTAGAGGTCTGCCGACCCGGTCAGCCGTGCGGCGAACTCGCCCAGGGTGCCCTCGCGGGCCCGCCACACGTCGCGGACGCTGTCGCGGTACTTGCCGTTCCACTCGGACCACTGGGGCGGGAAGTTGCCCACCTGGTAGCCGCCGTCGCCGAGGTCCCACGGTTCGGCGATGAGTTTCACGCGGCCGACGACGGGGTCCTGCTGGATGAGGTCGAAGAACGCCGACAAGCGGTCCACCTCGTGGAACTGCCGGGCCAGTGTGGCCGCCAGATCGAAGCGGAACCCGTCCACGTGGCATTCGGTGACCCAGTACCGCAGCGAGTCCATGAGGAGTTGCAGGACGTTGGGGTGCCGCATGAGCAGGCTGTTGCCGGTGCCCGTGGTGTCGTAGTAGCGGCTGAAGTCGTCGTCGGCGAGCCGGTAGTAGGACGCGTTGTCGATGCCGCGGAACGACAGGGTGGGGCCGTTCTCGTTCCCCTCCGCGGTGTGGTTGTAGACCACGTCGAGGATCACTTCCAGGCCCGCACCGTGTAGGGCGCGGACCATGTTCTTGAACTCTCCGACCTGTTCGCCGAGGGTGCCGTGCGCCGCGTAGGCGTGGTGCGGCGCGAAGAAGCCGATCGTGTTGTAGCCCCAGTAGTTGGACAGTCCGCGGTCGCGCAGGAAGCCGTCCTGGACGTACTGGTGCACGGGTAGCAGCTCGACCGCGGTCACGTTCAGGGACGTGAGATGGTCGAGCACGGCCGGCTCGGCCAGGCCCGCGTAGGTGCCCCGCAGTTCCTCCGGCACCTGCGGATGACGCATCGTCAGACCCCGCACATGTGTCTCGTAGATGACGGAGTCCGAGAAGGCGTGGCCCGGAGGTGTGTCGTCGCCCCAGTCGAAGGCGGGGTCGACGACGACGGAGCACAGGCCCTGACCGCCCGCCTCCTGGCCGCCCGATCGGTCGTGGACGGCCTTGGCGTAGGGGTCGAGCAGGAACGCCTCGGGGTCGCAGCGGTGTCCGGAGGCCGGTTCCCACGGACCGTGCACCCGGTACCCGTACTGCTGGGGAGGGCCGACGCCGGGCAGGTAGCCGTGCCACACGGACCCGTCGACCTCGGGCAGCGTCACCGTGTGCTCGGTGCCGTCCGGGTCGAGCAGGACCAGGTCCACCTGGCTCGCCACATCGCTGAACAGCGCGAAGTTCGTGCCGTGGCCGTCGTGGGTCGCCCCGAGCGGGTAGGGGCGACCCACCCGCACGTGTGACGGGTCCACGGCCGGAGCGGCCGTGCCGGTTCGTCGGGTCATGAGGCGGCGCCCGCGCCCGCGGGCACACCGTCCGTGCCGGTGCGGGAGAGCACGGCACGCGGCATGCCACGTGCTTCGCGCGTGGTGGGGGAGGGCCGCTTCGGAAGGAGCGGCTCGTGGTCGTCGGTCCGGCTGCGCAGGGCGAACCAGACCAGGTGCTGGGCGCGCGTGGTGCAGCTTCCCCAGCCGTCGCTCATCTCGGCGATCTGCGAGCAGCGCAGCGGGAGCTCGTGCGACGGGCCGCCGGCCGGAGCCTCGTAGGAGACGGCGTTGATCAGCTGCTGCCCGTTCCACCACGCTTCGATCTCGATACGGGCGTCGGGGCTGCCCTGGACCGCGAGCTCCATCAGCAGACCGAGGCCTCGGGTCGTCGAGGGGGTCAGTCGCTCCAGCCCCCAGTAGCGCAGGTGCGCGGCCATGATGCGCTGGACCTGGTCCACGCGTTCGGGGGCCGGCCGCACGGTCACGTGGTAGTAGCGGGGCGTTGCCTGGTGCATGGTTCTTCGCTCCTCACCGGCGCTCACGTTCCGCCGTGTTCGGCGGAGCGGTGCGCACGCACAGCGCGCACGGAAGGTGAACGCAGGTCGCTCGAGAGTCACTGCTCAGCCTGTGTCCCTTACGCCATTCGTGCAACCGGAGCGTGATGGCGGGGCCACGCTCGGTTCAACAGGCCGGATGCCGACGTGCGCCGCACTATGGGTGAGGGAGCGCCGGACGGTGACGTCGCGTTCTCTCTCTGTGAGCGGGTCACGGGCCCACCGGGCCCGACGACGCGGAAAACCGGAGGTCGATGGGCGATGGAGTCATCGCGTGCCACCGGCGAGATCGACCGGTGCTTGACGAGGTATCGCTTGTGGGAGCGCCGCTTCCTGGCGGCTCCGGCCGATGCCGGGACGTCGGACCGCTTCGCGCGGGCCGTCGCTGCTCTGTGCCGGGCGACGGGTGAACGGTGCGGCAGGGAAGCCGCCGCGGCGGCCGACCGATCGAGCCGGCACGGGCACGGACGGGAAGGTGACCCGCGATGACGACAGCGGCCCCGGTTCCTGTCCCGCTGCCCATCGAGGACGTACGGCCCGCCGTGGACGGCGGCCGGCGCCCGGCGAAGGCCGTCGTGGGCGAGTCCTTCCCGGTCACCGCGCTGGTGCTCGTCGAAGGCGGCGGCGTCCTCGGCGCGGAAGTGGTGCTGCGCGACCCGGACGGAGCGGAGGCGCTGACCCGGCCGATGGCGGAGGTCGCGCCGGGCACGGACCGGTGGCGCGCCGAGGTCGGTGCGGGCCGGCCGGGACGGTGGAGCTACTGCGTGCGCGCATGGCTGGATCCCGTGGCCACGTGGATGCGTGACGCCGTGGTCAAGGTGGGCGCCGGCGTGGACTGCGAGAGCACCCTCGAGCACGGCGCGGAGCTCCTGGAGCGGGCGCTGGCACGGCAGTCGGATCCCGGGGCGGAGGAGGCGCTGCGGTCGGCGATCGCCGCCCTCGGCGACGGCGCCCGCACTGCTCGGGACCGGCTCGCGGCCGCGGTGTCTCCGGCCGTGCGCGCGGCGCTGGAGAGCGCGCCCGTCAAGGAACGTCTGACGGAGAGCCGGTCCTACCCGCTGCTGGTGGAGCGGGAGCGGGCGCTGTACGGCTCCTGGTACGAGTTCTTCCCGCGCTCGGAGGGCGCGGTCGTCGAGCCCGGGAAACCACCCGTGAGCGGGACCTTCGCCACGGCTGCGGAGCGTCTGCCGGCCATCGCGGAGATGGGCTTCGATGTCGTCTACCTGCCACCCGTCCACCCCATCGGCACGACGGCCCGAAAGGGCCCGGACAACGCGCTGTCGCCCGGACCGCACGACGTCGGAGTGCCCTGGGCGATCGGTTCGCCCGAGGGCGGTCACGACGCGATCCACCCGGACCTCGGCACCCTGGACGACTTCGACGCGTTCGTGGTGCGTGCGGCGGAGCTGGGGCTGGAGGTCGCCCTCGACTTCGCGCTCCAGTGCTCGCCGGATCACCCGTGGGTGCTCAAGCATCCGGAGTGGTTCCGGCACCGGCCCGACGGCTCGATCGCGTACGCGGAGAACCCGCCGAAGAAGTACGAGGACATCTATCCGATCGCGTTCGACGCGGATCTGCCGGGTCTGATCGCGGAGACGACCCGGGTGCTGCGGCACTGGATGGCGCACGGGGTGCGCATCTTCCGGGTCGACAATCCGCACACCAAGCCGGTTGCCTTCTGGGAGGCGGTCATCGCGGACATCAACCGCAGCGATCCCGATGTCATCTTTCTGGCGGAGGCGTTCACCCGCCCGGCGATGATGCGGACGCTCGCCGAGATCGGCTTCCAGCAGTCGTACACGTACTTCACCTGGCGGAACACCAAAAGCGAACTCGTGGATTACGTGACGGAACTGGCGGGCGAATCGGCGGCCTGCATGCGGCCGAACTTCTTTGCGAACACGCCGGACATCCTCCATGAGTTTCTCCAGCACGGCGGCCGTCCGGCGTTCGAACTGCGTGCGGTGCTCGCCGCGACGCTGTCCCCGGCCTGGGGTGTCTACAGCGGATACGAGCTGTGCGAAAACACTCCGCTGCGCCCCGGCAGCGAGGAGTATCTGCATTCCGAGAAGTACCAACTACGGCAGAGGGACTGGGAGTCCGCGGCGCGTGAGGGACGGACGATCGCTCCGCTGCTGACCGCGCTCAACGACATCCGGCGCCGCAGCCCGGCACTTCGGCAGCTGCGGGACGTGCACTTCCACCACGCCGACAAGGACGCGGTCCTCGTGTACTCCAAACGCAGCGGTTCGAACACGGTTCTGGTCGTCGTGAACCTCGACCCGCACCACACCCAGGAGGCGACCCTCCGCCTCGACCACGAGGCGCTGGGCCTCGCACCGGACGCCGCCTTCCGCGTGCGCGACGAGCTGTCCGGTCACACCTACGCGTGGAACACCACCCCATACGTGTGTCTGACGCCGGGCGTCACGCCCGCGCACATTCTGACCATCGGATGAGTCAGGAAAAGCGCTCGTCCGGACCGGCATGAACAACGCGAGGGAGAACCCTCATGGATACGAACGACCTCATGCTGCCCGCACACCCGCACGCCGCGAACCGGGACCCGGACTGGTTCAAGCGTGCCGTCTTCTACGAGGTCCTGGTCCGTTCCTTCTACGACAGCAACGGTGACGGCGTCGGCGACCTCAAGGGCATCACGGCGAAGCTGGACTATCTCCAGTGGCTGGGGGTGGACTGCCTCTGGCTGCCCCCCTTCTTCCAGTCTCCCCTCCGCGACGGCGGCTACGACGTGGCCAACTACATCGCCGCTCTGCCCGAGTTCGGTGATCTGGCCGACTTCGTGGAGTTCGTGGATGCCGCGCATCAGCGCGGGATGCGCGTGATCATCGACTTCGTGATGAACCACACGAGTGATCAGCACGAGTGGTTCCAGCAGTCGCGTTCGGACCCCGAGGGCCCCTACGGCGACTATTACGTCTGGGCGGACGACGACAAGCAGTACCAGGACGCGCGGATCATCTTCGTCGACACCGAGGCGTCGAACTGGACCTTCGATCCGGTGCGCAA
>NZ_JBEOYI010000046.1:0-31706 GCF_040297005.1 Streptomyces sp. NPDC001904 | reverse complement strand
GGGGCTCGGCGTGGGGGGGGGCGGCGCGCGCCCCCCCCCGCCCCGGGGGGGGGGGGGGGGGGGGGGGGGTCGGGGGCCCCCCCCGGGGGCGGGGGGGGGGCGGGGGGGCCGCCCCCCCCCCCCCCGGGGCCCCCCCCCCCCCCCCGGCGGGGCTGTGTTCGTACTGCGGCTGCCCGCCGGATGATGGCGGAAGTCCACGGGGGAGGTCGGCGGTCCTCCGCGGACTGCAACCTCAGACGTTCGCAGGTGTCACGGTTTGCCGCGCTGCGAACGCAGGTGTTCCGCGATGGGCGCGAGCGCCTTGTGGAGCTCGCTCAGCGCCTCCGGCGAGACAAGATCCACGAAGTGCTGCCGCACGGACGCCACATGGAACGGGGCGACCTTCTGCATGGTCTCCAGGCCGAACTCGGTGAGGACCGTGTACAGGCCGCGCCGGTCGGACTCGCAGTTCTCGCGGCGGACCAGCCCCGCGTTCTCCATCCGGGTGATCTGGTGCGAGAGCCGGCTCTTGGACTGCAGGGTCGCCGCAGCCAGGTCGCTCATCCGCATCCGGTGCTCATCCGCTTCGGAGAGGTTCACCAGAATCTCGTAGTCGTTCATCGTCAGGCCGAAGGGCTGGAGGTCTTTCTCCAGCTGATAGTTCAGCAGCCTGTTGACCTCCAGGTGGGTGCGCCAGGCGCACTGTTCCTCGTCGGTCAGCCACCGCGTGGCCGTCTCGGTCTCCATGGAATCGATTCTACCTAAGAAGTTGAAAGGCGAACGAACGTGGGGAATGTGACGTTCATGCGTTCGACGTCACACTCCGCAGACTACCGCTCACAGCCCGAAGCGACGCTGGAGGTCGCCGAGCTGTCCGGGAAGCCTCGGTGCCGGTGACGGACCCGCGCCCGGCCCCGAACCGCCGCCCGGAACACCCGCTTGGTGAGGTACGTCACCCGTCGCGGTCTCCGGCATCAGCGCCTCGCTCGACTGTAGAAGGACTGTGCCCGCGCCCACGAACTCGAACTGGTGTTCCTCTCCGCTGACCCCGCCGATCCCCGTCATCGCACGTAGACCGCCGATGACGCCGGTCAGGTAGCCGTGGTCGTAGTGATGGCAGGGGGACGGGCAGTCGGCCCAGCCGACGAGCGCCTGCGGATCGACGCGGACGGGCGGCTCCATGAACACCACCGGTCCATTTGAAGCCGCGACAAATTTGCCAGTGCCAATGAGTGTGAGAAAGCCGGGCACGATGGACTGCTTGAGCGCGAGACTTGGCTGAAAAGCGAGCAGATTGCCCGCGCGGATGGTCAGGTTGCCGTCGTCCAGGTCGTAGGAGTTGACGTCGAACGCCCGGTCGGCGAGGAGCATCTTGCCGCTGCCCTCCGCCACCACCCAGTCGCTCGCGTGCAGCGGCGAATGGAACGAGGTGCGCACCAGCCGGTCGAGCCGCCCGTGCCCGATGCCGTTGAACTCCATCCGCCCGTAGTAGGCGATCATCTTGCCCTTCTGCAGGAACCACTGACTGCTCTTGAGTTCCACGCAGAAGGTGTAGGCGTTGACGTTGTCGTCGACCGGCAGGGTCATGGGGTCGAAGATCACCGGACCGGCCATCACAGCTTCTCCTCCGAGGCCTGGACGTACACCGCACCGCTCCCGCTCAGCTCCAGCTGGAACGCCTCGCCGCTGCCGCGGCCCACCATGTCCCGCCAGCCGAGCGCCGTCGACAGCTTGTTGCGCACGTCGCCGTGGTGGGCGACGTACGCCTGCGGGTCGACGTGCACCGGGTTGTTCGGAGTGATCGGCACCTCGATGACACCGCCGTGCGCCATCACCGCGACCGCCCCGTGCCCCTTGAGCGTCGTCGTGAAGAGCCCCTGCCCGGTGACCTGCCCGCGCACCATGCCCATCACCCCGCCCTGGGAGCCCATGAACATCGTCCCCTGCTGCAGCGCGCCGTCGAAGGCGAGCAGCCGGTCGGCCTCCACGTACAGGGTGTCGCCGGACAGGGTGATCACCTGCACATGATGGCCGCCGTGCCCGAACAGCACCGTGCCGTTGCCCTCCACCGTCATCAGCGGCGTCGCCTCGTTCGCCACCCGCCGTCCGAGCATCGACATCAGCCCTCCCTGTCCGCCCTGCACGTTGGGCGTGAAGGTGACGTCCCCCTTGTACGCGAGCATCGCGCCGCGCTGGCTGTAGAGCCGCTGCCCGGGCACGACGGTCGCCTCGACCATCTTCGAGTTGATCTCGCGGAAGTCCGCCGGCATCTCACACATCCCCCGCGATCGTGTTGCGCTCGCTGGGCTGTACGTAGACCAGCCCGTCCCCCTCGAAGTGGATCTGGAACGCCTCGCCGCCGCCTTCCCCCAGAAACGTGCGGAAGGTGACGCCCGACTGGAACGACTGCCGCAGATTCCCCTGGTGCGCGATGTACGCGCCGGGGTCGACGGTCAGCGGGTAGTCGCGGCTGACGCGCAGCACCACCGCCGGGCCGTCGCTCATGATCGCGGCCTGGCCGTGTCCCTCGACGGTCGTCGTGAACAGCCCGTTGCCCTGGGAGGCGCCGCGCATCCCCGTGAAGCTGGTGCCGGTGCGCAGTCCCGCGTCCGTGCACAGCAGATTGCTCGCCTCGACCCAGAGCTTGTCGCCCTGCAGGCCGACCAGATTGATCTCGCTCGCCCGGTCCGCGAACCAGCAGGTCCCCTGGCCCTTCACCTCCATCACGGTCATCTGCTCACCCGTGATGCGCCGGGTCACCATCCCCCGTATCCCCTCGCCACCCCCGCTCAGCTTCTTGAAGGCCATACGGCCGTCGTACGCGACCATCGAACCGTTCTTCGCCTTGACGCTGTCGCCCGTCATGTCGACGGCGAGCATCTTGCTGCCCTGCAGCCGGAACGTTGCCACGGGGTCGACGGTAGCCGGGCGGGGGAGCCCGCCGACAGGGCGGCGCTGGGGCGATGCCACAATGGGGAACGCTTGTGCGCGCTTTCACAAGATCACTGCTCGCCCCGTCGACCACTCCAGTCAAAGGTGCCTCGTGGACATCAAGACCGCCTCCGCCATCCGCCGCCTCCGCCTGGTCTCCGCGCCCGAGGCCGTCTCCTTCATCCTGCTGCTGGTCTGCTCGGTGCTGAAGCGGACGACCGACTTCAACGCCGTGCCCGTCATGGGCATGGTGCACGGCGTGCTGTTCGTGCTGTACGTCGTCTTCTGGCTGGACGCCTGGAACCGGGCCAAGTGGGGCTTCGGCCGGGCCGCGCTCTACTTCGTCCTCTCGGTGCTGCCCACCGGCGGGTTCTTCGCCGAGCGGAAGCTGAAGCGGGAGTCGGAGAGCGCCGTCGACGCGGCGATCGCGGCCCGCGCCCGTCAGGAAGGGATCGTCAACGCATGATCGTCGCCTTTTCCGTGACGCCGCTCGGGGTCGGCGAGGACGTGGGGGAGTACGTCGCCGACGCCGTGCGGGTGGTTCGTGAGTCCGGGCTGCCCCATCGGACCGACGCCATGTTCACGTCGGTCGAGGGGGAGTGGGACGAGGTCATGGACGTCGTGAAGCGCGCCGTCGCCGTGGTCGAGGAGCGCGCTCCCCGGGTCTCCGTGGTCATGAAGGCGGACATCCGCCCCGGCGTGACGGACGGCCTGACCTCAAAGGTCGCCACCGTCGAACGGCACCTCGCCGAGTAGCGCCTCCCCGGCGCCCGGCTACGGCTCTCGTCGCGGCTGGTCGCGCGGTTCCCCGCGCCCCTGAAGGCTGCGCTTCGCGCGCCTTCCCCTGATGAGACGGCGCACGAAGTGCGCATCTCAGGGGCGCGGGGAACCGCGCGACCAGCCACGACGGTGGTGCACCCGACCGGTGACCCCCCGAAGCGCGGCCCCGATTCACCCGCCCCCGTGAATCAACACGCCATACCTCACTCGTACGTACCCTCCGGTTCGACACGCCCATAAAAGTCACCTTTTGTGAGGTTATCGATACGCTCGGTCACCGACGGCCGGGCGACGACGGGAACCTGGAGGGCGCTGTGCGGCCTGAGGGCTATGACTACGACACCTACAGCAGACTCGCCGGACCGCTCACCGAGCCGCCCGCCGACGGCTACCGGGTGCAGTACACCTCACTCCTCTCCCGCGAGCCCCACCGAATACGCGCGGTCCTCCTGATGACGCTGGCCCCGGTGCTCACCGGGATCCTGCTCGTCTATCTGGTGTGGCCCAGCCACTGGGTGGAGCGCGAGGGCGGCGCCCGCTGGCTCGTCCAGCTCGACATCGTGATGCTGGTCTCGATCGGCCTCATCGAGCTGTTCATGGTCGTCAACGTGGTCTCCATCGCCCACGCGACGCTGGTGGCGCGGGACCCCGTCCCGGTCCGGCCCGAACCGGGCACCCGGGTCGCGTTCCTGACGACGTACGTCCCCGGCAAGGAACCCCTGTCGATGGTGCGCGCCACCCTCGAGGGCGCCGTCCGCATCGCCCACGACGGACCGCTCGACGTGTGGCTGCTCGACGAGGGTGACGATCCCCGGGCCCGTGCCCTCTGCGCCGAGCTGGGCGTCCGGCACTTCACGCGGCACGGCGTCGAGGAGTGGAACCGCGCGAAGGGCGCCCACAAGACCCGTACCAAGCACGGCAACTACAACGCCTGGCTCGCCGCGCACCACGCCGAGTACGACTTCTTCGCCTCCGTCGACACCGACCATGTGCCGGTGCCGGAGTTCCTGGAGCGGATGCTGGGCTACTTCCGCGACCCGGACGTCGCGTTCGTCGTCGGGCCGCAGGTCTACGGCAACTACGACTCACCGGTCACCAAGGCCGCCGAGTCCCAGCAGTTCCTCTTCCACACGCTGATCCAGCGGGCGGGCAACCGCTACCGGGCCCCCATGTTCGTCGGCACCAACAACGTCGTGCGGATCAGCGCCCTGAAGCAGATCGGAGGCTTCGTCGACTCGATCACCGAGGACATGGCGACCGGGTTCGAGATCCACCGGCACGCCAACCCGGCCACCGGCACCAAGTGGCGGTCCGTCTACACCCCCGACGTGCTCGCCGTCGGTGAGGGCCCCGCCTCCTGGACGGACTTCTTCACCCAGCAGCTGCGCTGGTCGCGCGGGACGTACGAGACGCTGTTCAAGCAGTACTGGAAGGCGCCGTTCAGCATGCCGGCGGGCCGGCTCTTCTCGTACACGATGATGCTCGTCTACTACCCGATGACGGCCGTCAACTGGCTGCTCGGCGTGCTGAGCTGCGTGCTGTTCCTCTGGTTCGGCGCGTCCGGCACCCAGGTCTCCGCGTCGGTCTGGCTGATGCTCTACAGCGACGCCGCCGCCCTCCAGATCGGGCTCTACCTGTGGAACCGGCGGCACAACGTCTCGCCGCACGAACCGGAGGGGTCCGGCGGGATCGCGGGCATGGCCATGTCGGCGATCTCCGCGCCGATCTACCTGAAGTCGCTGGGCGCCGCGCTGCTGCGCCGCCCCTCCCGCTTCGTCGTCACGCCGAAGGGCGGCGACGCCACCGCCGACCGGATGCTGACCTTCCGCGTCCACCTCTTCTGGGCGGGGGTGCTGGCCCTGTCGCTCGCCGCGTCCGTCGTCCTCGACCACACGCACGTGGCCATGCGGACCTGGGCGGTGCTCGCCCTGTGCATCGCCCTCGCGCCGCCGGTGGTGTGGAGCGTGGCGCAGCGCCGTGAGGCGGCGGCGGCCGCGGCCACCGGGCCCGGGAAGCCCGAGAAGCCGGAGCCCGCCCTCGCCGGCTCGCCGGTCTCCAGCACCAGCACAGGAGGGAACTGACCCATGGCCTTCAACAGCTACCGGCCTTCCCAGAAGATGAAGAAGACGGTCCTGGGAGCGGGCGGCATCGCCCTCCTCGTCGGCCTCAACGCCCCGGCCGCGTGGACCTTCGCCTCCGAGAAGTACGAGGACTGGAAGATCGCCCAGCCCGGCTACAAGGCCCAGTACGGCTCGTGGTCGCAGGTCGGCATCCCCGAGCAGTTCCGCACCAACGCCATCCACGCGGCGCTGCTGCACACCGGCAAGGTGCTGATCGTGGCGGGCTCCGGCAACGAGCAGCGCAAGTTCGACGCCGGATCGTTCGACACCGTCCTGTGGGACCCGAAGGCGAACACCTTCAAGAAGATCGACACCCCGGAGGACTTCTTCTGCTCGGGGCACGCCGCGCTCCCCGACGGCCGGATGCTCGTGGCCGGCGGCACCGCCCGCTACGAACTCCTCGACGGCGAGGTGAAGCGGGCCGGCGGCGGGATGCGCGTCAAGAACGAGAGCCCCGACCGGCCGGTGGTCCTGAAGAAGGGGACGAAGTTCCGCTCGCCGGACGGCGTCGAGTACGTGTCGCGGTTCGACGTGACCGTGCCCAAGGCCAAGCGCTCGTACGACATCAGCTACAACGCGGCCGGTGTCATGCAGCCCTGGAAGACGAAGATCAAGGCGAGTGAGGCCCGCGTCTTCGTCGAGGCGGTCGCCGACGGCAAGCAGTACGAGACGTCGAAGCAGGCCCAGTACGAGATCGAGGGCCTCACGGGCAAGGAGGCCGACAACGCGTACGGGCTCTCCGAGAAGATCACCATGGAGAAGCAGGACTTCCAGGGGATCAGGGCCGCGTACGAGTTCGATCCCGTGGCCGAGAAGTACGTGCCCGTGGACCCGATGCAGAAGGCGCGCTGGTACCCCACGCTCGTGGGCCTGGAGGACGGCAAGGTGCTCGCCGTCTCCGGACTCGACGACGTCGGCGTCATCGACCCCGGGGACAACGAGATCTACGACCCGAAGACCAAGAAGTGGTCGATGGGCCCCAAGCGGTACTTCCCGACCTACCCGGCGCTGTTCCTGACCAAGGGCGGCAAGCTCTTCTACCCGGCCTCCAACGCCGGGTACGGGCCCGCCGACAAGGGCCGGGTGCCGGGCCTGTGGGACCTGAGGACCAACAAGTTCGAGAAGGTCCCGGGCCTGACGGACGAGGACGAGACGGAGACGTCGGCGTCCCTGCTGCTGCCCCCGGCGCAGGACCAGAAGGTGATGATCCTGGGCGGCGGAGGCGTCGGCGAGTCCGAGCGGGCGACGCCGCGCACCGCGGTCGTCGACCTGAAGGAGGACAGCCCCCGGTTCAAGGAGGGGCCGCACCTGCCGCAGGGCACCCGGTACCTGAACAGCGTGATCATGCCGGACGACTCGGTCTTCACGTCCAACGGCTCGTCCGACTACCGCGGGCGCGGCGCGAGCAACATCCTCGCCGCGCAGTTCTACGACCCCAAGAAGAACGCCTTCCGCGAGGCGGCCTCGCCCAAGGTCGGCCGCAACTACCACTCGGAGGCGCTGCTGCTGCCCGACGGCCGGGTGGTGACCTTCGGCTCCGACCCGCTCTTCGACGACCAGCAGAACACCAAGCTGGGCCACTTCGAGCAGCGCATGGAGATCTTCACGCCGCCCGCGCTGCACAAGGGCGGGGACCGGCGCCCGGTCATCGGCGACGGCCCTCAGACGCTTCCCGCCGATCACAAGGCGACGTACCGGACGGACGCCGCCGACCGGATCGTCAAGGCACGGCTGATGCGGCCGTCCGCCGTGACCCACACGACGGACGTGGAGCAGCGCTCGATCGAGCTGGGCCTGACCAAGCGCCAGGGGCAGATCACGGTGGACGTGCCGACCGACCGGGCCCTGGTCCCGCCCGGCTGGTACATGCTCTTCGCGACGGACGCGGACGGGGTGTCGTCCGAGGCCAAGTGGGTCAGGGTCGGCGAGGACTGACCCGCGCGCCGGGCCGCCCGCGTCAGGTGTGCGCGGCGCGGGCGAGGCCCAGCGCGTACTCCGCCCACCAGGTGCCCGCCGCGGGTCCGCCCCGGCAGGTGCCGTCCGACTCCCCGGGCCGCTTCACCCACAGGTACGCGTCGACCAGCGGGTCACCGGTCCGGGTGGTCGGCGCGGAGCCGAGGGCGCGGCCCGGCGGGTTGCACCAGCCGTCGGCGCCCGCCGGTGAGTAGGGGCCCGCGCCGTTTCGGCTGGTGTCCACGACGAAGTGGGCGCCGCCGAGCAGCCCCGAGAGCTGCTTGCCGTAGGCCGAACTCGCCTGGTCGGTCTGGAAGTTCGAGACGTTCAGGGAGAAGCCGTCGGCCCGCTCGACGCCCGCCCTGCGCAGCGGCTCGACGAGTTTGGCCGCGTCGGGGATCCAGGCGGGGTTCCCGGCGTCGACGTACACCTTGGTGTTCGGCTGCTGCTTCAGGCGGTCGATCGCCGAGCCGATCAGCTGGTAGCGCTCCTCCCGGTACTCCTCCGGGGTGCAGCCGTCGACGATGTGCCCGAGGGCGTCCGGTTCGAGGACGACGAGCGCCTTGGCGTCGCCGATGCCGGTCGCGAACGCGTCGACCCACTGGTGGTAGAAGTCCGCGCTGTGCGCGCCGCCCGCCGAGTGCTGCCCGCAGTCGCGGTGCGGGATGTTGTACGCGACCAGGACCAGCGTCTTGTCCGCCTTCTTCGCCTTCTCACCGGCCTCGGCGATCACCGGGCGCGGATAGTCGCCCGGCGCCCACATGCCCTGCGGGTGCTGCGCGATGCGCCGGATCACGGCGGCGTCCGAGGCCCGGCCCTGCTTCTCCCACCGCTCGGCCTGGACGGCGGCGGCGGAGGCGGGGTCGACCCAGAACGGCGAGGTGTCGGCCGTGTCCGGGGAGGGCGCGGTCTGTCCGGCGGCCTCGCGGGCGGCCTGCCCGGAGCCCGCGCCGGAGCAGGCGGTGGCGAGCGCGCAGACGGCGAGCGCGGCCGTGACGAGCGCGAGCGTGCGGCGGGACGGTGTGCGGCGGATGGTCGGGACGGGCATCCTGCCCCCTGGGTCGGAGCGCGTACGATTCCGGCAATCGTGACATAAGGGTCAGCTGTTGCCGTGGATTAGACGCCCTGTCAGATGTCCGCTCCGCCGGATGTCCCGGCCGCCGGCCCGCCGCCGGCGCCGACGGCGGGGGCCGGATCGCACCGCCCCCGCGCCGCTCCCGCCCTTGCGGCGCGGGCGAACCGGCCAAAGGGCGAGACGGGGCTGACCACCATATGACCGGCCGGTAGGGTCGAGGGGTGCCGAAGCCCCTCAGTCTTGCCTTCGATCCGATCGCGCGCGCCGATGAACTCTGGAAGCAGCGCTGGGGATCCGTGCCGTCCATGGCCGCGATCACCTCGATCATGCGCGCGCACCAGATCCTGCTCGCCGAGGTCGACGCCGTCGTCAAGCCGTACGGGCTCACCTTCGCGCGCTACGAGGCACTGGTCCTGCTCACCTTCTCCAAGGAGGGCGAGCTGCCGATGTCGAAGATCGGCGAGCGGCTGATGGTCCACCCGACCTCGGTGACCAACACCGTCGACCGGCTGGTCAGGTCCGGTCTCGTCGACAAGCGGCCCAACCCGAACGACGGCCGCGGCACCCTCGCCTCCATCACCGACAAGGGCCGCGAGGCCGTCGACGCGGCCACCCGCGACCTGATGGCGATGGACTTCGGCCTCGGTGTGTACGACGCCGACGAGTGCGGCGAGATCTTCGCGATGCTGCGGCCGCTGCGGGTGGCGGCGCACGATTTCGACGACGAGGGCTGACCCGGACCGGGCCGCCGGGCCCGCCTGAAGATCGCGCAAAACGGGCGGTTAGGCTCGACTCATGAAGAAGAGCGTCCTGACTCGCTACCGGATCATGGCCTATGTGACCGGTGTCCTCCTGGTCGTCCTCTGCCTCGGCATGATCGCCAAGTACGCGTTCCAGATGGACGGCGCCGCGGACTTCACGCGCGTCATCGCCATCGCCCACGGCTGGCTCTACGTCGTGTACCTGGTGGTCGCCTTCGACCTCGGCTCCAAGGCGAAGTGGCCGGTCGGCAAGCAGCTGTGGGTACTGATCGCGGGCACCATCCCGACCGCCGCCTTCTTCGTGGAGCGCAAGATCTCCGCCGAGCTGGACGCCAAGGTCGCGGCCGACGGCACCGAGCTCGCCAAGGCGTAGCCCACGGGGGTGGCCCCCACCGCCCGCGCGAGGTGCGGGCGGTTTCGCCATCGACATTTACTAGGACGTCCTAGTAAATTCGAGGGTATGGGAACCAGTGACGCTGACGCCAGGGCCGCCGCCATCGAGGAGGGCCGCCGTCGCTGGCAGGCCCGCTACGACACCGCCCGCAAGCGGGAAGCGGACTTCACCACGCTCTCGGGCGACCCCGTCGACCCGGTCTACGGGCCGCGGCCCGGGGACACCTACGAGGGGTTCGAGCGGATCGGCTGGCCGGGGGAGTACCCGTTCACGCGCGGTCTGTACCCGACCGGGTACCGGGGCCGCACCTGGACGATCCGGCAGTTCGCCGGGTTCGGGAACGCCGAGCAGACCAACGAGCGCTACAAGATGATCCTGGCCGCGGGCGGCGGCGGCCTCTCCGTCGCCTTCGACATGCCGACGCTCATGGGACGCGACTCCGACGACCCTCGCTCGCTCGGCGAGGTCGGGCACTGCGGCGTCGCCATCGACTCCGCCGCCGACATGGAGGTCCTGTTCCGGGACATCCCGCTCGGCGACGTCACGACCTCGATGACGATCAGCGGCCCGGCCGTCCCCGTCTTCTGCATGTACCTGGTCGCCGCCGAGCGCCAGGGCGTCGACCCGGCCGTGCTCAACGGCACGCTCCAGACCGACATCTTCAAGGAGTACATCGCCCAGAAGGAATGGCTCTTCCAGCCCGAGCCGCACCTGCGCCTGATCGGCGACCTGATGGAGCACTGCGCCGCGTCCATCCCCGCCTACAAGCCGCTGTCGGTCTCCGGCTACCACATCCGCGAGGCGGGCTCGACGGCCGCGCAGGAACTGGCGTACACGCTGGCGGACGGCTTCGGGTACGTCGAGCTGGGCCTCAGCCGCGGCCTGGACGTGGACGTCTTCGCGCCCGGCCTGTCCTTCTTCTTCGACGCGCACGTCGACTTCTTCGAGGAGATCGCCAAGTTCCGCGCGGCCCGGCGCATCTGGGCGCGCTGGCTGCGCGACGTGTACGGAGCGCGCAGCGAGAAGGCGCAGTGGCTGCGCTTCCACACCCAGACCGCGGGCGTCTCGCTGACCGCCCAGCAGCCGTACAACAACGTCGTCCGTACGGCGGTCGAGGCGCTGGCGGCGGTGCTGGGAGGCACGAACTCGCTCCACACCAACGCCCTCGACGAGACGCTCGCCCTGCCCAGCGAGCAGGCCGCCGAGATCGCGCTGCGCACCCAGCAGGTCCTGATGGAGGAGACCGGCGTCGCCAACGTCGCCGACCCGCTGGGCGGTTCCTGGTACGTCGAGCAGCTCACCGACCGCATCGAGGCCGACGCCGAGAAGATCTTCGAGCAGATCAGGGAGCGCGGGCTGCGGGCGCATCCCGACGGGCAGCACCCCATCGGCCCGATCACCTCCGGCATCCTGCGCGGCATCGAGGACGGCTGGTTCACGGGCGAGATCGCCGAGTCGGCGTTCCAGTACCAGCAGTCGCTGGAGAAGGGCGACAAGCGGGTCGTGGGCGTGAACGCGCACCACGGGTCCGTCACCGGGGACCTGGAGATCCTGCGGGTCAGCCATGAGGTGGAGCGCGACCAGGTGCGGGTGCTCGGGGAGCGGCGGGCCGCTCGTGACGACGCCGCCGTCCGGGACGCCCTGGGCGCCATGCTCGCCGCCGCGCGCGACGGGTCGAACATGATCGGGCCGATGCTCGACGCGGTGCGGGCGGAGGCCACGCTCGGGGAGATCTGTGACGTGCTGCGCGACGAGTGGGGGGTCTACACGGAGCCGGCGGGCTTCTGACCCTCGGCCCCCGGCCGCGCAGTTCCCCGCGCCCCTTCGGGGAAGGCTGCGCGCAGCGCATGCCTTCAGGGGCGCGGGGAACTGCGCGACCCGCCCCCACCGGAGCCGCAGACGAAGGACCGGTGCGCTAGTCGGCCGCCGCCGACAACCCCCCGACCAGCAGCGCCGTGAACCGACGCACCCACTCGGCGTCCACCGGCTCGGCGCTGACGAGCGTCCGGTGCACCACGGCCCCGGCGGCGACGTCGAAGATGAGGTCGGCCGTCGCGGCGGCCACACACGGATCCTCCGCGACGGGCAACTCCCCGCGCCGCTCGGCCCGGGCCCGCCCCTCCAGCACCAATCGTTTCTGCCGGTCCACGATCGAGGTCCGGATCCGCTCCCGCAGCGGAGCGTCCCGCGTCGACTCGGCGACCACCGCCATCAGCGCCGTCTTGGTCTCGGGCCGGTCCAGCAGCGCCGCGAACTGCAGCACCACTCCTTCGATGTCGGCCGCGAGGGAACCTCTGTCGGGCAGGACGAGTTCATCGAAGAGGACCGCGACCGCGTCGACGACGAGTTCGTTCTTGCCGGCCCAGCGCCGGTACAGCGTCGTCTTCGCGACACCGGCCCGCGTCGCCACGTCGCCCAGGGTCAGCTTGGACCAGCCGAGCTCCACCAGAGCCTCGCGCGTCGCCTCCAGGATCGCCTCGTCCGCCGTGGCGGACCGAGGCCGGCCCGGGCGGCCGGAGGGGGAGGGAGTGCGGCTCTGCATGGACGCGACCATACCGGCCGGTAGTCAAGAAGCGGATCGACCGTTCCGGGTGAGCCAGATCACCGGAGAGTGCACCCCGCGCATCCCCCGCGGCAGTTACGCTACGACTCGTAGCGAAAGCTCGAACTCGTACGGTCTCCCGGATCTGCACCCCGGTCGGCCACGACGAGCGGCAACCACTGGTGCCGGGTGGGGACCCGGCGCAGAAGCACCCGGCCGAGTCCGCTCCGTGTCTCTTATTGCGTCTCGCAATCCGGCGGGAGGCACTCGGAGCCGGACCCGGCCCACAACCGTCCGCGGAAGGGGGAGACTGTACGCATGCAGCCACGGAACATGTCCATGAGCGGAGTCGTCGACCTCGCCGCGGTGAAGGCGGCCCAGGAGGCCAAGGCGAAGGCCGAGCAGGCCCGCGCCGAATCGGCCCGGCAGGGCGGGGGCGGCGCCGTGTCGCCGTCGAGCCTCGTCATCGACGTCAGTGAGGCGGACTTCGAGCGCGATGTACTGCAGCGCTCCACAGAGGTGCCCGTCGTCATCGACTTCTGGGCCGAGTGGTGTGAGCCCTGCAAGCAGCTGAGCCCCCTTCTCGAGCGCCTCGCCACCGAGTACAACGGCCGCTTCGTGCTCGCCAAGATCGACGTCGACGCCAACCAGATGCTGATGCAGCAGTTCGGGGTCCAGGGGATCCCGGCCGTCTTCGCCGTCGTCGCCGGGCAGGCGCTGCCCCTCTTCCAGGGCGCGGCCCCCGAGGCCCAGATCCGCGGCACCCTCGACCAGTTGATCCAGGTCGCCGAGGAGCGCTTCGGGCTCGTCGGCATCACGGTCGACCCGGATGCGGAGGCCGCCGCGCCGGTCGTGGAGGCTCCGGCCGGCCCGTACGACGCGCTCCTCGAAGCGGCCGTCCAGGCCCTTGACGCCGGTGACATGGCCGGCGCCGTCCAGGCGTACAAGAACGTGCTGTCGGACGACCCCGGCAACACCGAGGCCAAGCTCGGCCTCGGCCAGGCCGAACTGCTCCAGCGCGTCCAGGGTCTCGACCCGCAGAAGGTGCGCACGGACGCCGCGCAGAACCCCGGTGACGTGCAGGCCCAGGTCGCGGCCGCCGATCTGGACCTCGTCGGCGGTCATGTCGAGGACGCCTTCGGACGCCTCGTCGACACGGTGGCCCGCTCGGCCGGCGACGACCGTGACACGGCGCGGGTCCGCCTGCTCGAACTGTTCGAGGTCGTCGGGGGCGACGACCCGCGTGTGACCACGGCGCGTACGGCTCTGGCCCGGGTTCTCTTCTGAGCCGTCAGTGACCTGTTCCTAAACGCCACGGCATGTGGTGCCGGGGTGAAAGTTCTGTCCTCAGGGGCTCACAGCGGCCGCGCTTTACCAAAACTTGGTAATCGCGGCCGCTGTTACTTGGAGTAAGTCAAAGCCCTTCTTCTGTCCGGGTACGTACCGGATTCAACCGCTCTGGAAGCCGGCCGCGCTGCACCCTGCGTCGCCGTTCGAGTCCGGGCGGTCGCATCGTGGTTATCCGTCCGTTACCCGTGAGTAACGAACCCCCTTGTGCGAGCGCCGGGAATGCACCACGATCGGGCACGCTCGGTCCACTCCCCATTCGTCCGACAGCCACTCGGACTGCGGGGCTCAGGGGTCCCCACCGGGCAGGTCGACGGTGAACCAGGGGAGCGCCGTCGGTCTTTGGACAGGGGGGTCTCAGCCAGTGGCTGAGCCTGTCCGGCAGGTTGCGCGTGATGGCTCAGGTGCGACCAGTGGTTGTCGCTCGGGGGTGATCGCCGGTGATCAGGGTGCGGTTGACTTATCCGCCTCCGAAGCGGGCGCTCTCCTTCCCGAGGACGTAGCACTTCTCCCATCCCTGCCCGGCTGAGCCGCCGTAAGGGGCAGTCAGGGCCGGAGATGTACGTCCGAGAAGGAGGAACAGTCATGAAGTCCGTGACTCGTGGCGGAACCAGATGGAAGCGGTTCGCCGTAGTCATGGTGCCGAGCGTCGCGGCGACTGCCGCGATAGGTGTCGCCCTGTCCCAGGGTGCGCTTGCGGCATCGTTCAGTGTGTCGGGTCAGTCGTTCAAGGTGACGGCGGACTCTCTCGACGGCAAGGGCTTCGTCCAGTACGGCGCCCTCGACACCGGTAAGACGGGTGCCCACCCCGTCGCCGTCGTCGGTATGAAGTCCGCGACGATCAACAACCTCTGCCAGTCGGTGGTTGTCCCCGTCCCGGTCTTCGGCGACGTGTCGATGAAGCTGTCGGCCGGCTCCGACAAGAACAACCCGGTCCAGGCCAAGACCCTCTACATCGACGCCGATGACCTGAAGGCCGACGCGACCTTCAAGAACATCGACATCGGTGTGGCGGCGGGCGACGCGGCCAAGGGCCCTGGCATCCACCAGGGCGACAAGGCCGACCCGAACGCGTTCGCCCAGCAGGCCGACTCGGTGCACTTCGAGAACGTCCAGCAGCGTGCGTGGGCCACCACCGCCGGCACCTTCAAGCTCTCGGGCCTCAAGATGAGCGTCCAGAAGGGCCAGCACGAGTGCTACTAGGCCACATGGACCCGAACGCGGGTCCGGGGGCCGGCACTTGATGCGCTGAACGGCCGGGCGCGGGGACGCGCGGGGATCGCTCCGGGCCGTCCCCGTGCCCGTCACCGGGCAGCGATCATCACCACAGAACAACGCCATTCCCGAGGAGCTGTACGACATGAGCGCCGAAGCGCACGCAGGATCGGGCACCAAGCTTGGTCACACGCGCCAATCGTTCCGAGGGTGGCGCGGTCAGCGCCCGTTCTGGGGTGGTCTGCTGGCCATCCTCGGCGGCATCCCGATCATGTACTTCCCGTACGCGAACCTGACGCTCGGCTCCATGACGATCCGCATGGCGACGACGGCGGGCGCGGGATCGCTCATCATCGGCGTACTGCTGGTCGTGCTCGGTCTGACGATGTGGTTCCAGCCGCACTCCCGGGTGTTCGCGGGCGTGGCGGCGATTCTTCTCGCCCTTGTCTCCCTGGTGGTCTCCAACTTCGGTGGCTTCGTCATCGGCTTCCTGCTGTCGCTGATCGGTGGTGCCCTCGGCATCGCCTGGGCGCCGGGACGGCCTGGCGAGGAGACCGGGACGGTGGCCGCGGCGGGCGGTGAGCACGCGGTGGAGCCCGATCTGGGAGCGCCGGTCGCGCCCCCGGTCGCGGGTGCCACCTACCGGGTCTCGGGCGCAAACGACGACGAGTCAGGGACGAACCCGGACAATGGGACGAACGGGAGGCACCGTGCCGGCTGACGAGGTGCACCACGAGGACTCTCCTGGAGAGTCCCGTGCGAGAACCGGGCCGCGGCATGCAGCACCGAGAAAGCATCTGTTCACCAGGCTGCACATGCCCGCGGGCAAGGCGATAGCCATCGCGGCCATGCCCACGGCCGTACTCATGGGCTTCGGCCTGACGCCCACGCTCGCCGCCGCCAAGGACAACCCCACCGGGATCTCCGCGGATGACTACAAGGCGTGCGCGGACGCGGTGGAGGCCCAGCAGGACGCGAAGGACGGCAAGGACACCCCGGAGGCGACGCCGTCGCCCTCCGCGTCCGCGTCGAAGAGCGACGACGCGTCGGACTCCGAGGACTCCGGCTCGGACAAGTCGACGGACGACAAGGCGGAGCCGACACCGTCGCCCTCCGCCTCCGCGGACAAGGGGGCCACCACCGGCTCCGCGGACTCCGACTCCGAGAGCAAGGACACGGCGACCCCGTCGCCCTCCGCGTCGGAGACCAAGAACCCGCTCGACCCGCTGGGCGTCGGCGACGCGCTCAAGGACCTCTTCACCCCGAAGGACAAGGAGTCGGCCAGTCCGACCCCGAGCCCGTCCGCCTCGGCGACCAGGTCCGCCGACACCGGTGACGACCCGGTGAAGGACACGACCGACAAGCTGGGCGACACGGTCAAGGACACGACCGACAAGGCCGGCGACGCGGTCAAGGGCGCCGAGAGCGAGGCCGACAAGGCGACCGACAAGGCCGCCAAGGCTCTGGAGGACGCCTCGTCGGCCACTCCGTCGCCGAGCTCCACCGAGCTGCCGGACGACTGCGAGGCGGCGACCGACAAGGCGGGGGCCAACGAGGACACGCCCGCCCAGCTCCCGGACACCACGTGGCGGCTGGAGGCCAGCTCGCTCCTGCTCAAGGGCGCGGACTACCAGGGCCTGGTCGACGTCCGGATGGCCGACGGCAGCACCAAGCGGGTCATGAAGTACGTCATCTCCAACGGCACCGACATCGGCAATCTGCACCAGATCGCCTCGGGGCCGAACGGAAAGTACTTCCACATCCGTGCGGACAAGGGCTCCACGTCCACCATCCGCGACGGCAAGACGATCATGTACACGGAAGAGCTGTCGGGCAATCTGCTCGGGCTCATCCCCATGACGTTCAACGCCGACAACCCGCCGCCGATCAACCTGCCGATCCTGTACTTCACCAATGTGAAGGTCACGCAGGCCGCGCAGTTCGGCGGCACCCTGCACGTCCCCGGGCTGCACACCACGGTCGAGAACGGCTGACCGTACCGAGAACCCCTCCGGGAGCCGCACAACGCCGAGGGCGCCCCCTGTCTCGTACAGGAGGCGCCCTCGGCGCATTGCTCTGCGGGACGGCTAGTTGCTGCCGCCCAGCTGGTGCACCCGGACCATGTTCGTGGTGCCGGGGACGCCGGGGGGCGAACCGGCGGTGATGACCACGGTGTCGCCGTCGTTGAAGCGGGAGAGCTTCACCAGCTCGGCGTCGACGAGGTCGACCATCGCGTCGGTGGAGTCCACGTGCGGGACGACGTACGTCTCCACGCCCCAGGTCAGCGAGAGCTGGTTGCGGGTGGCCTCGTCCGTGGTGAAGGCCAGGATCGGCTGGCAGACGCGGTAGCGCGAGAGCCGGCGGGCGGTGTCGCCGGACTGGGTGAAGGCGACCAGCGCCTTGCCGTCCAGGAAGTCCGCGATCTCGCAGGCGGCGCGGGCGACCGAACCGCCCTGCGTGCGCGGCTTCTTGCCCGGGACGAGCGGCTGCAGGCCCTTGGAGAGCAGCTCCTCCTCGGCCGCCTGGACGATCTTCGACATCGTCTTGACGGTCTCGATCGGGTACGCGCCCACGCTCGACTCGGCGGACAGCATGACCGCGTCGGCGCCGTCCAGGATCGCGTTCGCCACGTCGGAGGCCTCGGCGCGGGTCGGGCGCGAGTTGGTGATCATCGACTCCATCATCTGGGTCGCGACGATCACCGGCTTGGCGTTGCGGCGGCACATCTCCACGAGGCGCTTCTGCACCATCGGGACCTTCTCGAGCGGGTACTCGACGGCGAGGTCGCCACGGGCCACCATCACCGCGTCGAACGCCGCGACGACGCCCTCCATGTTGGCGACGGCCTGCGGCTTCTCCACCTTGGCGATGACGGGGACCCGGCGGCCCTCCTCGTCCATCACCTTGTGGACGTCCTTGACGTCGTTGGCGTCGCGCACGAAGGACAGGGCGACCATGTCGCAGCCCATCCGCAGGGCGAAGCGCAGGTCCTCGATGTCCTTCTCGGACAGGGCCGGGACGTTGACGGCCGCGCCGGGCAGGTTGATGCCCTTGTGGTCGGAGATGACACCGCCCTCGATGACGATCGTCTTGACCCGCGGGCCCTCGACGTCCATCACCTTGAGCTCGACGTTGCCGTCGTTGATCAGGACCTGGTCACCGCGCGAGACGTCGCCCGGCAGCCCCTTGTACGTCGTGCCGCAGATCGACTTGTCGCCCGGGACGTCCTCGGTGGTGATGGTGAACTCGTCACCGCGCACCAGCTCGACGGGGCCCTCGGCGAAGGTCTCCAGACGGATCTTGGGGCCCTGGAGGTCGGCGAGGACGCCCACCGCGCGGCCGGTCTTCGCGGCGGCGGCGCGAACACGGTCGTAGCGACCCTGGTGCTCGGCGTGCGTGCCGTGGCTGAAGTTGAAGCGGGCCACGCTCATGCCGGCCTCGATCAGCGAGACGAGCTGCTCTTCGGAGTCGACGGCGGGGCCCAGCGTGCAGACGATTTTGGAACGGCGCATGGGGGCGATCCTATCGGTTTGTTTCGCTACGGAATATTCCGTCTGGCGGAATCTACAAATGGGCGGAGGGGCGCTCAGGCGTTGCGGTCACGGGCGTCCCCGACGAGCGCGTAGGTCTGCTGCGCGATCTCCAGCTCCTCGTCCGTCGGCACCACGGCGACAGCGACCCGGGCGTACTCCGGCGAGATGATCCGGGCCTCGTCGGAACGTACGGAATTCAGCTCGCCGTCGACCGCCAGGCCCAGCTCCTCCAGACCGGCCACCGCAGCTTCGCGCACCGGCGCCGCGTTCTCGCCGACCCCGGCCGTGAAGGCGATCGCGTCCACCCGGCCGAGCACCGCGTAGTACGCGCCGATGTACTTCTTCAGGCGGTGGATGTAGATGTCGAAGGCGAGCCGTGCGGCCTCGTCGCCCTCGTCGATCCGGCGGCGGATCTCCCGCATGTCGTTGTCGCCGCACAGCCCGACCAGACCCGACTTCTGGTTCAGCAGGATGTCGATCTCGTCCGGGGACATCTTGCCCACCCGCATCAGATGGAAGATGACCGCCGGGTCGACGTCTCCTGAACGGGTGCCCATCACCAGGCCCTCCAGCGGGGTGAGCCCCATGGACGTGTCCACGCACCGACCGCCGCGCACGGCCGACGCGGAGGCGCCGTTGCCCAGGTGCAGCACGATCAGGTTGACCTCGGAGGGGTCCTTGCCGAGCAGTTCGGCCGTCTTGCGGGAGACGTACGCGTGCGACGTGCCGTGGAAGCCGTAGCGGCGCACCCGGTGCTCGTCGGCGGTGGCCACGTCGATCGCGTAGCGCGCCGCCGACTCCGGCATCGTCGTGTGGAACGCGGTGTCGAAGACGGCCACCTGCGGCAGGTCCGGGCGCAGCTCCGCGGCCGTGCGGATGCCGGTCAGGTTCGCCGGGTTGTGCAGCGGCGCGACCGGGATGAGGCGCTCGATCTCGGCCAGCACGGCGTCGTCGACGACGGTCGGCTCGGTGAACTTCAGGCCGCCGTGCACCACGCGGTGGCCGATCGCGGCCAGCTCGGGGGAGTCCAGGCCGAGCCCGTCCGCCGCCAGCTCGTCGGCGACCGCGTTCAGCGCCTCGGCGTGGTCGGCGATCCGCCGGTTCTGCTCGCGGGCGTCACCGCCGGTGGCCAGCGGGGTGTGCTTCAGGCGGGAGGTCTCCTCGCCGATCCGCTCGACCAGGCCGACCGCGAGCCGTTCGTGGGTCGCCATGTCGAGGAGCTGGTACTTGACCGACGACGAGCCGGAGTTCAGAACGAGAACGCGGGTGCCGCGGGTGGCGGAAGAGGACTGGGCTGTCACTGGGCGGATGCCTTTTCGGTGGGGGTCTGGGCCTGGATCGCCGTGATGACGACCGTGTTGACGATGTCCTGCACGAGCGCGCCGCGGGACAGGTCGTTGACGGGCTTGCGCAGGCCCTGGAGGACCGGGCCGACGGCGATCGCGCCGGCCGACCGCTGCACGGCCTTGTACGTGTTGTTGCCGGTGTTGAGGTCGGGGAAGATCAGCACGCTCGCCTGCCCGGCGACCTCGGAGCCGGGCAGCTTGGTGGCCGCGACCGACGGCTCGACGGCCGCGTCGTACTGGATCGGGCCCTCGATCTTCAGGTCGGGGTGCCGCTCCTTGACGATCTCGGTGGCCTCGCGGACCTTGTCGACGTCGGCGCCCGAGCCGGAGGTGCCGGTCGAGTACGACAGCATCGCGATCCGCGGGTCCACGCCGAACTGGGCGGCGGTGGCGGCGGACTGGGCCGCGATGTCCGCGAGCTGTTGCGCGTTCGGGTCCGGGTTCACCGCGCAGTCGCCGTAGACGAGGACCTTGTCGGCCAGGCACATGAAGAAGACGGACGACACGATCGCGGCGTCCGGCTTGGTCTTGATGATCTCGAACGCCGGGCGGATGGTGGCGGCCGTGGAGTGCACCGACCCCGACACCATCCCGTCGGCCAGGCCCTCCTGCACCATCAGCGTGCCGAAGTAGTTCACGTCGGCCACCACGTCGTGCGCCAGCTCGACGGTGACTCCCTTGTGGGCGCGCAGCTGCGCGTACTCCTGGGCGAAACGGTCCCGCAGCTCGGAGGTGGCCGGGTCGATCAGCTCGCTGTCGGCGAGGTCCACGCCGAGGTCGGCGGCCCGCTTGCGGATCTGCTCGACCGGGCCGAGCAGCGTCAGGTCGCACACGCCGCGGCGCAGCAGGACGTCCGCCGCGCGCAGGACGCGCTCCTCGGTGCCCTCGGGCAGCACGACGCGACGCTTGTCCGAGCGGGCCTGCTCCAGCAGCTTGTGCTCGAACATCATCGGCGTCAGCCGGTCGGTGGAGGGCGCCTGGATGGTGCGCAGCAGGCCGGCCGTGTCGACGTGGCGCTCGAACAGGCCGAGGGCGGTCTCCGCCTTGCGCGGCGTCGCCGCGTTCAACTTCCCCTCCAGCGCGAAGAGTTCGGCCGCGGTGGGGAAGGAGCCGCCGCTCACGGCGACGACGGGGGTGCCGGGCGCGAGCCGGTCGGCCAGCTTCAGGATCTCCTCGCCGGGCCGCTCGTCCAGGGTCAGCAGCACCCCGGCGATCGGCGGGGTGCCGGCGCTGTGCGCGGCCAGCGAGCCCACCACCAGGTCGGCGCGGTCCCCGGGGGTGACGACCAGGCAGCCCGGGGTCAGCGCGTTGAGGAACTTCGGCAGCATCGCGCCGCCGAAGACGAAGTCCAGGGCGTCCCTGGCCAGGCCCGAATAGTCGCCGAGCAGCACGGTGCCGCCGAGCGCGTGGGTGATCTGGGCGACGGTCGGCGCGGAGAGCGCGGCCTCGTCGGGCAGCACGTAACAGGGCACCGGCAGCCGGTTGCCCAGCCGCTCGTCGATCTCGTCGCGGTCCTCGGGGAGGACCCGGTTGACCACCATCGCGAGGACGTCGCAGCCCAGGCCGTCGTAGGCGCGGAAGGCGTTGCGGACCTCGGCGCGCACCGACTCCGCGGTCTGCTTCCGGCCGCCGACCACCGGGATCACGGACGCGCCGAACTCGTTCGCCAGCCGGGCGTTGAGCGCCAGCTCGTCGGGGAGCTGGGTGTCGGCGAAGTCGGTGCCGAGCACCAGCACGACGTCGTACTCGCGGGTCACCGCGTGGAACCGGTCGACCAGCAGCGACACCAGCTCGTCGGTGCCCTGCTCGGCCTGGAGGGTGGACGCCTCGGCGTACTGCATCCCGTACACGCTCGCCGGGTCCTGGGAGAGCCGGTAGCGCGCCCGCAGCAGATCGAAGAGCCGGTCGGGGCCGTCGTGCACCAGCGGACGGAAGACACCCACCCGGTCGACCTGCCGGGTCAGCAGCTCCATGACTCCCAGCTCGACGACCTGGCGGCCGTCTCCCCGGTCGATCCCGGTCACGTACACGCTGCGCGTCACGTGGGCTCTCCGTTTCCTCCGTAGGGCCCCTGAGCAGGACCGGAGGGTCCGCGCCGGGAGCCAAACATGGCCGTATCGATAGCTCTGCCCTCTTGACAATACCTCCGGGGATGGCTAAGTCGCCCGCCGGACAAAGGGCCTGAACACCAGGGTCTCAGTGCCCGCCCCAGAAGTGCCGAACCGCCTCTCCCACGGCCGCGCGAACGCGTTGTCGCGCGGAGCGTGGAAGAATCGCAGTGGCTCAGACGAACCAGAAGCGAGCAGGAGACACAGCACGATGCGCATCGGAGTTCTCACCGCAGGCGGCGACTGTCCTGGTCTGAACGCAGTGATCCGGTCGGTCGTGCACCGAGCCGTCACGCACTACGGAGACGAGGTCATCGGCTTCGAGGACGGCTACGCCGGCCTGCTCGACGGCCGTTTCCGCCCGCTGGATCTGAACGCGGTCAGCGGCATCCTGGCCCGCGGCGGCACCATCCTCGGCTCGTCCCGGCTGGAGCGCGACCGCTTCCGCGCCGCGTGCGACAACGCCAAGGAGCTGATGGACAAGAGCAGCCTCGACGCGCTCATCCCCATCGGCGGCGAGGGCACCCTGACCGCCGCCCGCATGCTCTCCGACGCGGGCGTCCCGGTGATCGGCGTCCCGAAGACGATCGACAACGACATCTCCTCCACCGACCGCACCTTCGGCTTCGACACGGCCGTCGGCGTCGCGACGGAGGCGATGGACCGCCTCAAGACCACCGCCGAGTCCCACCAGCGGGTCATGGTCGTCGAGGTCATGGGCCGGCACGCGGGCTGGATCGCGCTGGAGTCCGGCATGGCCGGCGGCGCCCACGGCATCTGCCTGCCCGAGCGCCCCTTCGACCCGGCCGACCTGGTCAAGATGGTCGAGGAGCGGTTCTCGCGCGGCAAGAAGTTCGCCGTCATCTGCGTCGCCGAGGGCGCGCACCCGGCCGAGGGCACGATGGACTACGGCAAGGGCGCCATCGACCAGTTCGGCCACGAGCGCTTCCAGGGCATCGGCACCGCGCTCGCCTACGAGCTGGAGTCGCGCCTCGGCAAGGAGGCCCGCCCCGTCATCCTCGGCCACGTGCAGCGCGGCGGCACCCCGACCGCGTACGACCGCGTCCTCGCCACCCGCTTCGGCTGGCACGCCGTGGAGGCCGCGCACCGCGCCGAGTACGGCAGGATGACCGCGCTGCGCGGCACCGACATCACGATGGTGCCGCTCGCCGAGGCCGTCACCGAGCTGAAGACGGTGCCGAAGGACCGGATGGACGAGGCCGAGTCGGTCTTCTAGCCCCGCCGCGGATCGCGGATCCTGGACCAGAACTCGTCCAGGATCCGCTCCATGAAGTCCCGCCCGGCGTCCCCCGACCCGGACGAGGCGCCGCCGCCCCAGCTCAGGGTCGCGGCCATCAACGCCTGGTACTCCAGGTGCATTTCGTGCAGCACGTCCTCCAGCTCCCGCCGCGGTACGGGGATCAGCCGGCTCAGCGGCTTGGTGTACGCCTGCCAGCGCGTCGTCGCCGCCCGGCGCAGCAGCTCCGCCAGCTGCCCGTCCCGCCCGGTGACCGTCGCGAAGGCGCGCGGGTCGAGCCGCAGCACCTCGGCGAGCGCCGACGACTGCCGCTCGCCGGCCCGCCACTCGCCCGTCTCCTCCATGCGCAGATACGACTGGATCTCCAGGCCCACGAACCGCGCCACGTCCTCCGGGGCGAGCCCGAGCGCGAGCCGGTGCTCCCGCAGGGTGCGCGGCGCGCCGATGAGCTCACCCGGGGAGCACCACAACGCTCCGGCCAGCGCGGTCAGTTCACCGGCCGACGGGGTCGCGTCACCGTGCTCCCAGGCGATGATGGTCTCGGGGGTGATGTGCGCCAGCCCGTAGGAGGCGCGCATTCCGTAGGCGACGTGGCCCGGGGCCATCCCCAGCGCCTCACGGAGGCGGCGGGCGGCGAGGGCGTTGAACGGCGGGGTCGGCTGGTTCGCCGGAGCCTTGTGCTGCACGGCCACAAAGTAGGGGGCCGACGCCCGCTTGGCTACGGTGCGTTCGTCCCCCGTGACATATCGTAGGAACGTACAGGTGCCGCGCGGTGTGCCGGACGGGGGTCAGCCCTTCACCGCGCCGCCGAGCGCGAAGCCGCCGCCGAACCGCCGTGACACCAGGACGTAGAGCAGGATCACCGGTGTCGAGTAGATGATCGAGAACGCGGCGAGCTGCCCGTAGACGACCGTCCCGCGGTTGCCGAAGAAGTCGTTGATGCTCACCGACGCCGGCAGCTGGTCGGGGGAGAGCAGCAGCATGAACGGGACGAAGAAGTTCCCCCACATCATGGCGAAGCAGAAGACGGTGACGACGGCGACGCCGGGCCCCATCAGCGGCAGCACGATCCGCAGCAGCGACTGGAAGGTGCCCGCCCCGTCGGTCCAGGCCGCCTCCTCCAGCTCCTTCGGCACACCGTCCATGAAGTTCTTCATCAGCCAGATGGCGAAAGGGAGTTGGGAGGCGGCGAAGAAGTAGATCGTGCCCGCCATCGTGTCGATCAGGTTCACCTGCACGAACAGCGCGTACACCGGCACCATGACCGCCGTGATCGGCAGACACGTCGCGAACAGGATGGTCGTCAGGTACGGATTGTTGAGCCTGGAGCGGTAGCGCGAGAGCGGATACGCGGCGAGCGCCGCGCACGCCACCGTCAGCGCCGTCGCCCCGCCGCACAGGATCAGGCTGTTGAGCAGCGGCGTGAACGTGATCTCCGGGGTGAGCACCGCGTCGAAGTTGCGATACGTGGCGTGCGCGGGCCACTTCACCCGCAGGTTCGCGTCGGCGTCGAGCGAGGACAGCACCACCCAGGCGAGCGGCAGACCGAAGGCGACGAGGACGACGGCGAGGGCCGTGTCGGCGGTGAGCCGGTTGCGGGTGGAGCGGCGGGTCACGGGTGCCTCCGTCTCACGGCTCTGAGCGCAACAGGCGCATGTAGACCACCGAGAACAGGGAGCCGACGACCAGCAGGAGCAGGGCGACCGCGGTGCCGTAGCCGATCATGCTCTTCTGGAACGCCTGCTCGTACATGAACAGCGGGAGCGTCTGGCTGCGGTTGCTCGGCCCGCCGCGGGTCATCACCCAGATCAGGCCGAAGACGGACAGGGTCTGCAGCGTGTTCAGCATCAGGTTCGTGCCGATGGAGCGCCGGATCATCGGCAGGGTGACGTGCCACAGGCGCTGCCACGCGTTCGCGCCGTCCATCTCGGCGGCCTCGGTGATCTCGGCCGGGATCTCGTCGAGCGCCGCCGAGTAGACGAGCATCGAGAACGCGGTGCCGCGCCACACGTTCGCGAACGACACCGCCAGGATCGGCAGCGTGAACAGCCAGTTCTGGGAGGGGAGTCCGAGCTGGTCGAGGATCGCGTTGAGGGTGCCCTCGCGGCGGAAGAACGCGTACAGCAGGAACCCCGCGACCACCTCCGGCAGCACCCAGGCCGTGACGACCACGGCGCCGGTGACGGTCCGCACCGGTTTCGAGGCGCGTTTCATCAGCGCCGCGAGAGCCAGGCCCAGGGTGTTCTGGCCCACGATCGACGACAGGAACGTGAAGACGAGGGTGAGCCTGACCGCGTTCAGGAAGGCGTCGTCGTGGAACGCGGCCGTGAAGTTGTCGAAGCCGACGAAGGAGGAGGCGGCCTGGCCGGTGAGCTGGAGGTCGGTGAAGGCGATGTAGACGCAGTAGGCGATGGGGCCGGCCAGGAAGAGGGCCATGACGACGGTGGCCGGGGCCAGGGGGAGGGCCCGGAGCACCGCCCGCCCCCTGGGCCGCTCAGGGCCGCGTGACAACTTTGCCGTCCGCTGCCGTCTTCAGCTGGTCGTCGTACGTGGCTGCCGCCTCGTCCACCGAGGCGTCGCCGGTCGTCACCGACTCCATGGCCTCCTGGATCGCCGTGGACACCTTCGGGTACGCGGGGTAGGCGGGCCGGTAGTGGGTCGACCCCACCAGATCCGTGAAGAACTCGATGCCGGGCTGCGCCTTCACGTACGCCGGGTCGGCGGCCACGTCCTTGCGGACCGCGATGCCCGAGTTGGCGATGTACCAGCGCCGGGCGTTCTCCTTCGTCTGCATCGTCCTGATGAAGTCGAAGGCGAGGTCGGGGTGGGCCGCCTTGGCGGGGATCGCCCAGGTCCAGCCGCCGGACATGGAGACCTTGCCGGGCGCCTGCCCGCTCCGGGTCGGCATGTGGGCGAGGCCCAGCTTCCGCGACCACTGCGGCCAGGCGTGCCCGGCGCCCTCGATCCAGTCCTGCGGGAGCCAGGAGCCGTCGAGGTCGATGCCGATCTTTCCCTGGGGCAGGAGTTCACCGCGGACGGTGGTGCCGATGTTCGGGTCGAGCGCGTCGGAGACGTCGGGGCCGAGCTTCTCCTTGTAGACGGTCTCGACGAACGACAGGCTGTCCCTGAACGCCTTCGACCCGGCGATCCACTTCTGCGAGGACTTGTCGTAGAGCGGGTCGGCGGTGCCGTCACCCGTGCCGTACAGCAGCATC
Source organism: Streptomyces sp. NPDC001904 (assembly GCF_040297005.1). Taxonomy (NCBI): domain Bacteria; kingdom Bacillati; phylum Actinomycetota; class Actinomycetes; order Kitasatosporales; family Streptomycetaceae; genus Streptomyces; species Streptomyces sp. NPDC001904. Next base: position 5,149 of record NZ_JBEOYI010000046.1, on the reverse strand, counting down.
TCGAAGCCCTGCATCGTGGACTGCTCGCCGCCCGCCTTGCCGGTGTAGAGGTTCAGCGGGGTGACGCCGGGGACCTTCTTCTTGATGGTGCGGGCGGCGTCGAGGAGCTCGTCCCAGTTCTTCGGCTGCCAGGGCGTCGCGATGCCCGCCTTCTTCAGGACGGCCTTGTCGTACCAGAGGCCACGGGTGTCGGTGCCGTCGGGAACGCCGTACGTCCTGCCGTCCTGGCCCTTCGCGGCCGTCTTCGCGGTGTCGATGAACTGGTCCCAGTCCGGCCACGCGTCCAGGTACTTGTCCAGTGGCCTCAAGTACCCGCTGGTGATGTCGGAGTTGACCAGGAACGTGTCCTCGTAGACGAGGTCGGGCGCCGTTCTGGGGGAGCGGAGCATCTGCTGGAGCTTCGTGTAGTACTCGGCGTCCGGTGCCTTGATCGGGACGAGCTCGACCTTCTTGCCCGGGTTGGCCTTCTCAAACTGCTTCTTCATCGCGGTCAGATAGGTGTCCGGGACCTTGCTCATGTTGTCCGTGGACTGCTTGTACGAGACCTTCACGGTGTTCGCGTCGCCGCCGGAGCCACCGCCGCACGCGGTGAGGGTTCCGGCGGCCAGGAGCAGGGCGGTGGCGGTCAGGAGCGGGGCGGTGGGGCGCACGGGCACGACCTCCTACGGACCGTCGCGGGCTGCGTTGCCGCGCGTGGCTGCCCGTGAACGTACGGTCCGGGTCGAGCAGGGTCAATGGGTGTGCAGGGGGCCGCGGAGACCTGCGCGACCTACTTCCACGTGTACACCAGCTCGGGCCGCCCCACCTGCCCGTACTGAGGACTGCGCCCGGCCCGCCCCGAGTCCACCAGATGCTCCAGATACCGCCGCGCGGTGATCCGCGAGATCCCCACGGCCTCGGCGGCCGAAGCCGCCGTCACCCCCTCGGGCGCCGCCTCCCGCAAGGTGTGCGTCACCCGCTCGAGTGTCGGCCCGCTCAACCCCTTCGGCAGCGCGGCCGGCGCCGGCGACCGCAGATTGGCCAGCGCCCGGTCCACCTCGTCCTGCCCGGCCGCCTCCCCGCTACTGGTCCGGTACTCGGCGTACCGCACCAGCCGGTCCCGCAGCGTCGCGAAGGTGAACGGCTTCAGCACGTACTGCACCACCCCGAGCGACACCCCCTCCCGCACCACCGCCAGATCCCGCGCAGAGGTCACCGCGATCACATCGGTCTGATGCCCGGCGGCCCGCAACGACCGCGCCAGCGCCAGCCCGTGCCCGTCGGGCAGATGCAGATCGAGCAGGATCAGATCGACAGCGACCCGGTCCAGGGCCCGCCGCGCCTCGGCGGCGGTGTGCGCCCGCGCCACGGTGACGAACCCGGGCACCCGGTCCACGTAGAGCGTGTGGGCGTCGGCCGCCACCGGATCGTCCTCGACGACCAGGACCCGGATGCGCCCGGACTCGGCAGCGTCGTCGCTCATGAGGTACTGCCTTTCGCATCGGACGTCGGCGCAGTCGCCGCCGACGTGGTCCCACCACCGCGCGGACCCGGCACCCCGTCGGCCCCCGCGCCGACGGCGAACGGCATCCGCACGGTGAACGCGGCGCCCCCGCCCGCATCCCGGTCCAGAGCGAGCGTGCCATGCCCGCGCGCCACAGCCTGCCGTACGAGAGCCAGACCGAGACCCCGCCCGCCCGGCCCGGCCGGCTTGGTCGACCAGCCGCGCTCGAACACCGCGTCGGCATGCGCCGGATCGACCCCCGGCCCTGAGTCCGCCACCCGCAGCAACAGCCCGTCCGCCTCCGTGCGGGCGGTGACCGTGACGCGGGCGCGCGGCGAACCCTGCGCCGCGTCGACGGCGTTGTCGATGAGATTGCCGAGCACCGTGACGAGATCCCGCGCCGACAGCACCTGCCCGAGCGCCCCGCCCGGCCCGTCCTCGACCTCCTCGACCCGGGTGTCACCGGAGACGACCAGCTCGACACCGCGCTCATTGGCCTGCGCGGCCTTGCCGAGCAGCAGCGCGGCGAGCACCGGCTCGCTCACCGCGCCCACCACCTGGTCGGTCAGCGCCTGCGCCAGCTCCAGCTCGGCGGTCGCGAACTCGATCGCCTCGTCGGCGCGGCCCAGCTCGATCAGCGACACCACGGTGTGCAGCCGGTTCGCCGCCTCGTGCGCCTGCGACCGCAACGCCTGCGTGAACCCGCGCTCGGAGTTCAACTCGCCCATCACCGCCTGGAGTTCGGTGTGATCGCGCAGGGTCACGACGGTGCCGCGCCGCTCCTCACTGGTGACCGGCGAGGTGTTGACGACCACGACCCGGTCGGCGGTCAGATGCAGCTCGTCGACCCGCGGCTCGGTGGCGAGCAGCGCCCCGGTCAGCGGCGCGGGCAGCCCGAGTTCGGCGACGGACCGCCCGACGACCTCGTCCCCGTCGCCCACCCCGAGCAGCACCCGCGCCCCGTCGTTCATCAGCGCCACCCGCCGCTGCCCGTCGAGCATCAGCAGCCCCTCGCGCACGGCGTGCAGCGCGGCCTGGTGATAGGCGTGCATCCGGCTCAGCTCACCGGCGTTCATCCCGTGCGTGTGGCGCCGCAGCCGCGCGTTGACGACGTACGTCCCGATGCCGCCGACCACCAGCGCGGCCCCCGCGACCCCGGCCACCGCGAGCACCTGCCCGCGCGCCTGCGCCGTGATCTCGTCGATCGTTATCCCGGCGCTGACCAGCCCGACGACCCGCTTCTGACGGTCGTACACCGGCGTCACCACCCGCACCGACGGCCCGAGCGTCCCGGTGTACGTCTCCGAGAACGTCCGCCCCTTCAGCGCGGGCCCGATGTGCCCCAGGAACCGCTGCCCGATGTACCTGGTCGTGGGGTGCGTCCACCGGATCCCGTCCGTGTTCATGATCGTCACGAAGTCGACGCCGGTGTGCTTCTGCACGGCGAGCGCGTACGGCTGGAGCCGCGCCGTCGGATCCGCGTCCCCGGTGATCGCCTCCCGTACCGAGACGGCGTCGGCGACCGCCGTCGCCGCGGCCGTCGCCTGCCGCCTGGCCGACGTCTCCGCCTGCCTCTTGTCACTGAGATACGTGAACAGCGCGCACCCGGCGACCACGGCGGCGACCAGCACGACCTGCATCGCGAACAGCTGGCCGGCCAGGCTGCGGGGGCGGGGAAGACGCAAGGAGCGCATGCGGTCAGTCTGCCCGTCGGTTCAAGCGGGAACTAAATGAACGGAAGGGTGACGGTGCTCACCGCCCGGGAGATAGTCACCGGGATCCGCAGCCGCAGGACGTGAGCCGCACGCACTGCCGAGTCCGGGACAAGCCCAGTACGCCGACACCGTCGTCAGCAGCCAGGAGGGAACCGTGGCCGAGAACGGGACCGCGACCACCGACCAAGCCCCGCAGCCCGCGCAGCCCGCCGCGAAGCGGGACCGCACGCACTACCTGTACATCGCCGTCATCGTGGCGGTCCTCCTCGGCGTCGCCGTCGGCTTCATCTGGCCCGACTTCGCCAAGGAGCTCAAGCCCGTCGGCACGGGCTTCGTGAACCTGATCAAGATGATGATCTCGCCCATCATCTTCTGCACGATCGTGCTGGGCGTCGGCTCGGTCCGCAAGGCCGCCAAGATCGGCAAGGTCGGCGGTCTCGCCCTCGGCTACTTCATCGTGATGTCGATGGTCGCCCTCGCCATCGGCCTGATCGTCGGCAACATCCTCGACCCCGGCAGCGGCATGCACTTGACCGACGCCACGAAGGACGTCGGCCAGGCGGCGGCCAAGGACGCGAGCGAGGGCCCGGTCGACTTCGTCCTGGGCATCATCCCGACGACCCTGGTCTCCGCCTTCACGGAGGGCGAGGTCCTCCAGACCCTCCTGGTCGCCCTCCTCGTCGGCTTCGCCCTCCAGGCGATGGGCCGGGCGGGCGAGCCGGTGCTGCGCGGCATCGAGCACATCCAGAAGCTCGTCTTCCGCGTCCTCGGCATGATCATGTGGGCCGCCCCGATCGGCGCGTTCGGCGCCATGGCCGCCGTCATCGGAGAAACGGGCGTCGACGCCCTCAAGGCCCTGGCCACCATCATGATCGGCTTCTACGTCACCTGCGCGCTCTTCGTCGGCATCGTGCTGGCCGCGATCCTGCGCATGGCGACGGGCTTCAACATCTTCGCGCTGCTGAAGTACCTCGGCCGGGAGTTCCTGCTCATCCTCTCGACGTCCTCCTCGGAGTCGGCCCTGCCGCGCCTGATCGCGAAGATGGAGCACCTCGGCGTCTCCCGCCCGGTCGTCGGCATCACCGTGCCGACCGGCTACTCCTTCAACCTCGACGGCACCATGATCTACCTGACCATGGCGTCCCTCTTCATCGCCGACGCCATGGACCAGCCGATGGGCATCGGCCAGCAGATCGGCCTGCTCCTCTTCATGATGATCGCGTCGAAGGGCGCGGCCGGCGTCTCCGGTTCCGGCATCGCGGTCCTCGCCTCCGGCCTCCAGTCGCACAAGCCGGGCCTGGTCGACGGGGTCGGCCTCATCATCGGCATCGACCGCTTCATGAGCGAGGCCCGCGCCCTGACGAACTTCGCGGGCAATGCGGTGGCCACGCTGCTGATCGGCTGCTGGACCGGAGAGGTGGACCGCGACCGGGTCAAGCGGGTCCTCGCCGGCGACCTCCCCTTCGACGAGCGCACGCTCCTCGACTCCGGCGCGGACGACGACTCCCGCTCGGACGTCCCCGAGCCGCGCGGGGGCGGGACGAAGGAGCCCGTCGGAGCCTGAACACCGCTCCGAACACCGCTCTGACCTGCGGCGGGGCCCGTGCGATCGTTCGCACGGGCCCCGCTTTTGTACTACCGGCGCGGGTGGCGTAGAGTCCTGCGAGTTGTCCGGCCACCACGGCCGAGGGCAGCACCTCCGCCGCTCACGCGGCACCCCACCACCAGCACGGTCTCCCTCCGGGATTGATTTCGGCACGCCCGAATTCACATTCCGCCTCGATTAGTCATCGAAGAGGGAATCCGCTAAAGTCTGGGACGTCGGAACGGCCCAACAGCCGGAAAGACAAAGCCCGCTGACTGGGAATCAGGCCCGAAAGGATCTGATAGAGTCGGACTCGCCGGAAAGCCGAAAGGCCGGAAAGCGAAGCAAGACCCCGAGGAAATCGGC
>NZ_JBEOYI010000045.1:0-36903 GCF_040297005.1 Streptomyces sp. NPDC001904 | reverse complement strand
GACGCGCAGCCTCCCCTGAAGGCCACAGGCCTCTCAGGGGCGCGGGGAACTGCGCGTCAGCGCATGCCTCAGGGGCGCGGGGAACTGCGCGAGAAGCGGCCACCGGCCCGCGGGCGGCCGACAACCGACCAGCCCCCACCGGCCCGCGGGCGGCCGACGGACCCGGTGCTAGAAGCCGCGGGTGCGCTTGGCGGCGCGGCGGCCCTCGGCGCCGGGGGACTTGATGAAGAGGCGGGAGATCTCGCCACCCAGGTTCACCCCGATCGCGATGGCCATGGCGAGCGCGGCCGCCTTGGACAGCGACACCAGCCCCTTGTCCACATCGCTCTGCGCGATGGCCAACAGCCCGAAGTACGTCGCGGAACCCGGCAGCAGAGGCCCGATCGCGGCGGTCACGTACGGCAGCGCCGAAGCGAACTGGTACCGCGAGAAGAGCTGCCCGAAAAGCCCGACGAGCCCGGCCGCGGCGGCGGTGGACGCCACCGGCGAGATCCCGCCCGCGTTGTGCATGGCACCGTAGATCACCCAGGCGACCCCGCCGTTGAGCGTCACGGCGATCACCGTCGACCGCTCCTGCTGCAACAGCACGGCGAAGGCGAGCGACAGCGCCATCGACGAGGCGATCTGCCAGTAGGGCCGCGGGGTCCCCGACAGCGCGGCGTCCGGGTTGAGCTGCGCGTGCAGCTGCACCCCCACGTACAGCATGATCAGCACGCCGACGACGATGCCGACGAAGAAGTACATGACTTCGAGGAGCCGGGCCGCGGCCGTGATGTAGAAACCGGTCAGGCCGTCCTGCACCCCGGCCACCAGCGCCCGCCCGGGCAGCAGCGCGAACAGCCCACCGGTGATCACCGCGGACGCGCGCACGTCCACGTAGTTGTGGGCCATGGTCAGCAGGATGCCGATCGCGGCGGGCGGCATCGCGGCCACTGTGAACTGGTAGAACTCCGGGAACCCGCGCCCCGCGCACAGCCACGCCAGCCGGTCGCCCAGCATCGCGCCGATCGCCGCGGCGACGAACACGATGAGGTCACCGCCGACGAGGATCGAGGCGGACCCGGCGAGCAGCCCGCTCGCACCGGTGAGCGCCCAGCCCGGATAGGGGTGGCGGTTACGGCGGATCTCGGCGAGCCGCCGGTAGGCGTCCTCCAGCGAGATGGCGGCGGCCTCGTCGTCCTCGTCGCTGATGTCGTCGACCAGCCGGAACACGGCCGCGAGCCGGTTGTAGTCGGTGCCCCGGCGGCGCACGGTGCGCGACGCCGTCACCGGGTCGTCCACCAGTGACGGCTGGAACGTGATCGACAGCAGCGTGAACGTCACCGTCGGCTCGCACCGGTCGAGCCCGTAGGACCGGCACACGGCGAACATCGCCGCCTCCACGTCCTCGGCGCCCTCGCCCCCGGCGAGCAGCAGCTCCCCGATGCGCAGCGTCAGGTCGAGCACGCGCGGCACGGCGGGCCCGGCTTCGTCCTCCTTCTGCGGCTTCTCCGGCGCGGGCCGCTCGGCGACCGGCAGCCGCAGCATCGTGCGCATCCGGTCCTGCCAGGGCGCCTCTTTGGTCAGCCGGACCACCGGGATGCCGTGCGGCGGCGTGAAGGCGGGCGGCGACTGCTTGGCGCTGTACGTGCGCGGAGGGGTGAACGCGGACCCCTCGGACTCCACGGGGTCGGCGGGCGGCACGCTGAACCCCTCGGGGAGCGCGAACTCCGAGGTGGTCGAGGCGGATTCCTCCTCCACCACCGGCGCGGGCGCCACGGTCCCGATGGGTTGCGTGAACGCGCTGCGTGCCTCGTCGGACTGCGGTTTGCGGTCCTCGGGGGCCTCGGTCTCCCGGTCCGTCACCTCGTGCCCTTCTCGCCCTTCTTGCCGTCGCCACCGCGACTGGGACTGTGGCCGCGCCTGTCTACGCGTCTACCTCCGGTACGCCTCAGTATGCGCACAGAAACGCGAACGGGCCGCACGACAGATGTCGTACGGCCCGTCCGGCGGACAGCGGAGGGGCGCTACGCCCTACGACTCAGTGGCCGCCCTGGTCCTGGGCACGCTTGTACGAGCGCTCGATCTCGGCCTCGGCCTCGACACGGCCGACCCAGTCGGCGCCCTCGACGGACTTGCCGGGCTCCAGGTCCTTGTAGACCTCGAAGAAGTGCTGGATCTCCAGGCGGTCGAACTCGGAGACGTGGTGGATGTCGCGCAGGTGCTCCATGCGCGGGTCCGTCGCCGGGACGCACAGCAGCTTGTCGTCGCCGCCGGCCTCGTCCGTCATGCGGAACATGCCGATGGCGCGGCACTTGATGAGGCAGCCCGGGAACGTCGGCTCGTCCAGGATGACCAGCGCGTCCAGCGGGTCGCCGTCCTCGCCGAGCGTGTTCTCGACGAAGCCGTAGTCCGTCGGGTAGGCGGTCGAGGTGAAGAGACGACGGTCGAGACGGATGCGACCGGTCTCGTGGTCGACCTCGTACTTGTTCCGCGATCCCTTCGGAATCTCGATCGTGACGTCGAACTCCACCGGTGGCTCCTCCATGATCAACACAAACTTCTGGTGGTTAAGTGTCCCCTACGCAGGTGTGTGATCGCGAAAGGGGCTGGTCCGCGGTGCCGGAGCTGAAGGCTTCGCAACTCGTGACGGGCGTTGCGAAGACCAAGACCAAGCAGTTCACGGTGGGAGCGACGGCGGTGGGTGTGGCCTTCGCCGCCCTGGTGGCGGTCGCGACCGGCCCCTGGGACTCCTCCGGTCAGCGTAAGGCCGAGGCGGACCGGGCGGTCTCCCAGGGCAGCCGGGGTGGTGCAGATCACGGCCGTACGTCCGCGGGGGCGGCGTCCGCGGCCCCCAGCGCCCCCGCCGTCCTCGCCGCGCCCGGAGCGTCGGTGCCCGGCCCGACGGAGCACGCCCTGGCCGACGTCCTGGACCCGCTGTTCAAGGACGCCGCCCTCGGATCGCGCCGCACCGCCGCGGTCGTCGACGCCGCCACCGGCAAGCGGCTCTACGGAAAATCGGCGGGCGACGCCCTCACCCCCGCGTCCACGACGAAGCTGGCCACCGCGGTCGCCGCGCTCACCGCGGCGGGCCCCGACCACCGCATCGCCACCCGCACGGCCCTGGAGAAGGACTCCGGGGAACTGCTGCTGATCGGCGGCGGCGACCCCACCCTGACGGCCCGCGAGAAGAATCCCTACGGCGCCGCGGGCCTGCGCACCCTCGCCGACCGCACGGCCGCCTCCCTCAAGGACGCCGGCACCACCGAGGTCACCCTCTCGTACGACACCTCGCTGTACTCGGGACCGTCGCTGCACCCCATCGGCGTGAACGACAACCTCGCCCAGGTCTCCGCCCTGATGGCCGACGAGGCCCGCACCGACGGCTCCAACAGCGGCCCGGCGCCGCGCGCCGCCGACCCCGCGGCCTCGGCCGCCCAGAAGTTCGCGGACCTGCTGCACGAACGCGGTATCAAGACCAAGGGCACCCCCGGCCCCTCCAAGGCCTCCGGACAGGCCGAGGACCTCGCGAAGGTCGAGTCCCCGCCCCTGTCCGCCCTCGTCGAGCGCATGCTGACCAACAGCGACAACGACATCGCCGAGGCGCTCGCCCGGCAGACCGCCATCGCCGCCGGCGAGAGCCACGACTTCGACGGCGCGGGCCGGGCCGTCAAGAAGCAGCTGGAGAAACTGGGCCTGCCTCTGTCCGGCGCCCACTTCTCCGACGGCAGCGGCCTGGACCGCACCGACAAGGCCTCCGCCGCCCTGCTCACCGGCCTGCTCGCCGAGGCCGCCGACCGGAGCCGCCCCGAACTGCGCTCCCTGCTCACCGGCCTGCCCGTGGCCGGCTTCACCGGCACTCTCGCCCACCGCTACACGGACGAGGCCGACGCCTCCGGAACCGGCCTGGTCCGCGCCAAGACCGGCACCCTCACCGGCGTGAACACCCTGGCCGGCACGGTCGTCGACGCCGACGGCCGGCTGCTGGTCTTCGCGTTCATGACCGAGGGCGCCCCCGGCCCCCAGTCCGCCCAGGCCGTCCTGGACCGGCTCGCCTCCTCCGTCGCCAACTGCGGCTGCCGCTGACGCCCCGCGGACACCGCACGGCCGGGTGTCAGGGTTCAGTCAGGGTCCAACCCCCTCCCTGTGCCCGAAGGGTCACGTACCGTTGACGCATGACGAGCTTCGGCGGTGCGGCTTCGGCAGGAATGGTCGACTGGAACCTCGCGGTGGCCACGGCGACCCGACTCGTACGGCCCGGCCCGGAGGTGAGCCGTGACGAGGCGCGCGCCGTCGTCTCCGAGCTGCGCCGGCACGCCAAGGCCTCGGAGGAGCACGTGCGCGCGTACACCCGCATGGCCTCCGACGACATGCACGACACCCCTGTCCTCGTGGTGGACCGCCCGGGCTGGGTGAAGGCCAACGTCGCGGGCTTCCGCGAACTCCTCAAGCCGCTGCTCGACAAGATGCAGGAGCGCCGCGGCCCGGGCCCCGGCGGCGCCGTCCTCGGCGCGGTCGGCGGCAAGGTCACCGGCGTCGAGCTGGGCATGCTGCTGTCGTTCCTGTCCTCCCGCGTCCTCGGCCAGTACGAGACCTTCGCCCCCGCCACCAGCGACCTCCCCGCCGCGCCGAACGGCGGCGGCAGGCTGCTGCTCGTCGCGCCGAACATCGTGCACGTGGAGCGCGAACTCGACGTCGACCCGCACGACTTCCGGCTCTGGGTCTGCCTGCACGAGGAGACCCACCGCACCCAGTTCACCGCCGTGCCCTGGCTGCGCGACCACCTGGAGGGCGAGATCCAGTCGTTCCTCGCCGAGACCGAGGTCGACCCGTCGACGTTCCTGGAGCGGATCAGGGAAGCCGCCCAGTCCCTCGCCGGCGGACGCCCCGAGGGCGACGACGAGGAGCGCGACGACGGCGGCCGCTCCCTGGTCGAGCTGGTCCAGTCGCCCGCCCAGCGCGAGGTCCTCGCCCGCCTCACCGCCGTGATGTCCCTGCTCGAAGGGCACGCGGACTACGTGATGGACGGCGTCGGCCCGGACGTCGTGCCGTCCGTCGGGGAGATCCGCGAGAAGTTCCAGCAGCGCCGCCAGAAGGGCGCCTCCCGGCTCGACACGGCCCTGCGCAAGCTCCTCGGCCTCGACGCCAAGCTGCGGCAGTACCGCGACGGCGAGCGATTCGTACGAGCCGTCGTCGACCAGGTCGGCATGGACGGCTTCAACCGCGTCTGGACATCGCCCAACACCCTCCCCACCAAGGCGGAGATCGCCAAACCCGCGGACTGGGTCGCGCGGGTGCACAACAAGACAGACGGCGCCCACGACGTCCCGTAAGGCACGCCCAAAATTGCTCAGGATCACCCATCCGAGGGACCGTGGCCCGTGGGCAGGCGTGCAATGCTCAGGGAATGGCTCGGCTCTGTCACCATCGACACACTCTGCGTGACCGAATTCACCGAGTCACCGTTGAGCGACTGAGCCGTTGCGCACGGCTCACGAGTTGGCGCCCACTCCCCTAGACAACGGAATGAAGGGAACCGGACATGGGTCCCCATCCTGCGGTCGCGGCGATACGCCTGGCGGTCCGCCGCGTCCTCCACGACATCCTCAACGCACAGCCCGCAACCCCCACGCCCTCTGTCGTCCCCCCACCCTCCCCACGCTCCCCGGCTTCCTCCCCCGCCACACCTCCCGAGCGGCCCCTGGTCCTCGTCGCCTGCTCCGGCGGCGCCGACTCCATGGCGCTCGCCTCGGCCCTCGCCTTCGAGGCCCCCAAACTCGGCATCCGGGCCGGCGGCATCACCGTCGACCACGGTCTGCAGTCCGGCTCCGACACCCGCGCCGAGGACGTCGTCCTGCGCCTGACCGCCCTCGGACTGGCCCCGGCCGAGTCCGTCGCCGTGCAGGTCGGCCGCGACGGAGGCCCGGAAGCGGCCGCCCGCGACGCCCGCTACGCCGCCCTCGACGACGCCGCCGAGCGCCTCGGCGCGGCCGCCGTCCTGCTCGGCCACACCCGCGACGACCAGGCCGAGACCGTCCTGCTCGGCCTCGCCCGCGGCTCCGGCATCCGCTCCCTGTCCGGCATGGCCGCGATCTCGGGGGCCGGCGGCCGCTACCGGCGCCCCTTCCTCCACCTCGACCGGCAGACCGCCCGCAAGGCCTGTCTCGTCCAGCACCTGCCGGTCTGGGACGACCCGCACAACACCGATCCGGCCTACACGAGGTCCCGGCTGCGGCACGAAGGACTGCCCGCCCTGGAGAAGGCGCTCGGCAAGGGCGTCGTCGAGGCGCTCGCCCGTACGGCCCAGTTGTCCCGCGACGATGCCGATGCGCTGGACGCCTGGGCCGCGCAGGCCGCCGAGTCCGTCTGCGACGCCGCCGGACTCCTCGAATGCGCCAAGCTCTACGCGCTGCCGCCCGCCGTGCGCCGCCGCATCCTGCGCCGGGCCGCCATCGAGGCCGGAGCCCCGGCCGGCGCCCTGTTCGCCCGGCACATCGAAGAGGTGGACCGCCTGATCACCGGATGGCGGGGCCAGAAGGAGATCAATCTCCCGGGCAAAGTCGTCGCCCAGCGGCAGGGTGGCAGACTGGTCATCCGGCAAGGCTGACAGCGCGGCTCACGTCGCGGCGGCCGGTGGGACGACCGAAAGTGATGCGGGTGGACGCGAAAGACATGGGCACCGACCTCAAGTCGGTGCTCATCACCAAGGAAGAGATCGACGCGAAGCTGGCCGAGCTGGCAGCCAAGGTCGATGCCGAATACGCGGGCAAGGACCTGCTCATCGTCGGGGTCCTCAAGGGCGCCGTGATGGTCATGGCGGACCTGGCTCGCGCCCTGTCCACCCCCGTCACCATGGACTGGATGGCGGTGTCCTCGTACGGCTCCGGCACCCAGTCCTCCGGTGTCGTGCGGATCCTCAAGGACCTCGACACCGACATCAAGGACAAGCACGTCCTGATCGTCGAGGACATCATCGACTCCGGTCTGACGCTGTCCTGGCTGCTGACCAACCTCGGCACCCGCGAGCCCGCCTCCCTCGAGGTGTGCACGCTGCTGCGCAAGCCGGAGGCGGCCAAGGTCGACATCGACGTCAAGTGGGTCGGCTTCGACATCCCGAACGAGTTCGTGGTCGGGTACGGCCTCGACTACGCGGAGAAGTACCGGAACCTGCCGTTCGTCGGCACGCTGGCTCCGCACGTCTACGGCGGCTGAGGTCACGTCAGACGGCGGGAACCCTCAGGGGCTTCCCGCCGTTGGAGCAGGCGAAGGCGAGATTGTCGGACGTCCCCTGCGACTTCGGGTGACAATGCTGGGGTACCGTCCGAAGAACAGTTCTTCAAACAGCTTCAAACGGGTTCAAGAGCTCAACAGCTTGAAACAGCCTTATCAAACTCACTATGGCAGGAGGGACGGGGCGGAACCGCTCCGTATGGATGGACGTGAAGCGATACTTCCGTGGGCCGGTCATGTGGATCGTGCTGGCCGTCCTTGCCGTGGTCGTGTTGATGCAGGTCGTCGGCTCGTCCGGCGGCTACAAGACGGTGGACACCGGCCAGGTCATTCAGGCCATCGACAAGAACCAGGTCCAGCAGGCCAAGATCACCACCGGTGACGAGAACACCATCAAGGTCGAGCTGAAGAGCGGCGAGAAGGTCGACGGCTCCAGCAAGATCCAGGCGAGCTACATCGGCGACCAGGGCGTCGACGTGGCCAAGGCTCTGCAGTCCAAGTTCGAGGGCAAGCAGATTCCCGACGGGTACACCGTCTCCCCGACGAAGCAGAACGCGTTCGTCAGCATCCTGCTGTCGCTGCTGCCCTTCGTCCTCATCGTCGTCGTCTTCCTGTTCCTGATGAATCAGATGCAGGGTGGCGGCTCCCGGGTCATGCAGTTCGGGAAGTCCAAGGCCAAGCTCATCACCAAGGACACCCCGAAGACGACGTTCGCCGACGTGGCGGGCTCGGACGAGGCGGTCGAGGAGCTCCACGAGATCAAGGAGTTCCTCCAGGAGCCGGCGAAGTTCCAGGCCGTCGGCGCCAAGATCCCCAAGGGTGTTCTGCTGTACGGCCCGCCCGGTACCGGCAAGACGCTCCTCGCGCGCGCCGTCGCCGGCGAGGCCGGGGTGCCCTTCTACTCGATCTCCGGTTCCGACTTCGTCGAGATGTTCGTCGGTGTCGGTGCCTCGCGAGTCCGTGACCTCTTCGAGCAGGCCAAGGCGAACGCCCCGGCGATCGTCTTCGTCGACGAGATCGACGCGGTCGGCCGCCACCGCGGCGCCGGCCTCGGCGGCGGTCACGACGAGCGCGAGCAGACGCTCAACCAGCTGCTCGTCGAGATGGACGGCTTCGACGTGAAGGGCGGCGTCATCCTGATCGCCGCCACGAACCGGCCCGACATCCTCGACCCGGCGCTGCTGCGTCCCGGCCGCTTCGACCGCCAGATCGCGGTCGACCGCCCGGACATGCAGGGCCGTCTGGAGATCCTCAAGGTCCACCAGAAGGGCAAGCCGGTCGCCCCGGACGTCGACCTGTCGGCCGTCGCCCGCCGCACCCCCGGCTTCACCGGCGCGGACCTGTCGAACGTGCTGAACGAAGCGGCGCTCCTCACGGCGCGCAGCGACAAGAAGCTGATCGACAACCACATGCTGGACGAGGCGATCGACCGTGTGGTCGCGGGCCCGCAGAAGCGGACCCGGATCATGTCGGACAAGGAGAAGAAGATCACCGCGTACCACGAGGGCGGTCACGCCCTGGTCGCGGCGGCGTCTCCGAACTCCGACCCGGTGCACAAGATCACGATCCTGTCCCGCGGCCGCGCGCTCGGGTACACGATGGTGCTCCCGGACGAGGACAAGTACTCGACCACGCGCAACGAGATGCTCGACCAGCTCGCCTACATGCTGGGCGGCCGGGCGGCGGAGGAACTGGTCTTCCACGACCCGACCACCGGCGCGGCGAACGACATCGAGAAGGCCACCTCCACGGCCCGCGCGATGGTCACGCAGTACGGCATGACCGAGCGTCTCGGCGCGATCAAGTTCGGCGGCGACAACAGCGAGCCGTTCCTCGGCCGCGAGATGGCGCACCAGCGCGACTACTCGGAAGAGGTCGCCGCGCTCGTCGACGAAGAGGTCAAGAAGCTCATCGAGACGGCGCACAACGAGGCCTGGGAGATCCTCGTCGAGAACCGCGACGTTCTCGACAACCTGGTCCTCGCGCTGCTGGAGAAGGAGACGCTGAACAAGGAGCAGATCGCCGAGATCTTCGCCCCGATCGTGAAGCGTCCGGCCCGCCCCGCGTGGACCGGCTCCTCCCGCCGCACCCCCTCGACCCGCCCGCCGGTGCTCTCCCCCAAGGAGCTCTCACTGACGAACGGGGCGAACGGCTCGGCGACCGCCATCGAAACCACCACCCCGGTGGACACGGTGAAGGACGACCGCCCCGAGAGCTGACGGCACCCTTCACAGGGCCCGGAATGCAGGCCGCGTCCCCCACGCTTTACGGTGTGGGGGACGCGGCCTTTTGTCTGTCTGGGGGCCGTGCCGGATGTCCGTACAAGGAAGAGGCACGACATGACCGACCCGGTGACGCTGGACGGCGAGGGCTCGATCGGAGAGTTCGACGAGAAGCGGGCCGAAAGCGCCGTGCGCGAACTCCTCATCGCGGTCGGCGAGGACCCGGACCGCGAGGGCCTGCGGGAGACTCCGGCGCGGGTGGCGCGGGCGTACAAGGAACTCCTGGCGGGGCTCAGGCAAGAGCCCGAGGATGTTCTGACGACGACGTTCGACCTCGGGCACGATGAGATGGTCCTGGTCAAGGACATTGAAATCGTATCCATGTGCGAACACCATCTTCTGCCCTTCCACGGTGTGGCCCATATCGGCTACATACCAGCGGAGAACGGCAAGATCACCGGACTGTCGAAGCTGGCCCGCCTGGTCGAGGTCTTCGCCCGCCGTCCTCAGGTGCAAGAACGTCTCACCACTCAAATTGCCGACTCCCTCGTGCGCATCCTTGATGCGCGGGGCGCCATCGTCGTCATCGAGGCCGAGCACATGTGCATGTCGGTGCGTGGCGTGCGCAAGCCCGGAGCGAAGACCACGACGTCCGCCGTGCGAGGTCAGCTTCGGGATGCCACGACCCGAGCTGAGGCAATGAGCCTGATTCTGGCTCGCTGACCCGATTGTCAGTGGTGCCCGATACGGTTCCCGATCAGTTGTATTGATCGTGGATCGGGGGGCCACTGTGGAGCACGGACTGCCCAGCAGGCAGACGGTGAACGTGGTCGGCGGGCGTCTACGAGCACGAGACGTGCGGGTCGGCTCGAGCCTGTGGACGGTTGACGGCGAACGTACTGTCCGCACGACCGTCACCCAGGTGCTGGCGGCCAAGGTGCGTGAGGTGGTCGACGTGACGACCGAGCGCACCACCTTCACCGTCGCGCCGCATCAACTCCTGGGCATCGTCGGCGGGTGGGTTCCTGCGCGAGAGGCAGCAGACAGGGTCCTGGCATGGACGCATGCCAGGAAGCTCTGCCGTGAACGGCTGGAGATCAAGCCGGGCTACGACTTCGGGTACATGGTGGGAGCGGTATGTTCACGACCAGGGACACGTAGTTCCTGCTGACCGTTCCGTCCGAGCACGGCTACGAAGACGGCGATGGCTGCCGTATCAAGACATGGCCCGGGCGGGCGCTTGTGAGCGCCAATGTGCCCTTCCTCGCGGAGCTCGCGCGGATCATCGGAGCCAGATTCACCCCTCGCACCAACGGAAAGGCGTCCGCACGGATCGTGGCGGACAGCTGGCCCGCGCGCGGCACCTTCCGGGCTGAGCGGCATCCGCTTCAACTCAAGGAGACAGGGCGGGCCGAAGTGCGGGAGGTGCGGGCACGCGTGTGCGGGGACAAGCCCTTCACCCTGTACAGCTATCGCCTCAGCCCTCATCCGGGCTTCCTGATCAACGGCCACCTGGCACGCGAGCCCTGGTGACTCCGACCGGGACTCACTCTCACGCCACCGGCGCCGTGCCCTCCGTGTCGTCGTCGTCCGGGAGCTTGCAGACGCGCTCCAGGAAGATCGCCGCTGCGATGACGGCGACGCCGGCGACGACCGAGAAGCCGGCGTAGATCGCCTGGTCGCGGCGGGCCGGGATGTCCAGCTGCTCCAGCAGGAAGACGCCCGTGCCGCCGTACATGCCCGCGACCAGCGCCGCGACCAGCGCGCTGGCCTGGCCGAAGACCAGCGCACGGGCCGCCATCATCGGGTCGACACCCTTGGCGTCGGGGCGGCGCTCGCGCTGGGCGCGCAGCCGGGAGCGGATGGAGAGGGCCGTCGCCAGCAGGACGACGGCGATCACCGCGAGCACGATGGGCGCGGCCAGGGGGACGCTGGGCAGGGTGCCCAGCGCGTTCCACAGGCGGGCGCCCGCCCAGGACAGCACTCCGGCGGCCCCGAAGAGGCCGGCCAGAGTTCTGATGCGCAGTTGCTTCATCGCGGTTGCTTCATCCCCGTCGGTCGCCCGTCAGCCGTGCGCGACCGCACGGCTCTGCCCGTCAGACCCTAACGATTACTCGGGCAGCCGGAGTTCCAGGTCGGTGCGCGCGGCCACGCCCTCGCGGGTCACCGCGGCGAGCAGCTCGGTGACCGGGCCGCGGCCGGGGAGCTGTGCCTCGGGGTCCACGTCGTGCCAGGGCGCGAGCACGAAGGCGCGCTCGTGGGCCCGGGGGTGGGGGAGGGTCAGCACCGGGTCGTCGGAGACCACGTCCGCGTACGCGACGATGTCGACGTCGATGGTGCGCGGCCCCCAGTGCTCGTCCCGGACGCGGTGGAAGGCCTCCTCGACCGCGTGGGCGCGCTCCAGGAGCGAGTCCGGCGGGAGGGTCGTCTTGAGGACCACCACGGCGTTGAAGTACGAGGGCTGGCTGTCGGGGTCGACGCCCCAGGGCTCCGTCTCGTAGACGGGCGAGACGGCCTTGACGCGGACGCCGGGGGTGTCCTCCAGGGCGTCCACGGCGCCCTGGAGCGTCTCCAGGCGGTTCCCCAGGTTCGAGCCGAGGGAGAGCACGGCGAACTTGGGGTTGGACAGGGTGCTGTCGGCGGCGTCGACCTGCTCCATCACGGAGGTCGGTACCGGCTGCACGGTCGGGTCGAACGGAGTTTTGTTCATACTCGGCTCCGGGTGATGGTGACGGTCACGTCGTCGAAGGGCACGGTGATCGGCGCGTCCGGCTTGTGGACGCAGACCTCGACCTCGTGGACTCCTTCGTGCTTCAGGCAGGCGTCGGCGATGCGCTGGGCCAGGGTCTCGATGAGGTCGACGGGCTCGCCCTCGACGGCGGCCACGACCTCCTCGGCCACGACGCCGTAGTGCACGGTCTTCGTCAGGTCGTCATCGGCCGCCGCGGCCCGGGTGTCCAGCCCGAGCACCAGATCCACGATGAAGGTCTGCCCCTCCTCGCGTTCCTTGGGGAAGACGCCATGGTGCCCGCGGGCCTTGAGGCCGCGCAGCGCGACACGATCCACGCGAATCACTCCTGCAGTCGTCGGTAGGGGCCGGTCCTGTCGATGTGCGGTCGACGCACCGGCCTCCATCGAATCTACCTGCGAGCACTGACATCCCTTGCCCGTGGGGGCTATGGACAGACGGGCCCGAGGCTGGTAGCCGCCCCTACCCAGGCGGCTGGAAAACCAACCGTGAGCGCGTGATTCCGGCCCTTTCGAGGGGGCCGCCCACTCAGGCGGGTGACCCGTCGCCGCCGGTGTTGCCGCCGTCTCCGAGGCCGTCGGGGCCGTCGGCGTCGTCCAGGGTGTCGTCGAGGGCGTCCGTCTCGTCGTCGGACTCCGCGAGCACGGGGGAGGCGTGGTGGGACCAGAGCTTCCAGCCGTCGCGGGTGCGCCGGAACACATTGGTGGCGACGACCCGCTGGCCCACCAGCGGGCCCAGCTCGTCGCTGTCCTCGGGCGCGGGGCCGCCGCTGAGGATGTTCTCCGTGCAGGTCACCATGGCGGTGTCGCCGACCACGCTGATCCGGACGTCCGTCAGGAAGAACTGGATGTACTCGGTGTTCGCCATGATCAGGGCGTAGGAGCGCAGGACCTCGCCGCGGCCCGTGAGCACCGGCCAGCCCGGGTGCACGCAGGAGATCGAGGTGTCCTCGGCGTCGTCCGGGTCGGCGTCCTCGGCGTAGCTGACGTCCTCGGGGGCCAGCCAGAGCGAGGTCAGCTCCTCGAAGTCGCCGCGCTCCTGGGCCTCGTAGAAGGAGCGGTTGGCCGTGTCGACGGCCTGGGTGTCGGTGCCGGTCACTGGGCTCCCTCGACCGCGCGGGCCACGCGGACGGCGTCGGCGGTGGCCCGGACCTCGTGGACGCGCACGGCCCAGGCGCCGGCCTGGGCGGCCAGCGCGGAGACGGCGGCGGTGGCGGCGTCGCGCTCGCGCGCGGGCGGCGGAGCGCCCTGCTCGTCGGCCAGTACGCGGCCGAGGAACCGCTTGCGGGAGGCCGCGACGAGGACCGGGTGGCCGAGCGCGCGGACCGCGTGGAGATGGGCGAGGAGGGCGAGGTCGTGCTCGGCCTCCTTGGAGAAGCCGAGGCCGGGGTCGACGACGAGGTGCTCGGGGGCGATGCCGCCCTCGATGATGGCCTCCACGCGGGCGCGGAGCTCGTCGACGACCTCGGAGACGACGTCGTCGTAGGCGCCCCGGACGGTGGCTCCTTCGAGGAAGCCGCGCCAGTGCATGACGACGAAGGGGGCTCCCGCGGCGGCGACGACCGGGACCATGGCGGGGTCGGCGAGGCCGCCGCTCACGTCGTTGACCAGCGCGGCGCCCGCGGCCAGGGACTGCTCGGCCACGCTGGCGCGCATGGTGTCGACGGAGACCGTGACGCCCTCGGCGGCCAGGCCCCGCACGACGGGGATGACGCGCTTCAGCTCCTCGTCCTCGTCGACCCGGGCGGCGCCTGGGCGGGTCGACTCGCCGCCCACGTCCACCAGGTCGGCGCCCTCGCCGACCAGGTGGAGGCCGTGCTTGATCGCGGCGGTGGTGTCGAACCAGCGGCCGCCGTCCGAGAACGAGTCCGGGGTCACATTGACGACACCCATGACCGCGCAGCGGTCCCATACGGGGAGATTGGCTACGTGGCCTCGGCGGACCTGCGACGTGCTCATGCTTCCAGCGTAGAGCCGGACGAGGGGTGCCCCGCGCCGCATGGGCCCACGGGGACGTCAGGCGGCGTGGGCCTCCTTCTCCCGGCGGGTGTGGGCGCACGGGCGCGGCTCCGGTGCCCGGCGCCGCAGCACCCCCGGCATGCGCATGTTCACGAAGCCCTCCGCGCGCAGGGCGGCCCAGCCGATGCGTGGGAGGTCCTTCGAGGAGCGGTAGACGACGAAGCGGGGCTCCCACCGGGGGCGGAACTTCGCGTTGAACCGGTACAGCGACTCGATCTGGAACCAGCGCGACAGGAACACCAGCAGGCCGCGCCAGGCACGCAGCACGGGGCCCGCGCCGATCTTCTCGCCCCGCGCGAGCGCCGAGCGGAACATCGCGAAGTTGAGCGAGACGTGGCTGATCCCCAGCTTCGGGGCGGCCTGGAGGGCGGCCACGATCAGCAGTTCGTTCATCCCCGGGTCGGCGGTGCGATCGCGGCGCATCAGGTCGAGCGAGACGCCGGCGTCTCCCCAGGGCACGAAGTGCAGCACCGCCTTGAGGTCTCCGTACGGGCCGGGCTCGTCCGGGTCGCTCTTGTGGGCCGTCGCGATCAGGCAGCCCCCGTCGGCCGCGTCGCCGATGCGGCCGAGTGCCATGGAGAAGCCGCGCTCGGTGTCGGTGCCGCGCCAGTCGTCGGCGGCGCGGCGGATCCGGTCCAGCTCGCCGGGGCCGAGGTCACGGATGCGCCGGACCCGGGTCTCGTAGCCGGCGCGCTCGATCCGCTTGACCATCTGGCGCACGTTGCGCATGGCGCGCCCGGTCAGGGAGAAATCCGCGACGTCCACCACCGCCTCGTCGCCCAGCTCCAGCGCGTCCAGGCCCGTCTCGCGGGTCCACACCTCGCCGCCGGTCTCGGAGCAGCCCATGACGGCGGGGGTCCACGAGTGGGCCCGTGCCTCGTCCATGAACCGCTCGATGGCGCCCGGCCATGCCTCCACGTCACCGATGGGGTCGCCGCTGGCGAGCATCACGCCGGAGATCACGCGGTAGCAGACCGCCGCCTTGCCGCTGGGCGAGAAGACCACGCCCTTGTCGCGGCGGAGCGCGAAGTGGCCGAGCGAGTCGCGGGCGCCGTGCTTGTCGAGGAGGGCGCGCAGCCTGCTCTCGTCGTCCTGGGCGAGGCGGGCGGCCGGGTGCTCGGGCCGGAAGGCGAAGTAGACCGTGGTGAGCGCGGTGACCATGCCGAGCGCGCCGAGCGAGACGGCGACCGTGCGGGAGGTGCTGCCCGTGTAGTCGAGCGGCCCGTCGAGGCCGAACAGGCCGTACAGGACGTGCTGCAGACGGTCCGCCAGGCTCGGGTCGCCGACCAGGCGGTGCGGGTGGGTGCTGACGATGAGCAGCCCGATCAGGATCGAACCGGCTCCCATGACCACGAAATTGGCCAGCGCCCGCCAGCGGCTGCGCGGGTCGGGCAGCGCGTCGAACTGCGTGCGGTGCTTGGCGAGGACCCACAGCAGCATGAGCGGGATGACGACGCCCACGAAGGAGTGCCGGTACGCGAACTGCGCGCAGGCGCCGATCGGCAGCAGCACCACGGCCGCCCGCCAGGCCCGCCGCTTGCGGCGCCGCAGGCCGTGGGCGAGCAGCAGCAACAGGACGCCGCTGCCGAGTGCGAGGGCGGCGGCGAACGGGCCGAGGGTGCCGGGCAGGACCTCCGCCAGGGTGTGCATCCGGCTGTGCCGGAAGCGCGGGAAGGCGCCGGCCGCTATGTCCAGGAGCCCGGCGAGGAGGCAGGCGCGGGCGATGAGAGTCGGTACGGCCTCCGGGCGCGGGCCGTGCACCGCGCGCCTCATCCGGCGTGCAACCCCCTGGGAGTTTTCCGCATCTATCCTGGCGAACATCGCATTCCCGTGGTTCTGCGAGAAACGTGAACGCGGTGCCATGTCCGGCATCCCGCGACTTGCGCCCTCTAGGACGGGGTGAGCGGGAGTCGGGTTCACTCCCGGACGGAAAAGACCCGGTGTCTTTCGGCCGGAGGCGGTCAACTCAGCCAGGGGAAAGGTCCGATGGGGCTCACGAGTCATGCAGTCCTCGCACTGGCGGTCCTGCTCGCCGTGGCGCTGTTCGCGGGCACGGTGCTGCTCTGGCCGCGTCTGGCACACCGTTCGTGGCGGTCCGTCTCGGGCCGCGTCGGACTGCTGTTCGCCACGCAGTTGGCGGTCTTCGTGGCGGTCGGCCTGGCCGCGAACCACGCCTACGGGTTCTACGCGACCTGGGCCGACCTCTTCGGCCGGGAGCAGGGGCAGGGCGTGGTGACCGACCACGAGGTGGCCGGGACCCGGGCGCCGGTCCACGTGGTCGCCACCCAGGACGTGGGGGTGTCCGGCGGGGCCCGGCCGGCCGTCGGAGGACAGGTTCAGAAGGTCGACATCGTCGGACGTACGTCGCACATCGCGGCGCCCGCCTACGTCTATCTGCCGCCCGAGTACTTCCAGCCGCGCTACGCCCGTCGTTCGTTCCCCGCGTCCGTCGTCCTGACCGGCTATCCCGGTACCGCGGAGGCGCTGATCAGGGGGCTGCGCTATCCGCAGACCGCGCACGCGCTGGCGGCGGCCGGACGGATGCGGCCGATGATCCTGGTCATGCTGCGGCCCACCGTGGCGCCGCCGCGCGACACCGAGTGCGTGGACGTCCCGGGCGGCCCGCGCACGGAGACCTTCTTCGCCACGGACCTGCCCGCCGAGATGGCCGCGCGCTACAGGACGGCGAAGAAGTGGGGCGTCGTCGGTGACTCCACAGGTGGTTACTGCGCGCTGAAACTGGCGCTGCACCACCCCGGCGTCTTCGGGGCGGGTGCCGGTCTGTCCCCGTACTACCGGGCGGCCCACGACCCGACGACGGGCGACCTCTTCCACGGGAACGCCCGCTCGCGCGAGCGGGCCGATCTGGGCTGGTACCTGAACCACATGCCGCCGCCCGCGACCTCGCTGCTGGTGACCAGCAGCAAGCAGGGCGAGCACAACTACCGGGACACTCTCGCCTTCATCCGGCAGGTGAAGGCGCCCACGCGCGTGTCGTCGATCATCCTCGACAGCGGTGGGCACAACTTCAACACCTGGCGGCGGGAGATCCCGGCGACCCTGGAGTGGCTGAGCCGGCGCCTTCCCGGAGCCCGGCAGGTCACTTGAGGAGGGGCGCGACCGTCTCCAGTTCCACCTCCGCGCGCGGGATGGCCCGCGCGTCCGCGGCCGTGGAGCGCCGCAGGGCCTCGTGCAGCCGGGCCGGGGTGAGCACGCCGAGGAAGCGGCCCTGGCTGTCCTCGTCGATGACCGCGATCCAGCCCGCGTCGTGCTGGAGCATGGTGGCGAACGCCTGCTTGAGCGAGGCGCCGACCGGCAGCCAGGCCTCCATGCGGCGGGCCCGGTCGCGGACGGTGTCGCCCTTGCCGGTGCCCGCGCGCGCGTGCTCGGCGGAGAGCCAGCCGTGCAGGTTGTTGTCGTCGTCGAGCACGACGGCCCAGCGGGCGTCCAGCTCCCTGGGCAGCGGGTCGTCGAGGTGGACCACGGGCGGCTGCTCCAGGTCGCCCTCCTCGATCGGGGTGACGGAGAGCCGCTTCAGGCCCCGGTCCGCGCCGACGAAGTCGGCCACGTAGGGCGTCGCGGGGGTGCCGAGGACGGCCGGCGGGGTGTCGTACTGCTCGATGCGTCCCTGCCCGTAGACGGCGATGCGGTCGCCGAGCCGGACGGCCTCCTCGATGTCGTGCGTGACGAACAGGACGGTCTTGTTCAGCGTCTGCTGGAGCCGCAGGAACTCGGTCTGGAGATGGTCGCGGACCACCGGGTCGACCGCGCCGAACGGCTCGTCCATCAGCAGCACCGGCGGGTCGGCGGCCAGTGCCCGGGCCACGCCCACCCGCTGGCGCTGTCCGCCGGAGAGCTGCTCGGGGTAGCGGTCGCCGAAGACCTTCGGGTCGAGGCCCACCAGGTCGAGGAGTTCGGCGGCGCGCTCGCGGGCCTTGGCGCGCTTGACGCCGAGCAGGTGCGGCACGGTCGCCGTGTTGTCGAGGACGGTCTTGTGCGGGAAGAGGCCGACCTGCTGGATGACGTATCCGATCCGGCGGCGCAACTGCACCGGGTCGATGCCGGATATGTCGTCCCCGTCGAGGAATATCCGTCCCTCGGTGGGTTCGATCAGCCGGTTCACCATCTTCATCGTCGTGGTCTTGCCGCAGCCCGACGGGCCGACGAGCGTGACCAGTTCGCCCTCCTTCACCTCGAAGGACAGGTCGTCGACGGCAGTGGTGCCGTCCGCGTACCGCTTGCTGACGTGCTCGAACCGGATCATGAGAACCCATTCTGCCGGGGCCGGGCCGTGTGCGGACCGTCCGAACACGGCAGTTGTGTGAAGGCAGTGTTGCGGGCGGGGGTCGGGTATCGGCCATTGTCAGTCGTGCCCGCTAGGGTCGGCGACAGTCGAAAACGTGCGTGCGCGGGTACGGATACCTGACATACGTTCGGTGAAACGGGGGAGGCGGGGCGGGGTGAGCGAGCAGAACTGCCTGGTGGCCAATGACTGGGTGTGCGGGGAGTATCTGCGCACCCGTGGCCAGGAGTTGACCGACGCGACCGTGCAGCACCTGGGCATCACCGTCGCCTCGGTGCTGATCGGCGTCCTGATCTCCTTCCCGCTCGCGCTGCTCGCGCGGCGCAGGAAGGCCTTCGCCGGGCCGGTGCTCGGCCTGACCACGGTCTTCTACTCGGTCCCATCGCTGGCGATGTTCTCGCTGCTGCTGCCCCTGTTCGGGCTCTCGGCCTCGCTGGTGGTCACGGGCCTCGTGCTCTATTCGCTGACGATCCTCGTGCGCAACATCCTGGCGGGGCTCCAGGCCGTGCCGGAGGAGGCCAGAGAGGCCGCGCGCGGGATGGGGTACGGGCCGCTGCGGCTGCTGTGGGAGGTCGAACTGCCGCTGGCGCTCCCGGCGATGCTGGCCGGCGTGCGCATCGCCACGGTCTCCACGGTGGCGCTCACCACGGTCGGCGCGATCGTGGACTACGGCGGCCTCGGCACGCTGATCCTCGACGGCCTGCACAGCGACTTCAAGGCCCAGGTGCTCAGCGCCTCCGTGCTGTGCGTCCTGCTCGCGATCCTCGCCGACCTGCTGCTGCTCGGCGTCCAGCGGTGGCTGACGCCGTGGACGCGGGCGACGGCCGTACGGGGCGGCCGCGGCCCCCACAGACGCAAGACCGTCACCGCGGTGGAGCCCGACATGCCGGAGAAGGTCGCATGAACGCGATATCGGGGGCCTACGACTGGCTGACCACGGGGGCCAACTGGCAGGGCGAGAAGGGGGTGTGGCACCGCCTCTCCGAGCACCTGTACTTCAGCGGGGTCGCACTCGGCATCGCCTGCCTGATCGCACTGCCGCTGGCCCTGTGGCTCGGGCACATGGGCAGGGGCGGCGCCCTCGCGGTCAACATCTCGAACGTGGGGCGTGCGGTGCCCACCCTGGCCGTCCTGGTGCTGCTCACGCTCACCCCGCTCGGCCGCCACGGCGATCTGCCCACGCTGATCGCACTGGTCCTGTTCGCGGTGCCGCCCCTGTTGACCAACGCGTACGTGGGCATGCGCGAGGTCGACCGCGCGGTGGTGGAGGCCGCGCGCGGCATGGGGATGAGCGGCCGCCAGGTGTTCGCGCGGGTCGAACTGCCGCTGGCGTACCCCCTGGTGATGACCGGGCTCAGGTCGGCCGCGGTGCAGGTGATCGCGACGGCGACGCTGGCCGCGATGGCGGGCGAGGGCGGGCTCGGGCGGATCATCACCGCCGGTTTCAGTCTGCAGAACACGCCCCAGGTCGTGGCGGGCGCCGTCCTCGTGGCCGTGCTCGCCCTGGTCGTGGAGGGCGTGTTCGTGGCCGTGGGCCGGTTCCTCGACCCGGCGCGAGGGCGGGCATGACCGCGGGCACGACCGCGGGCACGACAAGGGTTTCCGGAGGCACAGCGCGGTGCCGTCCGTCAGTCAGCAGTGCGACAGCCAGTCAGCAGGGCGACAGCAGTGCCAGCAGTGCAGCAGTGCCAGCAGTGCTACCAGTGCAACGAGGAGAGCGATGAACAGCAGGACGCACGGCAGGACGCGCCGCATGGCCCTGGCGGTCGTGGCCGCGGGAGCCCTGACCGCGGGTCTCACCGCGTGCGGCGGTGACAGCCTGGAAGGCGACAAGGGCGGCTCGGCGAGCGCGGGCGACGGCAAGAAGGGCAAGATCGTCATCGGCGCCGCCAGTTTCACCGAGGCCAAGGTGATGGGCGAGCTGTACCGGCAGATATTGGACGACGCCGGGTACGACGCGTCGGTCAAGACGGTCGAGAACCGCGAGATCTACGAACCGCAGCTCGCGAAGGGCGCCATCGACGTGGTGCCCGAATACGCGGCGACGCTCGCCGAATTCCTCAACCTGAAGAAGAACGGCTCGGACGCGAAGACCGTCGCGTCCAGTGATGTCGACGCGACGATGACCGCACTGCGCGGTCTCGCCGAGCCGGAGGGCCTGAAGGTTCTGGACGCCGGCGAGGCCGTGGATCAGAACGCGTTCGCGGTGACCGAGGCGTATGCGAAGAAGCACAACCTGAAGACGCTTTCCGATCTCGGCAAGTCCGGCGAGAAGGTCAAGATCGCGGCCGGCGACGAATGCGAGACCCGGCCGTTCTGCGCACCGGGTCTGAAGAAGACGTACGGAATCGACGTCACGGGGATCGACCCGAAGGGCGTCGGCACCACCCAGTCCAAGCAGGCGGTGAAGAACGGGCAGGACCAGCTGGTTCTGACGACCACGACCGATGCGACGCTGAAGAACTTCGGGCTCGTCCTGTTGGAGGACGACAAGAAGCTGCAGAATGCGGACAACATCGTTCCGGTCGTGAACGCCAAGGACGCGGGCGACAAGGCGATAGCCGATGTCCTCGGCAAGCTGACCAAGGTCCTCACCACCGACGATCTGGTGGAGTTGAACCGCAAGGTCGACGCCGAGCGGCAGAAGGAAGCCGATGTCGCGAAGGAGTATCTGGAGGCCAAGGGTCTCGTCAAGAAATGATCTTGATCGTCAAGTGAGTCGTTTCTGGCGAGAGTTCGGTGGTTTCTGCGTCGCCTGCGCCCGGATTTTGCCGGGCGGGGCTTCGCGATTCGCCTACGCGCGGTAAGTTTCTGGCCATGCCACGTGGACGCCACCGCCATTCCCCACCCCTGCACCGCCTGTTGCCGCCTTCGGTGATCGCCGGTGCGCCTCTCGTGTGCGCGGGCGGCGCCTGGCTTTCGGGCGATCCGCTCGTGCTGCGCGGCATCACGGCCGCCGCGGCCGCCGCGGCCGTCGTCGGCGCTGTCGTGATGCGCCGCTGGGACCGGCTCGCGGGCAAGCAGGTCGCCGATCTGACCCGGGGCGCCGCGAGCGAGCGCTGGCGTCACGAGGAGGCCGTGGCGGAGCTGGAGGGGGACCTGGAGGAGTCGCGCGAGCTGCGCACCCGCCTCGAGGGCAGGCTCCGCTCCAAGCGCTCCGAGCTGGCGGCGCTGCGCAATGAGCACGCCGCGCTGCTGCGCCGGTACGCCAATGCGGAGACGGAGCGGGCCAGCGCCCTGGAGGGCCGGCGCCGGCTCGCCATCGAGGCGTCGGCGCCCGCGAAGGCGCTGCCCCCGGCCCGGTCCGCCGAGCCGGCGGCGGCCTCGGCCCCCGTCCGGGTCACCCCGTCGCTGTACCTGCGGGCGAACGCGGCGCTCGACCGGCTGGCCCGGCCCGCCGCGCCCGCCCCCGCCCCCGTCGCGGAGGACACCGATTCCCGGGGGAAGCCCCGGGCGGCGTCCGGCCACTTCACGGTGCCGGCCGCCGCGGCCGTGGTGCCCCCGGCGGCACCGGCACGCAGGGCGCTCGTGGGCGGCTTCGACTTCTTCGGCACCGGAGACTCCGCGGTGGCGCACGACGAGGACCTGGCGGACGTCGTCGGGCAGGAGGCGCTCGCCGAGCAGGAGAAGCAGAACAAGCAGGAGAAGCAAGACAAGCAGAACCAGCAGAACCAGCAGAACCAGCAGAACCAGCAGGACCAGCAGAACCAGCAGAACCAGCAGGACCAGCAGGCCCCGCAGGGTGAACAGGACAGCGACGGCGCCGAGAAGGAAGTCATCGACCTGACGGCGCACGACGAGACCGAGCAGATCGACGTGGGCGAGCTGAGGTCGGCGCTGCGCGCGTGAGGTTCGCGGTTCCGTGGTTCCGTGGTTCCGTGGTGAAAAGGGGCGCTCCGCCGGTGGCGGAGCGCCCCTTTCATGCCCTGCCCGCGCGGTCCGTCACGACGACGGCGTCCCGCTCATCCACCGGTCGGGCCGCGCCCCCTTGCGTCCCGTCCGGGAGCGGTCCGCCTGTGCGCGCAGCAGCTCCGCCGCCTCCTTGGCGTCCCGCAGGCGCGCCGTCACCGTCTTGTCGGCGCCCGTGTCCAGGTGCAGCCCCGCGAGACGCCAGCAGCGCTCCCACGGGCCCTGGGTGAGGCGCACGCTCTGCACCTTGGCGTGCGGGACGAGGGAGATCGTGCGCTGGAGCAGGCCCTCCCGGGCGGCGAACACCGTCTCCGTGACCGACACCCCGTACGCCCGCCACCACACCGGCACGCACCAGTGACCGCGCCGCGGCGCCCCCGTGAAGTCGCCCGGCTTGGGCACCGCGACACCCGGCAGGATGCGCGCGACGACGTCCTCGGCCTGCTCGCGCGGGGCGACGGGCACCAGAACGGAGTTGGCCGACCCCGCCACGTGCAGCTCGACCCGGACCCAGCCGCGCCGCCGCCACAGCAGCGGCTGCACGATCCGCACGGTCTGCACCCGGCCGGGCGGCACCGTCTCGTGCACCCGGTCGAGCAGCCCGTGGTCGATGCGCAGCCCGTCGGGGGACTCGCCGACCGTCCAGTCGTACTCCTTGATGAAGCGGCCCGCGCTGTTGGTGAACGCCCCGCCGGCCAGCGGAACGGCGACCGCGATCACTGTCCACAGGTTGTGGGTGACGAACCACAGGAACGTCGGCACGGCGGTCGCCGCCAGGAGCATCGCCCACGGGGTGCCCGTCAGCAGCAGTGCCACGGCGAGCGTGCCCGGGGGCGTGCGCAGGATCTGCCGCGCCGGCGCCTCGCCCACCTCATGGGCCGACTCCGGGGCGAAACCGGCCGCACGCGCGAGCAGTTCGGCCCGCAGATCGCGGGCCTCCTTCTCTCCCAGATAGGCGAGTTCGTCCTTCTTGTCGGTGCCGACGACGTCGAGCTTCAGCTTGGCCACGCCCACGAAGCGGGCCAGGAGCGGCTGGGTGACGTCGACGGCCTGAAGGCGGTCGAGCCGGATGTGGGCGGTGCGGCGGAACAGCAGACCGGTACGGATGCGCAGTTCGGTGTCCGTCACCCCGAAGTGCGTGAACCACCAGGTGAGGAACCCGTACAGGGCGGCCCCGGGCACCAGGACGAGCAGGCCGATCGCGAGGGTCGCGGCGGTGAGCTGGGCGAGCTGGCGCTGCGCCTGGTCCATGTCGTGGACGGCCCAGCCGAGCAGGACCGCTATCGGCGCCCAGGCGCGGCGCAGCGGTGTGACGGGGTGCAGGCGCCGCTCCCGGACGCTCTCGGGCTGCTCGTGGCCCGTGACGTCCTCGGGGGCGTGGGCGGCCGTCACAGGCCGGCCGATCGGGCTTCGCCGAGCTCGGTGAGGCGGTCGCGCAGCCGTTCCGCCTCGGCCGGGACGAGTCCGGGGATCGTCGCGTCGGTGGCGGCGGCCGCGGTGTGCAGCTGCAGGCTGGCCAGGCCGAACTTCCGCTCGAGCGGGCCCGAGGTCACCTCGACCAGCTGCATCCGCCCGTACGGCACGATCGTTTCCTCGCGCCACAGCACCCCGCGGCTGATCAGCAGGTCGTCGGCGCGCTCGGCGTACCGCCACGAGCGCCAGTTCCGGCCGAGCATCGGCCAGCCCCACCCCAGCACCGCGAGCGGCAGCAGCGCGAACGCCGCCCACGGCGCTCCCGCGACGATCGTGAGCAGCACCGCGACCGCGACGGCGATCGGCACCAGCCAGAGCACGAGCAGCAGCCGGCGCAGCTTCAGCAGCCCGGACGGCAGCCCGGTCCAGCTCGGCCCGGCCTCGCCGGTCTCCCCGGTCCCGCCCTCGTCGTTCATGGTCCCCATCGCCCCCACCGACCCCGTCGCCCCTGTCTCCATGAATTCACCCTACGTAGGAGAGACTGTCCGCATGACGCCCACGACTCAGGCCACGGTCGGCATCGGTGGTGCCGCGGAGAGCACCGACATGGTGCTCAACATCGGTCCGCAGCATCCCTCCACCCATGGTGTGCTGCGCCTGCGTCTCGTGCTCGACGGCGAGCGGATCCAGCACGCGGAGCCGGTGATCGGCTACATGCACCGCGGAGCCGAGAAGCTGTTCGAGGCGCGCGACTACCGGCAGATCGTGATGCTCGCCAACCGCCACGACTGGCTGTCCGCGTTCTCGAACGAGCTGGGCGTCGTGCTCGCCGTCGAGCGGATGCTGGGCATGGAGGTCCCCGAGCGCGCCGTCTGGCTGCGGACCCTGCTCGCCGAGCTGAACCGTGTGCTGAACCATCTGATGTTCCTGGGTTCGTACCCACTCGAACTGGGCGGAATCACTCCGGTCTTCCACGCCTTCCGCGAACGCGAGGAACTCCAGACCGTCATGGAGGAGATCTCCGGCGGCCGCATGCACTACATGTTCAACCGGGTCGGCGGCCTCAAGGAGGACCTGCCGCTCGGCTGGACCACGCGCGCGCGGGACGCCGTCGCGTCCGTCCGCTCCCGGATGGACGTCTACGACCGTCTCGTCCTCGGCAACGAGATCTTCCGGGGCCGCACGCGCGGGGTGGGCGTCCTGTCGGCGCAGGCCGCGCACTCCTACGGGGTCTCGGGGCCGATCGCCCGCGCCTCCGGCGTCGACTTCGACCTGCGCCGCGACGAGCCGTACCTCGCCTACGGAGAGCTTCAGGACACCCTGAAGGTCGTCACGCGGCAGGAGGGCGACTGCCTGGCCCGCTTCGAGTGCCTCCTGGAGCAGACCCACAACGCGCTCGCCCTCGCCGACGCCTGCCTCGACCGCATCGCGGACCTCCCGCCCGGCCCGGTCAACCAGCGCCTGCCGAAGGTCCTCAAGGCGCCCGAGGGCCACACGTACGCCTGGACGGAGAACCCGCTGGGCATCAACGGCTACTACCTCGTCTCCAAGGGCGAGAAGACGCCGTACCGCCTCAAGCTGCGCTCCGCGTCCTACAACAACATCCAGGCGCTCGCCGAGCTGCTGCCGGGGACGCTCGTCGCCGACATGGTGGCGATCCTCGGGTCACTGTTCTTCGTGGTCGGCGACATCGACAAGTAGGCCGTCGGGAGCCACCTCCACCGGCTCGACGAGCCACCCGAAGTCGCCGAGCCCGCCCCGTGCCGTCAGCTCCGCCGCCTCACCCGCGCGCGCGAGCGCCCGTACGTATCCGGCCGGGTCCCGGGACGCGAGCGACAGCGGCGGGCGGTCCGCGCCGACGCCGAGCGCGCGCAGCGCGGCGCGCTGGCCGAGCAGCCGGGCCCCCGGCCCGGTCGCGCAGGCGTCGAGCGCCACATGGGCCGTGATGTCGCGGGACCCGTCGGGCACGGGCGGCACCTCACGCCCCTCCCTGAACCCCGTCAGCGTGCCGAACGGGGGCCGGGACGCGCGCGTGTGCGCGTAGTCCACGGCGACCGCGAGACCGCGCTCCACGGTGCCCACGGCCGCCGCCCACGCCGTGTCCCGCTCCAGCCCGACCTCGGCGCGCAGCCCCGGCCCGGACGGCAGCGGCCACCAGGTGTCGAGCCAGTGCTGTTCGACGTCGCCGAGCGGACCGGGGGACAGGGACTCCGTGCCGTCCGGCGTCACGAGGACGAGCCGGGCGGTGCCGTCCGCGTCCGTCTCGACGACGTCGGCCGGGACGTTGTCGAGCCATTCGTTCGCGAACAGCAGCCCGGTGATCCCGCCGGGCGGCTCGGACCGCCACTCGATCCGGTGATCGAGATCCGCGGGACGCTCGGCGATCTCCACCGCGCAGGCGTGCACGCGCGCGTGCACGCTCTCCGGCAGCAGCCGAAGCACCCCCGACACCAGCTCGCCGCGCCCCGCCCCCATGTCGACGAACGTCAGCCGGTCCGGCGTGCCGAGCGCCGCGTCCACCCGGCACAGCAGCTCGGCCACGGCCCCGGCGAACAGCGGCGACGCATGGACCGACGTGCGGAAATGGCCGGCCGGGCCCTCGGGCCGCCGATAGAAGCCGGCCGGTCCGTACAGCGCCCGCTCGGTCGCCTCGCGCCAGCCGCGCGCCCGGCCCTCTCGTCCGTCCTCGGTCACGTTCTCCACGGCTGAAGGCTATGCGCGCCGGGCGTGTGCGCCTCCACCTTGGGGAGTACGCGCGCCGGGTGCGGATCGGTCCTCCGGTTGACCCCCGCGGGCCGCGCGGCTACCTACTCTGGGTTACGTGCAGCGCGTCTATGACTTCCTCCGCAGACACCCGACCTGGGTCGACGGCTTCTGGGCCGTAATCCTGTTCGGGATGTCGGTGGTGACCGTCACCAACGGCGCCCCGGGCTCGCCCCGCGGCAGCCGGGTGGCGGGCATCGTCTGCGCCGTCCTGCTGAGCGTCGTCGTCACGCTGCGCCGCCGGATGCCGGAGCGGATGCTGATCCTCACGATCGTGACCGGCCTGGCCCAGCTGGTCTTCGACGCCGAGACCAGTCCCGGTGACTTCGCGATGCTCGTCATCGTCTACACCTGCGCGGCGAACGGGACGCGGTGGTCGTCCCGGCTCGCCCTCGGCGCGGGTCTGTGCGCGGCACCGCTCGCACAGCTGCGCTGGCCCGAGGAGCAGGCCAGCGCCCTCGGGCAGCTCGCCGTCACGGTCTTCACGATGGTCCCGTTCGCCCTCGCCTGGGTCCTCGGCGACTCCCTGCGCACCCGCCGCGCCTATCTCGCCGAGCTGGAGGAGCGCGCGGCCCGCCTGGAGAAGGAGCGCGAGGCCCAGTCGAAGGTCGCGGTCGCGGCCGAACGGGCACGCATCGCGCGGGAGTTGCACGATGTCGTCGCGCACAACGTGTCGGTGATGGTGGTGCAGGCGGACGGCGCCGCGTACGTCCTGGACACCGCGCCCGACCAGGCGAAGAAGGCCCTGGAGACGATCTCGGGGACGGGCCGGCAGGCGCTCGCCGAGATGCGCCGGCTGCTCGGTGTGCTGCGCACCGGCGAGCGCGAGAAGGGCGAGGAGTACGTGCCGCAGCCCGACGTCGAGCAGATCGAGGACCTGGTCACCCAGGTGCGCACGGCGGGTCTGCCCGTCGACTTCAAGGTCGAGGGCACCCCGCGCCCGCTGCCCAGCGGCGTCGAGCTGACCGCGTACCGCATCGTCCAGGAAGCACTCACCAACACCCGCAAGCACGGCGGACCGAACGCGGGGGCCAGCGTCCGCCTGGTCTACTTCGACGACGGACTCGGCCTGCTCGTCGAGGACGACGGCAAGGGCTCCCCGCACGAGCTGTACGAGGACGGTGGCGTCGACGGCCGCGGCCACGGGCTGATCGGGATGCGCGAGCGCGTCGGTATGGTCGGCGGCACGCTGGACGCGGGCCCGCGCCCCGGCGGTGGCTTCCGCATCAGTGTCCTGCTCCCTCTCAAGCCCGCTCATTGACACGTACCAGCGAAGGAACGGGATCGATGTCGATCAAGGTCATGCTCGTCGACGACCAGGTGCTGCTGCGCACCGGCTTCCGGATGGTGCTCGCCGCCCAGCCGGACATGGAGGTCGTGG
This sequence comes from Streptomyces sp. NPDC001904, assembly GCF_040297005.1. Lineage (NCBI taxonomy): Bacteria > Bacillati > Actinomycetota > Actinomycetes > Kitasatosporales > Streptomycetaceae > Streptomyces > Streptomyces sp. NPDC001904. The sequence goes on along the minus strand of NZ_JBEOYI010000045.1, from coordinate 8,936 downwards.
CGGAGGCGGGCGACGGTGTCGAGGCACTGGAAGTACTGCGGGCCACGGCCGTGGACGTGGTGCTCATGGACGTACGGATGCCGAAGCTCGACGGGGTCGAGACGACGCGGCGCATCTGCCAGGACCCGAACCCGCCGAAGGTCCTCATCCTGACCACGTTCGACCTGGACGAGTACGCGTTCTCCGGGCTCAAGGCGGGCGCCTCCGGCTTCATGCTCAAGGACGTGCCGCCCGGCGAGCTGCTCACCGCGATCCGCGCCGTGCACAGCGGTGACGCGGTGGTCGCCCCGTCCACCACCCGCCGGCTGCTCGACCGGTTCGCCCCGATGCTGCCCAGCAGCGCCAAGGAGCCGCAGCACCAGCTGCTGGCGCGGCTCACCGAGCGCGAGCGCGAGGTCATGATCCTGGTCGCCCAGGGCCTGTCGAACGGCGAGATCGCGGCCCATCTGGTGCTGTCCGAGGCCACCGTGAAGACCCACGTGGGGCGCATCCTCACCAAGCTCGGCCTGCGCGACCGGGTCCAGGTCGTCGTCCTCGCCTACGAGACGGGGCTCGTCCGGGCGGGTGGCGGAGCCTGAGGGGCCGCCACCTCAGCGCAGCACCCCTTCGATGAAGTCCCCGCCGAGCCGTGACACCACGCTCAGGTCCAACTGGTGCTGCACGTAACGGCCCTGGCGCCGGGTCGTGATCAGGCCCGCCTTCTTCAGCACCGACAGATGCCGGGAGATCTCCGGCGCGGTCATGCCGTGCGCGTCGGCCAGCTCGCCCGTCGTGTACGAGCCGCGCGCCAGGTGGCGGCAGAGCCGCATGCGCACCGGGTGGGCGAGGGCCGCCATCCGCCGGGTCAGCTGCTCCACCGAGGTCGGTGCGGTGAGGCCGGGCGAGGAGATCGGGTACGTGATCATCGGCGCCCAGCCCTCGCGGTGCAGCACCCACAGATGCGGCCACCCCAGGCTGGTCGGGGTCAGGATCAGGTCGCCGGCGCCCGTCTCGGTGTGCCCCACGGAGATCTTGTCGACGACGACGGCCGGACCCGACTCATCCAGCGAGACCGACCCGGAGACCGCGGAGAGCGCGGCCGCGACGCCCTTGCGGCGCAGCAGCTCCGTCTTGTGCCGCGCGTCGGCCGCCAGCTGGTGCTGCACACGCCCCCACACGTCGGAGAAGAACGCCTCGTCGCAGTCCTGCATGAGCTCGCGGAACCAGGCCCTGATGGCGGGCGGATCGTCCAGCAGCCGCTGGGTGAAGCGCACTTGGTGGGTGCCGCGGGCCGCCGCCAGATCGAGCGCCCGCTCTCGCGCGCGCGCATCGTCCAGCCGGGCGACGTCCCGCTTCGCGTACTCCGACTGGCAGGTGAACTCCAGGGCGGCGTCCACGAACTGCTCGTCGGAGAGCTTGTCGAGCAGGTCCAGCTCCTCGGTGAGCGTGGTGCCGGGCAGGGTGCGCCGGCCCGGGATCCCGGCGCAGGGGGTGAAGACGTCCGAGAACGTCGTGCGCCACAGGAAGTCGGCCTCGCACATCCGGTCCGCGAGACACGGGTCGAGGCGTGCGGACACGCTCGTCGTCCACCCCTGCAGCCCCGGGTGGTGCGCGGGCTCCGCCAGCGCGTGCAGCGCCATGCCCAGCTCGGCCAGGGGTGAGGGCACGACGTGGATCCGCTCGGCCGTCAGGCCGGTGATGTCGATGCGCACGCTCATGACCCCATGGTGCACGGCGCCACCGACAGCCGGGTCCTCGATTGACGGCTCTCGTCAATCGACGTGACCGGTCCGCGGCCCGGAGCGCAGTCTCGTGGTCATCGGCCCCCAAGCCTGGCGAACAGGAATCTTCCGGGGCATGGCGTGACAATCGAGATGATGAGCGAGGTGGTCGTCATGACCGTCACCCAGCAGTACGCGCTGGACGTCTACCGGGCCGCCCGGCGCGGTGAGACCGCACCGCCGGCCCCGTACCTGAACGAGGCGGCCGCGGTGCGCGAGCTGCGCGACTACCGCCGCTTCCGCGCGGTCCTCGCGGAGCGCCCGGCGCGCGGCCGGATCCGTGCCGCGCTGGCCCGGCGCCTGTCCGGGCACCGGGGCCACCGCGGTCACGCCGCCGGGTGCTGAAGCCGGCTCACGGCAGGCGTCGTACGAAGTCCGCGACGGCCGCGCGGACGTCGTCGGCGCTCCACTCCAGGCCCGGCGCGGCGACCGTGACCTCGGTGACGGAGAGCCCCGGCGCCCCGCTCACCGGCCACCAGCGCCCGAACAGCAGCGTCTTCGTCTCCTCCGCCTGCGCCACCGACGCCTCGGTGAGCACGTCGGTGTCGTAGGGCAGCAGTACCCGGAACGCCTGCGTGTGCGGCTCCTCGGGGTGCACCCGGGCCCACGCGAGACCCGCCTCGGCGAACCCCTCCCGCAGCGCCCGCGCCACCACGCGCGCGTGCGCCACGTACTCCGGCAGGCGCGGCAGCTCCCGCTCCAGGCCGACCAGCGCCGCGATCGCCTGCGGGAACTGGTGGAAGACCTGGCCGCCGTAGCGGTGCCGCCAGGCCCTGGCCTCGTCGATGAACGACTGCGGGCCCGCGAGGGCGGCGCCGCTCAGGCCGCCGAGCGACTTGTAGAACGACACGTACACGCTGTCCGCGAGGTCGGCGATCTCGTCCAGCGGGCGTCCGAAGTGCGTCGTGCACTCCCACAGGCGGGCCCCGTCGAAGTGCACCACGGCGTCCCGCGCGCGTGCCTCCTCGCAGACCTCCTTGAGCTCCTCCCACGTGGGCAGCACGAAACCGGCGTCCCTGAGCGGCAGTTCCAGCATCAGCGTGCCGAACGGCTCGTCCATGCCCTGCACCTCGTCCGCCGTGATCTGCCGGGCGGCGGTCGTCGGGTGCACCGTGCGCAGGCCGGACAGCGTGGACAGCGCCTCCCGCTCGTGGACCTCGGGGTGGGCCAGCGGGTGCAGGGCCACCGTGGAGCTGCCGGTGCGGCCCGCCCAGCAGCGCAGCGCGACCTGCTGCGCCATGGTGCCGGTGGGGAAGAACGCGGCGGCCTCCTTGCCGAGCAGCCCGGCGACCTTCGCCTCCAGGTCGGCGACGACCCCGTCCCCGTAGACGTCGACGTCGCCGGACAGGTCGGTCACCGTGCCCGCCGCGTCGGTCAGGCGCGCCCAGTGCTCGCCCATGGTGGCCGTGTGCGGACCGCGTGCCAGGACGCGCCGCGCGCCCCGGACGGCGGCGATCCGCCGTGCTGTCTGTTGCTTCTCTTCAGGGACGTTCATGCGCCGCATCATGTCGCACACGCGTACGCGTGCGCTTCCCCACAGCCTGTGGACGACCGAGGCCCGTCGGGCCAGATAGCGTTAACATGACGAGAAATCGTCCGGTACCCCGAGCGGACTGGAACGGAAGGCCGTCGCCCCGTGACCTCAGCCCCACAGTCACCCCGATCCGAACCCACCGATCCCAAGGACCGGCCCGCCCGCCTCACGGTCGGCGTCGTCGGCGCGGGCCGGGTGGGACCCGCGCTCGCCGCGTCCCTGCAACTGGCCGGACACCGCCCGGTCGCCGTCTCCGGAGTCTCCGACGCCTCCGTGCGACGGGCTGCCGCCCTGCTCCCCGACGTCCCCCTCGTGCCGCCCGCCGAGGTGCTGGCGAGGGCCGAGCTGGTGCTGCTGACCGTGCCCGACGACGTCCTGCCCGGTCTCGTCGAGGGCTTCGTCGAGACCGGTTCGATCCGGCCGGGACAGCTCCTCGTGCACACCTCGGGCCGGTTCGGCGCCAAGGTCCTCGACCCGGCCCTGCGCGCGGGCGCCCTGCCGCTCGCGCTGCACCCCGCGATGACGTTCACCGGCACCGCCGTCGACGTCCAGCGGCTGGCCGGATGCTCGTTCGGCGTGACCGCCCCCGAGGAGCTGCGGCTGGCCGCCGAGGCCCTGGTCATCGAGATGGGCGGCGAGCCCGAGTGGATCGCCGAGGAGATGCGGCCGCTCTACCACGCGGCCCTCGCGCTCGGCGCGAACCACCTGGTCACCCTGGTCGCCCAGGCCATGGACCTGCTCCGCGACGCGGGCGTCACCGCCCCCGACCGGATGCTCGGCCCGCTCCTCGGCGCGGCCCTGGACAACGCCCTGCGCTCCGGCGACGCCGCGCTCACCGGACCGGTCGCACGCGGCGACGCGGGCACCGTCGCCGCCCATGTCGCGGAGCTGCGCGCGCACGCCCCGCAGGCCGTCGCCGGTTACCTCGCGATGGCCCGCGCCACCGCCGACCGCGCCCTCGCCCACGGACTCCTCAAGCCGGAGCTGGCCGAGGACCTGCTCGACGTGCTGGCCACGGGCGCGGAGGAGACCCGATGAGCGCCGAGATCGTCCACACCGGAGAGGACCTGCGGGTACGCACGCGTGCCGGGCGGCGCGTGGTCGTGATGACCATGGGCGCCCTGCACGACGGCCACGCCACCCTCGTCCGCACCGCCCGCGAGCGCGCGGGCGCCGACGGCGAAGTGGTCGTCACCGTCTTCGTGAACCCGCTGCAGTTCGGCGCGGGCGAGGACCTCGACCGCTACCCGCGCACCCTTGAGGCCGACGTCAAGATCGCCGGACAGGCGGGCGCCGACCTCGTCTTCGCGCCGTCCGTCGACGAGGTCTACCCCGGCGGGCAGCCCCAGGTCCGGATGGCGGCGGGCCCGATGGGCGAGCGCCTCGAAGGCGCCTCGCGCCCCGGCCACTTCGACGGCATGCTCACCGTCGTCGCCAAGCTCCTGCACCTCACGCGCGCGGACGTCGCCCTCTTCGGCCAGAAGGACGCCCAGCAGCTCGCCCTGGTCCGCCGCATGGTCCGCGACCTGAACTTCGACGTGGAGATCGAGGCCGTGCCCACGGCCCGCGAGAGCGACGGCCTGGCCCTCTCCTCGCGCAACCGCTATCTCTCGCCGGACGAGCGCCGCAGCGCGCTGGCGCTCTCCCGGGCCCTGTTCGCTGGCCGCGACCGGCACGCGGCCCAGGAGGCCCTGCGCGCGCGTGCCGCCGAGAACCCCACCCCGCGCGCGCGTGCCCGGGCGCTCGACGCGCTCGGCGAGGCCCGCGCCGCCGCCGACGCCCACGCGGTGGCCTCCCCGGGCGGCCCCGCCGCCGTGCTCGCCGCCGCCCGCCAGGTCCTGGACGAGGCCGCCCGCCTCGTCCCGCCGGTCGAGCTGGACTACCTGGCGCTGGTCGACCCGGCCGACTTCACCGATGTACGGGACGGCCACGAGGGCGAGGCCGTGCTGGCGGTCGCCGCCCGCGTGGGCACGACCCGGCTGATCGACAACCTGCCGCTGACCTTCGGAGGTCACCTGTGACGAGCACAGGCATAGCACTCCACGCCCCTGCCCCCGGCTGGAACCTCGACGCCGACGTGGTCGTCGTCGGCTCCGGCGTCGCGGGTCTGACCGCCGCGCTGCGCTGCGAGGCCGCGGGCCTGCGCACCGTCGTCGTCACCAAGGCCCGCCTGGACGACGGCTCCACCCGCTGGGCGCAGGGCGGCATCGCGGCCGCGCTCGGCGAGGGCGACACTCCCGAGCAGCACCTCGACGACACCCTGGTCGCGGGCGCGGGCCTGTGCGACGAGAACGCGGTGCGCACCCTGGTCACCGAGGGCCCCGACGCCGTACGCCGCCTCATCGAGACCGGCGCCCACTTCGACGAGACCGAGGACGGCGCGCTCGACCTGACCCGCGAGGGCGGCCACCACCGGCGCCGCATCGCGCACGCGGGCGGCGACGCCTCGGGCGCCGAGATCTCCCGGGCCCTGGTCGAGGCCGTACGCGCGCGTGGTGTGCCCACGGTCGAGAACGCACTGGTGCTCGACCTGCTGACGGACGCCGAGGGCCGCACCGCGGGCGTCTCCCTGCACGTGATGGGCGAGGGCCAGCACGACGGCGTCGGAGCCGTCCTCGCCCCCGCCGTGGTCCTCGCGACCGGCGGCATGGGCCAGGTCTTCTCCGCGACGACGAACCCGCACGTGTCGACCGGCGACGGCGTCGCCCTCGCCCTGCGCGCCGGTGCCGAGGTCAGCGACCTCGAATTCGTCCAGTTCCACCCCACCGTGCTCTTCCTCGGCGCCGACGCCGAGGGCCAGCAGCCGCTCGTCTCCGAGGCGGTCCGCGGCGAGGGCGCCCACCTGGTCGACGCCGACGGCGTGCGCTTCATGGTGGGCCAGCACGAACTCGCCGAGCTGGCGCCGCGCGACATCGTCGCCAAGGGCATCACGCGCCGCATGCAGGAGCAGGGCGCCGAGCACATGTACCTCGACGCGAGGCACTTCGGCCGCGAGATGTGGGAGAAGCGCTTCCCCACGATCCTGGCCGCCTGCCGCGCCCACGGCATGGACCCGGTCACCGAGCCCATCCCGATCGCCCCGGCCGCGCACTACGCCTCCGGCGGGGTCCGCACCGACCTGTCCGGGCGCACCACCGTCCCCGGCCTGTACGCGTGCGGGGAGGTCGCCTGCACCGGAGTCCACGGCGCGAACCGCCTGGCCTCCAACTCGCTCCTCGAAGGTCTCGTCTACGCCGAGCGCATCGCGGACGACATCAAGATGGAGCACGCGGAGAACCACCTCCACGCGCGCGTGCCCGCACCGGTGCCGCACCCGGAGACCCCGACCCACCCCCTCCTGCCCGCCGAGGCCCGCCTCGCCATCCAGCGCGTGATGACCGAGGGCGCGGGCGTGCTGCGCTCCGCCGACTCCCTCGCCGAGGCCGCCGCCCGGCTCGGCCGCATCCACGCCGACGCCGCGGGCGCCCTCGCGGAGCACGGCAAGACGGCCGTCCCCGGCGTCGACACCTGGGAGGCCACCAACCTGCTGTGCGTGGCCCGCGTCCTGGTCGCCGCAGCCCGCCGCCGCGAGGAGACCCGCGGCTGCCACTGGCGCGAGGACCACGCGGACCGCGACGACGCGAACTGGCGCCGCCACATCGTCGTACGGCTGAATTCCGACCGCACTCTGGCCACGCACACCACACAAACAGCAGACTTCCCGGCAACGGTAAAGAACCCTCAGGAGCAGTGACCGACGTGAGCGCCACCCCCGACCTCCCCCTGGCAGACGCCGACAGCGGCGGCTGCGGCGACAACTGCGGCTGCGCGGGCGCCGACACCGACGTCGCCGACGTCATGGAGTGCGGCCTCGACCCGTCGCTGGCCCAACTGCTCCTGGACGCGGGCCTGCACCCGGTCGAGATCGAGGACATCGCCCACATGGCGATCGCCGAGGACCTCGACGGCGGCGTCGACGTCACCACGGTCGCCACGATCCCCGAGGAGGCCGTCGCCACGGCCGACTTCACCGCCCGTGAGGCCGGTGTCGTCGCGGGGCTGCGGGTCGCCGAGGCGGTCATCTCCGTCGTGGCGAGCGACGAGTTCGAGGTCGAGCGGCACGCCGAGGACGGCGACCGGGTCGAAGCCGGCCAGAAGCTCCTCTCCGTCACCACCCGCACCCGCGACCTGCTCACCGCCGAGCGCAGCGCGCTCAACCTCCTGTGCCGCCTCTCCGGCATCGCCACCGCCACGCGCGCGTGGGCGGACGCCCTGGACGGTACGAAGGCGAAGGTGCGGGACACCCGCAAGACCACCCCCGGCCTGCGCTCGCTCGAGAAGTACGCGGTCCGCGCGGGCGGCGGCGTCAACCACCGCATGTCGCTGTCGGACGCGGCCCTGGTCAAGGACAACCACGTCGTGGCGGCCGGTGGCGTGGCCGCGGCCTTCCAGGCGGTGCGCGACCGCTTCCCGGGCCTGCCGATCGAGGTCGAGGTCGACACCCTGCACCAGCTGCGCGAGGTCCTCGACGCGGGCGCCGACCTGATCCTCCTGGACAACTTCACGCCGTCCGAGACGGAGGAGGCGGTGGCCCTCACGAACGGCCGCGCGCTCCTGGAGTCCTCGGGCCGGCTGACCCTGGAGAACGCCGGTACCTACGCGAAGACCGGTGTCGACTTCCTCGCCGTGGGCGCCCTGACCCACTCCTCGCCGATCCTCGACATCGGCCTCGACCTGCGGGAAGCGACCGCCTGATGCTGCTCACCATCGACGTGGGCAACACCCACACCGTGCTCGGCCTGTTCGACGGCGAGGAGATCGTCGAGCACTGGCGCATCTCCACCGACGCCCGCCGCACCGCCGACGAGCTCGCCGTCCTGCTCCAGGGCCTGATGGGCATGCACCCGCTGCTCGGCGACGAACTCGGCGACGGCATCGACGGCATCGCCATCTGCTCGACCGTCCCCTCGGTCCTGCACGAACTGCGCGAGGTCACCCGCCGCTACTACGGCGACGTCCCCGCCGTCCTGGTCGAACCCGGTATCAAGACCGGCGTCCCGATCCTCATGGACAACCCCAAGGAGGTCGGCGCCGACCGCATCATCAACGCGGTCGCGGCCGTCGAGCTGTACGGCGGCCCGGCGATCGTCGTCGACTTCGGTACGGCGACGACGTTCGACGCCGTGTCCGCGCGCGGGGAGTACACCGGGGGCGTCATCGCCCCCGGCATCGAGATCTCGGTGGAGGCCCTGGGCGTACGCGGCGCACAGCTCCGCAAGATCGAGCTGGCCCGGCCGCGCAGTGTCATCGGCAAGAACACCGTCGAGGCGATGCAGTCGGGCATCGTCTACGGGTTCGCGGGCCAGGTCGACGGGGTCGTGAACCGGATGGCCAAGGAGCTGGCCGACGACCCGGACGACGTCACCGTCATCGCGACGGGTGGCCTTGCGCCGATCATCCTCGGCGAGGCCTCGGTCATCGACGAACACGAGCCGTGGCTGACCTTGATCGGCCTCCGCCTGGTCTACGAACGCAACGTCAGCCGCCTTTAGGCACGCGGCCGGCCGCGGGTGAGTGGGGGCTGGCCGCGCAGTTCCCCGCGCCTCTTTTGATGAGATGGCGCACGCAGTGCGCATCTCAGGGGCGCGGGGAACTGCGCGACC
>NZ_JBEOYI010000044.1:0-40794 GCF_040297005.1 Streptomyces sp. NPDC001904 | reverse complement strand
GGCCACACCCTGACCGTCCGGGCCACCGACCGTACGGGCGAGACGCAGACGGAGAAGCGCACCGCCACCATCCCCGACGGCGCCTCCGGCTGGCACTCCGTCGTCGTCACCGTCGACTAGAAGGAGGCACGGGAACGGACAGGAAGCGACGAACATGATCCTCACGGTGGGCGGACCGGGAGCACATGAGTTACTGGTGTGGTCACCCAGTTCACACCGCGTTCCAGCGGTCTTCGGAAGGCGGCGCATGACGGAAGCCATCTCCATCGGCCCCAATCCAGCCCACGGCCCGGATTTGCCTGCGCTGATCAAGCAAGTCGGGGCAGGGAACCAAGAGGCGTTCGCCACCGTCTACGACGCCGGATGCCATGCGGTCTTCGGGCTGGTCCACAAGGTGTTGCGCGACCATGCCCAGGCCGAGGAAGTCGCCCAAGAGGTATGGGTAGAGGTGTGGCGCACGGCAGGACGCTACCGTCCCGAGCGTGGGACGGTGCTCAACTGGTTGCTCACGCTGGCCCACCGGCGCACCGTCGATCGCATCCGTTCCGTGGAGTCCGCGGCGGCCCGCGATCACCGGGCCGCTCTGCTTGACCGGCCGCGAGAGTTCGACGAGGTGTCCGAGCAGGTCCAGGCACAGCAGGAGCGGGAAGAACTGCGCCGGTGTCTGCGTTCATTGACGGAGATCCAGCGCCAGTCGGTGACGCTGGCGTACTACCAGGGCCTGACCTACAAAGAGGTTGCTGAAGAACTGTCGGCGCCTTTGGGCACGATCAAGACGCGGCTGCGGGACGGGCTCATCCGGCTCCGTGACTGCTTGGGGGTGACGGCATGACCGTGGACACGGGCGATGTGCACACGCTGACAGGCGCCTACGCACTCGACGCACTCGACGACGACGAGCGCGAGGCGTTCGAGGCGCACATGGCCACATGTGAAACGTGCGCGCTGGAGGTACGGGAATTCACCGCCACCGCCGGACGCCTCGCACTGGCCACAACACGCCGCGCACCTCAGCATCTGAAGTCACAAGTCCTGCAGCAGATCAGTCAGGTTCGCCAGGAGGCCCCTGGCGCACCAGTCAACGCGTCCACTCCGACGAGGACACGGCACAGTACGGCCGTGCGGTGGGCCTTGGCTGCCTGTGCGGCAGGGATCGCCACGCTCGGCGCGACCACCATGTGGCAGCACGACCGAGCCGACGACGCCCGCAAGCAGGCGGAGGCCGTACAGGAGCAGTCCGACCGGATCGCCGCAGTCCTCGCCGCACCCGATGCCAAGGTCGCCTCGGCGGCCCTTGTTGATGGAGCGCGTGGTTCGGTGGTCATCTCGCAGAGCAGCGGCAGGGCCGTATTCATTGCGTCCCACATGGCCGCCCCGCCGAAGGGCAAGGTGTACCAGCTGTGGTTCGCCGACGGCGGCCACATGCGTTCGGCCGGCTTGATGGATGCCGCGCGCACCGACCAGAGCGTGCTCATGGACGGCCGTGTGGGCGAGGCCACCGGACTCGGCATCACGCTGGAGCCCGCCGGCGGTTCACAGCAGCCGACGAGTCAGCCCCTGACCACGATGGCTCTGCCTGCCTGACAGCCCGGATGCCGCTGAGCGCGCATGGGTTGAGGGGTGCACCACGATCGTGGTGCACCCCTCAACCGCGTTGATGCGTAGCCAGCTGTGGGGCTTCGCGATCAGGGCGACTGTCCGTAAGGCGCACGATGGCACCTGACCTGCGGATTTTCACTGAAGAGCTCGTAGGAGGTTCACTCTTTCGAAAATCGACCAATCCGCTGCACCCGGCGCTCCGGATTCCGTGCGATGGAGGCAGATGGCCTTCACGGATCTGATCGCTGAGGGATTGTCATGCAGACTCGAGTCCGTCGTGCCGCTGTTGCTGTTGCTGCCGCCGCGATGTTGCCGCTGGCCCTGACGGCGTGCTCCGACAGTGACTCCAAGGACAAGGCGTCCGACAGTGCCTCGTCCGCGTCGAAGGGCTCGGACATGGCCAGTCCCTCTGACGACATGAGCACCGCCGACGAGCCGTTCGGCTCGGCTTGTTCCTCCGTCCCCAAGGATGGTGCGGGCTCCTTCGACGGCATGGCCAAGGACCCGGTCGCGACCGCCGCCTCCAACAACCCGGCCCTGTCCACCCTGGTCACCGCCGTCAAGAAGGCCGGCCTCGTCGACACGCTGAACAACGCCAAGAACATCACCGTGTTCGCGCCGACCAACGACGCCTTCGCCAAGATCCCGAAGGCCGACCTGGACAAGGTCCTCAACGACAAGGCCCAGCTCACCAAGATCCTGACCTACCACGTCGTGGGCCAGAAGCTCGCGCCCAAGGATCTGGAGAACGGCTCCTTCGACACCCTGGAGAAGTCGAAGCTCATGACCTCCGGCTCGGGCGAGTCCTACAAGGTCAACGACACCGCCAACGTGGTCTGCGGCAACGTCAAGACCGCCAACGCCAACGTCTACATCATCGACTCCGTCCTCATGCCCAAGAGCTGAGGAGCTACGAGCTGACGCAACCGCGCAGAGGGAAGACGGGAAATCTGCGGTCCTCCCTGCGCCCCGGGTACCTCGAGATTGCAGGAGTGGGGCGAGGGAGCGGTCCGGGAGGGTGTGAGCGGTGGCCTCCCGGCGGTTGTGTCCGGTGGGTGAGGCGGACGGCGATTCGGAAGAGCAGTCGCCACCCGCTTCGCCCGCCTTCTCTGTTCCGTTCGTGGTCATCCTCGGCATGATGTGGCATCCCTGCATCGCTGCGAGCTCGCTGCACGTCAAACTGAAGTGGGAACCGCGAGCGTGGATGTGCTGGATGCATTGCTCTGTCTGCCTGTTGGCGTTGTGGCAGCCACCCTGGGGCGTCTGATCGACACTGGCAGGCCCCGTATCTCGGTGATGTGGACGATGAGTGCCGCCGTCCTCGCAGCGCTTGCCGGCACGGTCGGTTGGGTCTTCAATGCGCCGGCTTGCATTCCTGAGGCGGGCTGGACGGTTTTGTTTGCGCAAGTCATTCCAGCCGCCGTAGCGGTGGCCTGTACGGAAACCGTCGAACCTTGAGCCGCTACTGCTCGTAGCAGCTTCCCATGTCCTGACGTACCAGAGCCCTCATCGTGTCTGGATCCGCACACTGTGCAATAAGCCCGCTCAGGGGCCGCTGCGTTGACGTACCCGGTCCATGATCTGGCGCAGTTCGTCGAAGGCTCTCTGTTCCTGTTCGCGGGTCGAGCGTGACCCCTTGAAGACGCTGTCCCGGCTTGCGCAGACGCTGGCGTACCGGTCAAAGCCGGCTAGGACCTCCCTGAGGAGGTGCTGGGGGTCATCGGAGGACTCGCGTCGGTCCTTCTGCGGCTTGTGCACCAATCCTCCTGCTCCACACACTGGCTGCCGATGGACAGCGCACCTCCATTGTGTGCCACCCCGCACCCCAGGTTCGCTACCGGCAAAAAGGCTGCACTGTGCGATGCGTGTGCGTGGCGCATCCCTGGCGCCGGGTGATGGTGCGGCACCAGGGATGGGTGATGCGATGGCAGCCCGCGGGTGGACAAGCCATCAGTACCTATCGGGTGTTGGGCTACTTCCACATGCCCATGTGGCCGCTGTGGTTCATCGAGCCGTGGTGGCCCATGTGGCCCTCGTCCCAGGCGTGCCCGCCCCAGTTGTCGGAGCCGTTGGCGCAGCTGTTGCCGAAGGCCGGGTTGAGCAGGCCGATGACGTTCACGGTGTTGCCGCAGGCGTTGACCGGGACGTGGACCGGTACCTGGACGACGTTGCCGGACAGCACGCCCGGCGAACCCACTGCAGCGCCCTGGGCACCGGCGTCCGCGGTCGCCGCGCCCGCACCGGCCAGCAGCGAACCGCCGATGGCCACCGCGATCGCCGCACTCTTCAGCACACGAGACATGAAACGCTCCCTGCTCATCCGAACAGTCCCTGGACCTGTCGGCCGAGGACAAGAAGCGGTCGGCTTCTCACTGGCCATCCGGAACGTCCGGGGCAGCCGGATTGGCCGCACACTCTGAGTTCACCCGTCCGGACCACGCGCTTCCCGCTGTTGCCTGCCACAGCAGCGAAAACTGCTGCACTGCGAGCAGCGGCGGACGGCCGCGCCTGGCTGTGATCAACATGCGCATCTCGGGATCCGCGTCCAGCGTCGAAGCAGGCGGTGCTTCCGGCCTGTTCCGCCTGCCCGTGGTCGTGTGTCCGCGGGTCCTGCTCGGCCGGGCGATCTCGAAAGGACCGCATCCATGCGCAAGCTTGCCAAGTACGTCGCCGTCGGCGCCCTCGTCGCCCCCCTGGTCGTTGGTGCCGCGGGCCTCGCCTCCGCCGACGGCGGCCCCGCCTACAAGAAGGCGCAGAACTCCGCCAACGTCAACGGCGGCATGACGATGGAGACGGTCAGCGGCTTCACCCCCGACGGCAAGGCGTACTTCAAGACCACCACCAAGCAGGCCGGTCCCACCGGAGCCACCGGCAACACCACCGGCTCGCACTCCTGAACCTGCTCAGGATCGTTGCCTCCTGAGGGAGACACGAACGGTGTGGCGCCCCGCGTGCGGGGCGCCACACCTCTGTGATCGGTCACACGCGCGGGCTCACGTCGGTGGGAATCCACCGGTGTGGCAGGCGCTGGTTCCACCACGCACGAAGCAGGCCGAGGTTCTGGTGGCGCTATGGCGCTAATGCGATGCCCACGCCATGATCGTGGGGCGCGGACGCGTCGTGGTCCCCAACCACTTTGTGGTCCAGCTCCCCCCCGTTACCTTCTTCGTGGCTCCGCAATGGGGCCTCCGGCCTTCGGGTCCGGCATGACTTCCCCCCCTTGTTGCGGTTGATGATCCGGGGGGTGGTGTCACCGGGCCCGGAGGCATCGACAGACCGCTGATGAGGGGCTTGAGCACCGGCTTCACCCAGGCCGGAAGAGCTCTCCGTAACGTGGAGGTGGCAGCTCGGTGCCGTAGCAAGGCCGGACGAAAGCGTGAGCGGAGGGGCCTGCACGTGATCGACACCGGCGACATCGACGTCTTCCTCGGCCTGGACGTCGGCAAAGGCGAACACCACGCCACCGCCGTCACACCGGCCGGAAAGAAGGCCTTCGACAAGCGGTTACCCAACACCGAACCCAAGCTCCGCGAGCTGTTCGCGAAACTCCAGGCCAAGCACGGGACGGTGCTGGTCGTGGTCGATCAGCCGGCCTCGATCGGCGCCCTGCCTCTGGCGGTCGCCCGGGACATGGGCTGCCCGCTCGCCTACCTGCCGGGGCTGACGATGAGGCGGATCGCCGACCTCTACCCGGGCGAGGCCAAGACGGACGCGAAGGACGCGTTCATCATCGCGGACGCCGCCCCCACACGCTGCGGGCCATCGACGGCGAGGACGAGACGATCGCCGAACTGGAGATGATCGTCGGGTTCGACGACGACCTGGCCGGCGAGGCCACCCGGGTCGCCAACCGGCTCCACGGCCTCCTGACGCAAATCCATCCGTCGCTGGAGCGGGTGCTGGGACCGCGATTGCAGCACCCGGCCGTCCTGACACTGCTGGAAAGGTTCGGGTCACCCGCCCAGATCCGCAAGGCCGGCCGTCGGCGACTGATCACCCTGCTACGGCCGAAGGCCCCCAGGATGGCCGAGCGGCTGGTCGAGGAGATATTCACCGCATTGGACGAGCAGACCGTGACGGTCCCGGGGACCGAGGCGGCCGCGTTGATCGTCCCGAGCCTGGCCGGCTCACTGACGGCCGTCCTTGACCAGCGAAAACTCTTGGCCGGGCAGATCGAGAAACTGCTGGAGGACCACCCTCTTTCCAAGGTCCTGACGTCGATGCCGGGAGTCGGCGTCAGGACCGGAGCCCGGATCCTGATCGAGGTCGGCGACGGCAGCACTTTCCCGACCGCCGGCCACCTCGCCGCCTACGCCGGACTCGCCCCGGCGACCCGAAGCTCGGGCTCATCGATCCGCGGCGAACAGCCCTCCCGGAGAGGAAACAAGCAGCTCAAACGGGCCTTCTTCCTCTCCGCGTTCGCCGCTCTGGGCGACCCGGCTTCCAGGGCCTACTACGACAAGAAGATCGCCCAGGGCAAGCACCACACCCAGGCACTACTCTGCCTCGCCCGACGAAGGGCCGACGTCCTCTTCGCCATGCTCCGCGACGGAACCTTCTACGAACCCCAGCCCGCCAAGGCGGCCTGACCTGCAGAAATTGCACTACAAGGAAGGAGATTCCCCGAGATGCACCACGACATCTGAACCAACACGCCAGCCGGCAAGACGCCGCGGGCTCACCCCATGAAGGTTGACCCTGTCCGGATCGGCACCGGCCTTGACCAGCAGGGACAACACCGCACCATCGCCCCGATACGTGAACACGGCCTGCCACAACGGCGTATTGCCCTGCCCATCGGGTGCATCCACCTCCGCACCCTCCGCCAGGAGAGAGCCGACAGCCGCGGCATCCTGCTCATCCGCCGCGAAGTGCAGCTGCGTCCACCCCTGACGACTCTCACGACCCAAGCCCTGACCCTCATCCGTCATGCCCATCATCATCACGATCACTTGACGAAGGAGATAGGGGCACCCCCCCCGCAGACCTGCCAACAGCTGGACGGCGTAGCCGAAGCGGTGTGCCGTGACCTGTCGGTGTGTCTGCGCCGGCACGCGGCGCAACGGGGCTACAGCTTCGCCGGACCGGTACGCGTATAGGGACCCACGGACAGTGCTGTCCTGTGTCACCGAACCTTCAGCGTTGAAGGTGACACGAGGGGACCCAGTGCTCGGCCGCATCAACAAGCGGGCGGAGACGATCAGTGGTGTCAAAGCGCCACTGCCCTGCGCTTGTCCTGGCCAGCACGGATGTGGCTTGCGGGGAGGCCCTTCACACTTGCGGGATGAAATCCGGGTTGAAGCCGAGTGAGGCGGTTGCCTCGCGCACCGCGCGGTCGAAGCGACGAATCTCCGCTACCAGGTCCCCCCAGGGCACTGGAGCGGTCCAGAGATCTGGTTCTAGGGCCGTCCCGACCCTCCAACCCTCGTCGCAGCGGACGATGCGGATGACTCCACGCTCTGCCCAGTCCATCGAGTCGAGCTCGAAGTTGCCGCGGACCTCGTCGGGGACCTGGAGCCACTGCGCCATTCGATAGGCCAGCTCGGCAACCTGAAAGAGTTCCTCCGACCACAGCGTCCGGCCGTCCTCCTCGATGGAAAAGTCGGCCTCAATGTCCAGAAGCAGGGCGGCGATCGGGGCGTTGTCCGGTGTGTAGCCACGCTTGGGCAGGTCCGGAGCGCCGATGTTGCGAAACGTGAGCCGCATGGAAGTGGCCTCCAGGTAGTTCGAGGCCTACTCCGTGTCGAGGCCGTTCAGGATCGAATGACCGTAGCAAGGCTCTAGGAACAGGGCACCACCTCCGACCAGCGAGCTCAACCTTCGGTGAGAAAGAGAACCGTCGGGCAAGGTGCGGTGAGAACGCTCAACCTTCGCTGCGACAGGACACCAAGTGCCCGCTGGAGGTGTGGGCCGCGGCCACTTATAGAATCAAGTACGTGAGTGAGTTTCAGGCGCCTGACCTCTCCACCGAGGAACGCCTCGTCGCGCATCAAGCCCTCCTCGTCTGGCTGGAGTGGCAGGCCCGGCACGAGCGGGAGGTGATCCGGCGCCTCAAGGCCGAGGCGGCCACCGAGCGGCACCGCCGCGAGCAGGCCCGCCGGGGGATCGGCTTCACGATCGAGGCGGACCGCTCCGGCCTGGGAGCAGTGGTGCACCGCAGTTACTGCGGCCTGGCGAAGAGACGGCGGAGATCGTCGATGCCGTCGCCGCGCGCGATGCCCTCGCGGCCTCCGGCGGCGACAAGGCACCACAGCCCTGTCAGGTGTGCAACCCGCTGCCCGCCCTGCGCCACGTGCCGCCGCCGACCGCCGACCTGTGGGCGAGCGCCTGACCTACGGCCTCTCTCGGGCGGCGGTCTCACAGCAGATCGGGGTGCACCCGCCGCACGGCCACGGCCACGGTCACGTGTCGCGTGGTGCCTGCCTCCACCTCCGCCGCCAGCGGCACGCACGTCGTGTACACGGCTCCGTCCAGGACCTCGCGGCCGCGCTGCCCACGTGCGGGCGGTCTCCTTCCGCGCTTTGAACGTGCGGAACTGGCAGCGGATGGTCGAGGCGTGGGCCGCCGACGACGAGGCCATGGACGCTGCCTGGTTCGACGACATCACCGCCGACCTCGGCTCCGACTACGGCGCCTACGAGTACGTCATGAACATCGGCTTCGCCGCCTGAGCCCGTCAGGGGTTGACGTAGTCGCCCCAGCCGAACGTGGCGACATAGGCCCGTCGAACTGCTTCCCCACCACGCACGCCCCTCATGCGAATGACGGTGAGCGCGAGGATGAACCAGGTGGTGAAGCCTCCTGCGACGATCACAGTCCAGCGAGTGCCGGAGAAGCAGGCGACAACGATCAGAGCAATGATCGTCACGGCCAGTCCGATGTGGCCGCCGCCGATATACGTGCTGGCCCTGTTGCCGCCTGTCATGAGGGCCCCCGCCGAAGATCACTCTGTCCTGTGGCAGCAGATTACGGGGCTCTGCCGGTGACGTCAGTACCGCTCCGGCGCTGACAGCGGCCGCCGTCACGGAACAGGTGGCGGCGGCCGTGTCGTCATCCGTGCCGGTGGTCGCGGGCGTGGCAGCAACCACCGCTGCTGCACACACGGCAGGCTGCCGATGATGCACTCGTGGCGACACCGGCTACGGAAGGTAACCAAAAGTTGCGTTAGCACCCGCGCGCGGAATGATTGGAGACCCGCTGACATGCGGCGCCCGGCTGTGCCGAAGCATCGGCGCCGGCCGCCTCGTCCCGGTGTTCTCACTCGTCCTGATCGTTGGAGGCGTGTGTTCATGTCGAATCTGCCTGACCCCATCACTCCGTATCTGGAGCCCGCCGCCCGTGAGCTGGCTGAGGCGACCGATCCTCACCCGCGGATCTACGAGGTCCCGCCGGAGCAGGGCCGGGACATCCTCGCGGGCCTGCAGAGCGGCGAGGGGGTGGACCGGCCCGAGGTCGACGAGGAGTGGGTGGATGTCGACGCGGGCGAGTGGGGCACGGTCCGTACCCGCATCATCAAGCCCAAGGGAGCCACCGGCCCGCTGCCCGTCGTGGTGTATATCCATGGCGCGGGATGGGTGTTCGGTGACGACAAGACCCACGACCGGCTCTTCCGGGAGCTGGTCGTCGGAGCGGGCGCGGCCGGAGTGTTCCCCGTCTACGACCGGGCGCCGGAGGCGAAGTACCCCACGCAGGTGGAGCAGAACTACGCCGTGGGCCAGTGGGTCCTGAAGAACGGCGCCGACCACGGGCTGGACACCTCCCGCGTGGCGGTGACCGGCGAGTCCGTCGGCGGCTGCATGTCGGCCGTGTTCGCGCTGATGAACAAGGAGCGCGACAACGGCATCGACCTCAAGGCGCAGGTGCTGCTGTACCCGGTGACGAACGCCGACTTCGACACCCCGTCGTACCTGCAGTTCGCCGAGGGCTACTACCTCACACGCGACGGCATGAAGTGGTTCTGGAACGCCTACACCACCGACGACGCCGAGCGGAAGCAGCACTACGCCTCCCCGCTCCAGTCGAGCCTCGACCAGCTGAAGGGGCTGCCGACCACGCTGGTGATCACCGACGAGGCCGACGTCCTGCGTGACGAGGGCGAGATGTACGCGAACAAGCTCCGCGAGGCCGGCGTCGACGTCACGTCCGTCCGTGTCGCCGGCATGGTCCACGACTTCCTGCTCCTGGACAGCCTGCGCGACACCCGAGCCGCCAACGTCGCCCGCCACCTCGCGATCGACGCACTGCACAAGGCATTGCACGACAACTGACATCCCCGGCAGCGGCGGGCGGACCACGCGGGTCCGCCCGCCGCTGCAGGAAAGCTGCGTTTTCGAGGAGGCGACACCATGGCTGGTGACGACCCGCACCGCGAGTGGACCCAACGGCTGACCTCGCTCGGCCCTGACATCCCGGCGGACAAGGCTCGCAAGTTCGTCCACGAACTGTACGACCACGCGCAGGCCGACCTCGACGACGAACGGGCCGAGGCGGAGTTCGAGCGCGAGGAGTAGGGACCGCGAGCGTACTGCCGCCCGGTTTCCACGCACGAGACCGTGCCTCCGTCGTCCAGCTATCTCGGCTGTGAATGCTCAGCGCTCGGCGAGCCCGTTGGGAGACAACTCGCCGGTGATCGAGCGGAGCTGTCCGCGCTGCCGTTCTTCCTCTGCGATGCGTCACACATGCGATGGCGCGCGCTGTCCCGGACGGGGGCGAAACCGGGACAGCGCGCGCCAGCTGTGGGGTGTGGTCGGGCGGCGCCAGTTCCCCCTTGCTTCCCCTTAGCCCTTCTCCTCTGGCGCTGCCCGACCGGCTGACGATGAGCGGCCGATCCTCATCGTCGCGCCACATCCTCAGGTGAACTACGAGTGCCCCGATACGGGCAGATGGTGGCTACACGATGGGGTGAACTGCTCCGCCAGGCCGCTCGCATGTACGACAACGGTGACTCCTCGCGGATCGGCGGAGCCTTGCCCCCGGCGTTCGTGGTGCGGTCGTGACGGCGTCAGGGCGGCGCGGGCGCACAGTATCTTTGGCCTGAGGAGTGACATTTAGTCACTGAATCTTGTTGAATGATCCATGAAGCGACGGGATCAGTGGATCGTGTTGCTTCGCAGTGTCTGGGAGTCACACCGTTGCACTGCGGGGCGCCCCGTTTCCCGGAGCGCCCTTTCTTGTGAGCCGCCGTGAGGTCCGCTTGCAGGTTCTCGACCGTTTCGCGGTCGGTTCGCACCCGTGGGAGACGATGAGCGCATGTCTGAGCAGTACTACCCGGCGAGTCCGGTCGTATCGAACGGTCCGTCGGGCACGTTGTGGGTCCTGGTGCTGGCCGGAGATGTCGACCCGGAGTTCGTGGACGAGGTGGAGGAGGCGTTCACGCGCGCAGAGCGGGAGAGCGCTGGCTTGCTGTTCACCGTCGATGTCAGCGCCCTGCGCTTTTGCGACTCCGCTTTGCTGAACCTGCTTCTGCAGACAGCCCGCCGGCGCCCGGTCGTCCTGGCGGGGGAGAACGTCTTCGTGCGGCGCATGCTCCAGGTGACAGGTGTCGGAAGTGCCTTCACCGTTGTTGCAGATAACGACGCCGCCCGCGGCCTGACAGCACAACCTCACGGCGGCGACGGGACACAGACCGGAGTGTGAGGAAGCGTGTACAGGGCACGCGAACGGGACACACCGGACGCGAAGGGCTGCAGATGTTCACCACCGACTCGAGGCGCGCATCCATCGCCCAGGCGCGTCAGCAGGTGGTGCAACATCTGGTCGCCGCCGGTGTGCCGGCCGACTTGGAGGCAGTCCAGCTGGTGGTGAGCGAACTGGTCACCAACGCCGTCCGCCACACGCCGAACAGCTCATGGACCCTCAACGTCACCGTCGACGGTGACCGACTCACCATCGACGTCTGCGACAGCGACACCACCCCGCCCCACAGGCGCACTGGAGACCTGAAGGACGGCCGCGGAGGCCTCGGACTGCCGATGGTGCAGTCGCTGTGCGACAAGACGGAAACCGTAGTCACCGACACGGGCAAAACCGTCACAGCTCTCTGGAAGATCACCTAGGCAGGCGGGGGAGCGGCCCAAGTTCCCCCCCGGACCTCTGGGTGACGAAGGACGCACGCGCGACCTACGACGCGCACCACGCGCTCCCGGCGCTGAACGGCCCAGTGATCGGCTTGCAGGTGTGCGACGTGTGCAAGCCGATGAAAGCCCTGGTAGCAGCGGAACCCGACGCTTCGTAGATGTCGGCGTCGGCGGTTGTCAGTGGTGATCGCCGATGTCTGACCCCGCGCCGGCATCGGACGTCGGAGGCAACTGCTCACCGTCGTGAGTACGGGGCGTTTCCCGGCTGGTGGTGGCGGACGAGGCGTTCGGGGAACCACCACCGGTGGTGAGATACGTCAGGGTTCCGGTGATCTCCAGAATCCGGTTCAGCAGACGGGGGCGTCTTTCGAGGTGCAGGGTCGCGCCCGCGGCATCGACATGACGCCGCAGGGCCAGGAATGCGGACAACCCCATGGAGTCCACTACGGTCAGCTGGAGACAGTTCACGATGACGCTCTTCACGCCCGGGCGCGCGGCGAGGGCCTGCTCGGCGTGCTCGGTGAACTCGTCGCAGGTTTCGTAGACGAGCTGCCCACTGACATACAGCGTCACAACGCCGTGTCTCCGGGTGGAGGTGACGAGCAGGAGGTCGGGGTTCATATACGCGGTCCAGGAATGCTCAGGGCGCTTCGTGCCGTGGCCAGAATGCGGGTGGCGCGGGGGAAGTCGGACAGTTGCCGGTCAAGTGAACCAAGTGCGGGCAGCAGGCTGACGGCGGGGACCCCGCGCGCGGTGAGGATGTCCGCGGTCCATGTGATGAAGCGCGTGAACAGCGCGGCATCGTCCACATACAGTGCGGTGGCGAGGTAGTTGACGGTGTGATCGATGTCCTCGACGGTGCGCTCTCGCTGGTACTCGGTGTACTTAAGCATCGCGGGAAAGCCTTCTTCCACGTCCGCGACGGTCTGCTTGACGAGCTGGCGCCGGCACTGGCAAACCATCGTGTACCCCTGGTCGTCCAGGTGCGGGAGATCCACAGTGACCATCCTCGCCGCCTGGACGGTGGGGCGCTCGACTCCCCGGACCAGGAGTCTGTCGGCGCCGACGGCATTCGCAGCCCAGTCAGCCTGCATGAGGCGGCCGTACGCCCCGTCGGGGCCGAAGGCGGCACCGCCGGCGATGACGGTAACTCCGGCCTTCTGGCAGGCCCTGACCGCGGTGTGGGGCGACCGGCAGGACGCCTCCGCCCCTGCGGGCGGCACCGACAGCGCCCGGTGGGAAGCATCGTTTCTCCGGTAGGACCATCTCTGGCAGCCGGGTGAGTGTGCGGGAGATCGGCTGACGCCGGGGCGTCGGTGCCGGTAGCAACGGGCCATGAAGACCATGACGATGCGTGGCTTTGCGGCCGTCGCGTTCCTTGTGCTGCCCCTGCTCGCCACCACTGCCCCGGCCCGCGCCGAGGCCCGGGCGGAGATGGTGCAGATCCGTCTCCAGGACGGGATCGCTTCCCTCCCGCAGGCCGCGGAGGACCGGGCGGGCTATGAACGGACGAGGTTCCGGCACTGGGTGGATGCTGACCACGATGGCTGCAACACCCGCGCGGAGGTGCTGATCGCCCAGTCACGAACCGAGCCCGTGATCGAGGGCACGTGCAGGGTGACTGCGGGGGAGTGGTTCAGCTACTACGACAGTGCCACGGTCACCGACCCCGCGAAGCTCGACATCGACCACCTGGTCCCGCTCGCCGAAGCCTGGGATTCCGGCGCAGCGCAGTGGACGCCGGCCCGGCGCGAAGCGTACGCGAACGATCTGGATGCCGAGCGTTCGCTGATCGCGGTGACGGCCCGGACGAACCGCAGCAAGGCTGATCAGGATCCCGCCCAGTGGCTTCCGCCGGCCGCGGAGGCCTACTGCCAGTACATCACCGACTGGGTGTCCACCAAGCTGCGCTGGAAGCTGACCGCCGACCCGGCCGAGATCGCCGCGCTGAACCAGGTAGCCGATGGGTGCGGGTACGCCGCCGTCGCTTACGAACCCGCCCCCTGACGAGCGCTGAGGGCCGCTCGCTGAACCCCTGACTGCAGGGGCCCGGCAACGCGGTGGCTGCTGCTGGTCGCCCAGCCCTACTCCCTGCATGCGGCTCACCGCTGGAACGGCCAGCTCGCCCGGACGGACGCGGGCTCTCCGTCCCTCGTCGACTCCAATACGTCGTCCGGGATGTAGTCGACGCGATCGAAGAACGGCACCCAGGAAACCTCCGCCACCTCCCTCGATGACGCCGACCGCGCCTCCCTGGACTGGGACGAGGCCCCCGGTCTGCCGTGGGGTGGGCCGGGGGCCTCGGGATGGAGCGTCGGCCGGTGCGGCCCGGATGCACAACCTCGCCCTTGCCGGATAGAGCTGAGGGCCGCACAGAGGCAAGGCCTGTCCAAGGCGATCCGAAGATCATTTAAGGGACAGCCCTAGCCGCAGAAACTCGACGAAGTCCGCGTCGGAGTGCGCGAGGCTGAGGATCTGCCCGCGCTCGGTGACACTCCGCCCGTCCGGGACGACCCAGCGGATGCCCGACCAATCGAGGTTGCCCGTCCTGCCAGCGCACCTGGGCCCGTGTTCCTGAAGAATGCTCTTGTCAGCAGTACAGCGCGAGGAGGGTGTCATGAAGACGATCGGCTTGATCGGGGGGATGAGCTGGGAGTCGACGTCGGAGTACTACCGGCTGCTGAACGAGTTGACACGCGACCGTCTCGGTGGCCTGCACTCGGCCCGCTGCGTGCTGTACTCGGTGGATTTCGCGGAGATCGAGCAGTTGCAGGTGCAGGGCCGCTGGGCGGAGGCAGGTGACATGCTGGCCGCCGCCGCTCGGTCGCTCGAGAGGGCGGGTGCAGACATGGTGCTGATCTGCACCAACACGATGCATAAGGTCGCCGGACAGGTCGAGGCCGCAGTGACAGTTCCCCTGCTGCACCTCGCCGATGCCACGGCTGACGCAGTGACGGCGACTGGGCTACGCACTGTCGGTCTACTCGGGACCGCCTTCACGATGGAACAGGACTTCTATCGGGCCCGGTTGGAAAAGCGTGGCCTGGACGTACTGATTCCGGAGGCGGCGGATCGTGCGCTAGTCCACCAGGTGATCTACGAAGAACTGTGCCTCGGGGTGGTGCAGGACACGTCGCGCGCGGAATACCAGCGTGTGATCAGGAAGCTCGCCGAGAAGGGCGCACAGGGCGTCATCCTGGGGTGCACCGAGATCGAGCTTCTGATCGGGGCACAAGACAGCCCGGTGCCGGTCTTCCCCACGACGCGACTGCACGTCGAGGCGGCTGTCGAAGCCGCGCTGGCCGCTGCAACATAGACGACCATTAGGTTCTTTGGCCAAAAGCCGTCGAGAGCCTGCGTGGTGTAGGTGGCCAGGCGCCGGCACGCAGACGTGCCGCTGGGGCTTCCTGGCGGCTGCGAAAGCTGTGTTCATCGATCCCGCGCCGCCCTCCTACGCGGCCGGCTCGCCCGCACCGATCTCATCGGCCCCCGACTTGGTGTGAGCGGCCTCCCGCCCGCCCGCACCCAGGTCGAGCCGGGCCCGGTCGTCTTGCAGGAGGCCGATCGGCGCCTGGCCCATCGCGTTGCGCCGCCGCAGTACGTTGAGCCACTGTTTGGGGACGTGCCGCGGGCGAGCGCCTCAAGGTCTACCGCTGGGTGGCGGGGGAGGCTCCGATTGCCAATCGGCAGGGGCGTCCGTGTCGGTGTGCCGAAAGCGCAGAGAGGGTGCCCGCCGGCCGCGGCGGGAACCCTCTCTGCGCTGTGCTCGGTGTCAGCCGCGCACGATGTTCTCGGCCTGGGGGCCCTTCTGGCCCTGGGTGATGTCGAAGGTGACCTTCTCGCCCTCGGTGAGCTCGCGGTAGCCGTTGCCGGAGATGTTGGAGTAGTGGGCGAAGACGTCGGCGCCGCCCCCGTCCTGCTCGATGAAGCCGAAGCCCTTTTCGCTGTTGAACCACTTCACGGTACCGCTGGCCATACTGCAATCCTTCACATCACCCGAGGTCCTCAGTCGAGGCCCGGAGTCCAAACGCACTCCCGTGCGGAGTGCTTCGGACCACATCCTGCCCCATGAGCACCACAGATAGCCGTCGATCAGGATGGGCAGGAGGAAGGCCCTTGTTCGACACGGGCGCCGCGCGGTGCGCGCGTAGGTGTCGGCGACGCTAGTTGGCGAGAGTGCAGGTGCAGGTGTGGGTGTCCTGCCGCCGGGCGGAGCCTGTCGAGCCGAACAGTCATGCATAGGGTTGGCTAGAGCACGTGGAGTGATAACGGATTCTGGTGGGGGATGCGTGGACCGTCGTCCGGTAAAGCTTGTCTTGGACGTCCTGCTCATGCTGCTCGGGGCACTGTTGGGCATGGCGGCCAACTACGCCACCAGCCAGACGGATCAAGTCCCGTGGCCACTGCGCCTGTTGCGGGAATGGTCGGTGCCTTTGGTCGCGGTCGTACTCTTGCTTCTCGTCGCGGGGCAGGTCTGGCTGCACTTCTTGGAGCGGCCTGTCGCGATCACGCGGACGTGGAACTCCTCGCAGCCGCCGTACCCCGGGCTGGAGGCATTCACTGAGGACGATGCCGGCGTATTCTTCGGCCGTGACCGGGAGATCAGGGATCTCGTCGGCAGGCTCAATCCGTCCGCACCGACCCGTGCGCACCGGTTTGTCGCGGTGATCGGCCCCTCCGGGAGCGGCAAGTCCTCGCTGGTGCGGGCGGGACTGCTGCCCGCCCTGGGACGGCGGCGTGGCCTCTGGGTGATCACGCCACCGTTCGCACCGGGCGCCGATCCGCTGGCGAGCTTCACGTCCACTCTTGCCGCGGTGCTGCCCGATATGACCGTCGAGCAGGTCCAGACGGAACTAGCGCAGGGACCCGCGGGCGTACGGCGGTGCCTGGACCGGCTGCGCACGGCGCGGGGCGGACGTGCCGCGCCAGTGCTCCTGGTCGTCGACCAGCTTGAGGAACTCCTCACGTTGACCGGAGCCCAGGACCGGGGGCGCGTTCCTCTCGCTGATCGATGAGTCGCTTGCGGCGGACCCGCATCTGTGGGTTGTGGCCACCTTGCGATCGGATTTCCTGACCGACTTCCTGGCGACCGGATACGCCGCGCTGATTCACCAGCCGACGCTGGTCGGCGTGCTCGGTCGCACAGAGCTGTTCGAGGCGATCGAGAAACCCGCGGAACAGGCGGGCCTGAGCTTCGCTCCCGGGGTCGTGGCACGGATGGTGGACGACACCGGAGGTGGGGACGCACTGCCGCTGCTGGCGTACACCCTTCAGGAACTCTTCCTGCGAGTCGGCTCCGGCGGGACGGTGACGGAAGACGAATACCGTCGCCTTGGCGCAGTTGCCGGGGCACTGTCCGACCAGGCGGACCGGATCACCGCCGACTTGCGTACGGTCGACGCGGACACACCTGTGCTCTCCACACTGCTGAAACTCGTGAGCCTGGAGCACGGCGAGCCGACTCGCCGCCGCGTGCACCGCGAGGACCTCACGCCCGAAGAGCGCACCGTGACCGATGCCTTCGTCACCGGACGCCTGCTCACCAGCGACAATGCCGTGCTGGATGTCGCCCATGAGGCGCTCTTCCGGCAGTGGGCTCCGCTGCGTCAAGCTGTCGCGGCCGGTACGGACAAGCTGCGGCGCCGTACGGAGCTGGAAAGGTGGGCACAGGACTGGGAACGCTCGGGCCGGCAGGACGCCTATCTGCTGAGCGGCGAACGGCTGGCCGTCGCACGCGCATGGGCGGACGAGGCGTCTGGAGCCCTCACCGGCGTCCCGCTCGTCGCGGCCTTTCTGGAATGCTCCATCCGCCAGGACAGAATCTCTATGCAACGTGTCGCCGACGCGGTCGCCCACCGGGCTCTGGAAAGCGCCGAACGCGACCCGGAGTTGGCGATCCTTGCGTCGCTCGCCGCCATCGAGGAGTGCGCACCCACCTCGGCGGCCCAACAGGCCCTGCACACCGCTCTGGGCGCCTCCCGGCGGCGTGCAGTCTTCCGGGGCCACGAACGGGACGTCAACGCTGTGGCCTGGTCTCCCGACGGGTCGCGACTGGAGACCGCGTCGGACGACGGCACGATCCGGATTTGGGACGCCCAGGGGGCCGTAGCCCCCGTCGTCCTCACCCATGCCCACGGCGACAGGGTGTACGCCGTGGCCTGGTCGCCTGACGGGAAGCGGCTGGCCGGTAGCGCGCGGGACCGTACCGTCACCGTCTGGGACGCCGAGACCTGGGCCGCACTCGGCGTGCTCACCGGTCATGACGACAGCGTCGGGGCTCTTGCGTGGTCACCGGACGGCGACCGGCTCGCCACGGCGAGCAGCGACCGTACTGTGCGGATCTGGGATGCGGAGACGCATGCCGAACTGACCGTGCTGACCGGCCATGAGCTGCCGGTGTGGGCCCTGGCCTGGTCACTGGGCCGACGGCAACTTGCCAGCGCGTCGGACGACGGCACGGTGCGCGTCTGGTCCCTGGCACCCGGCGGGCGTACCACCGAAATGACCGGCCACCGGGCCGGTGTCTCGGCCGTCGCCTGGTCCCCCGACGGCCGCCGTCTGGCGTCGGTGTCGGAGGACCGCACGGCTCTCATGTCGATCTCCCCGCCGCACGCGCACCGTTGGGCGAGGGTCCGCTTCTGCGCGGCGATGTCGAGGGCCTGCTCCACCCGCTCGGCGGCGCCGGCCGCGACGGTCCCGATCCGCCGGGCCTGCACGGCGTCGATCGGCCGGCACGGGCCGGGCCGGGACTCGATGCGGGCGAGGAGCCACAGGGAGGCGCGTACTGCGTCGCGGCGGCCGGTGTGCCGCCACCGGCGCGGGTCGGCGAGGTCGGCGCGGGCCAGTACGGCGAGGCGCTGCCGGTCGGCGTACGCGATGTCGGCCTCGCGCTGGCTGCCGTACGTGGCGCGGCGGGCGGACGGCATGGCCATGGGTGCGCGCTGGACCTGGCGGGCGATGTCGTCGGCGCACGCGGTGAGCGCGGCCTCCACGGCGCGCATCGTGTCGAGGGCGTGGGACCGGGACTGGGCGGTCGCCGAGCTGGAGCGGGTCGCGTCCTTGGGCGCGGAGGTAGGCGGCTTGGTGCGCGTCGTACTCCTGCTGCTCGGCGTCGTCGAGGCGGGCGAGGTAACCCTTCAGGCCGAGACCATGGGCACCCAACTGGGCCGGGCTGCCTGCGCTTTCGCGGAGATCGTTCGAGTGCAGGGCGACAGAGCGGAGGTGTGACCAGTCGGCGGTGCGCAACCGGCCAAAATTCGGGATCGGCATCAGGCCCACGGTCTGACCCTGCCCTGGAGCTCCGTGGTCGTTGAGGGACACATAAACCGGGTGAAAACACTCAAGCACTCATGTATTTGCTGGTTGCACCCGCCGTTAGGTGACCGGTCGTCAGGAAGCGTTCTTGCGCAGGGCCGCCAGGGCCTGGTCCGCGTGCGCGCTCATCCTGAACTCGCTACGCACCACTTCGATTACGCGTCGGTCCGTGCCGATGACGAACGTGGCTCGTTTGGTGGGCAGAGGACCGAATCCGCGGGCCACACCGAACTGGCGCCGCACCACACCCTCCGGATCGGACAGCAATGGGAACCCGAAGGTGTGCTTCTGTGCGAACTCGCGCTGCCGCTCGACCTCGTCCGAACTGATGCCCACAGGCCGGGCGCCGGCGGCCGCGAACTCGGCGGTCAGATCGCGAAAGTGACAGGCCTGGGCCGTGCAGCCGGCCGTCATGGCGGCCGGATAGAAGAACACCACCACCGGGCCCTCGGTCAGCAGCGAGGCGAGACTCGTGGGTGTGCCCGTCTCGTCGGGCAAGGTGAAGTCCTCCACTACCGAACCAACTTGGATCCGGGATGAAGCGGGCACGATGACTCCCGACTGCTTGCTGCGGACACGGAACGGACGAGTCTGATCCTACTCGCCGGTAGGGACTGGGTGTCCGGGAGGCAGGGCAAGTGCGCGAGGCCTGCCTCAGCCTGGACTACGTGCTTTCCATCCGCTCCGACGTTATGGCCCACCCCTTCGACGCAGTGCCCGAGGCACCCGCACGCAAGGGCACAGGCGGCTGCCGACCCTCGGCCGACCGAGCACCGCAACGTCACCGAGCTGGCTCTGCGCCTGCCCGACGGGCCTGAGGTCGGCCCGAGGATTGAGCCGCAGCGAGGAGGGCTGGTCGTCGAAGTCGAAAGCGAGCTTGAGGCCGACCACTTCCATGAATTCGAGATCCGGCCGGGCACGGCCAACCTCTTCTTCGTGTGGGTGCACCGCCACCAGCGGCGCCGCGAGGACTCCTGAGACCTGGCCCAAGGCCTCATGCCCGGCCCGGCTTCGTGCCGGGACCATTCCCGCGGGCACGGGGAGCAGCCCCGGCTCGGCCGTGGGGTCGGTCGCCGGCAGGACCATCCCTGCGGGCGCGGGGAGCAGATGGAGTCCCCCACCGGGGAAGCCTCCTACGTGGGACCATCCCCGCGAGCGCGGGGAGCAGGCGTCGGCGTTCGCATCCGTGTCGGTGCCTTCGGGACCATCCCCGCGGGCGCGGGGAGCAGGCGGCAGACATCGCGTTGTAGGTCATGGGCGGGGGACCATCCCCGCGGGCGCGGGGAGCAGGTCCGCCGAGTCCGCGAGCCGGTCCCTGACCGGGGACCATCCCCGCGGGCGCGGGGAGCAGTGCGGCCTCCTTCTCGGCCTGTTCCCTGACCGGGGACCATCCCCGCGGGCGCGGGGAGCAGCGGATCAGCTCGGTGATGGCCAACCCCTCCTGGGACCATCCCCGCGGGCGCGGGGAGCAGGTCGGCGGGGTCGCCGGAGCGGCCGTGTGCGCGGGACCATCCCCGCGGGCACGGGGAGCAGCTGTACGACGGAGACCCCGTCACCAACCTGGCGGGACCATCCCCGCGGGCGCGGGGAGCAGAGCCTTCAACTGGGTCTCGGTGAACTGCCGTTGGGACCATCCCCGCGGGCGCGGGGAGCAGACCAAGGTCCCCGAGCCGGAGGAGCCGCTGCGGGGACCATCCCCGCGGGCGCGGGGAGCAGGCGCGCAGTGATGACGCCTCATGGGTCGCCATGGGACCATCCCCGCGGGCGCGGGGAGCAGAACTTCAGGGAGTCCTCGGTGGTCAGGCCCACGGGACCATCCCCGCGGGCGCGGGGAGCAGGGCGGCAGCCGTCGCCAGGCCGTACACGCCGTGGGACCATCCCCGCGGGCGCGGGGAGCAGGAAAGGCGTGGCCCATCATTCCGGTGTCCGTGGGGACCATCCCCGCGGGCGCAGGGAGCAGGGCGGCCCGGGACAGTTCAGAGAGAGCCGCGAGGGACCATCCCCGCGGGCGCGGGGAGCAGCCGAAGGTAGGTGTCCAGGCCGAACGTCGACAGGGACCATCCCCGCGGGCGCGGGGAGCAGAAGGGCGGTAAGGCGGACGTCGCGCAGAAGGCGGGACCATCCCCGCGGGCGCGGGGAGCAGGGTGTCCGGGTCAAACGGGGTGTTCGTGATGCGGGACCATCCCCGCGGGCGCGGGGAGCAGCACTCGCCGCCCCGGTGGACGCGAAGCGGGATGGGACCATCCCCGCGGGCGTGGGGAGCAGGCAGACACACGGGGCGGAAGTAGCGGCGCCTCGGGACCATCCCCGCGGGCGCGGGGAGCAGGCCGCCTACACGTCGGCCCGCGCCCTCGGCCAGGGACCATCCCCGCGGGCGCGGGGAGCAGTGGCGCTGCGTCGGCTCCGGCAGACGCGTCGGGGGACCATCCCCGCGGGCGCGGGGAGCAGATGAACCACGGGAAGGCCCGTTCCGGCGGCGCGGGACCATCCCCGCGGGCGCGGGGAGCAGGACATCACCGTGGAGAAAGCCGCCTGACGGCGGGGACCATCCCCGCGGGCGCGGGGAGCAGACGCTCGCCGTGTGGTCCTGGTCCTTGGGCGGGGGACCATCCCCGCGGGCGCGGGGAGCAGGTCACGAAGGCATGGAAGACGCTCCCGGCCGAGGGACCATCCCCGCGGGCGCGGGGAGCAGTTCCTGGTCAACCCGGACGGACACCTGAGCCTGGGACCATCCCCGCGGGCGCGGGGAGCAGGGCGGGTGGCAGTGCGACATGTGCAGCGGCTGGGGGCCATCCCCGCGGGCGCGGGGAGCAGCTCACCGTCTGGGGGCCGCACGCCTCCCGCGCGGGACCATCCCCGCGGGCGCGGGGAGCAGCGTTCTCCTTGGGCTGTGCGAGGGCGGCACGCAGGGACCATCCCCGCGGGCGCGGGGAGCAGAACCACCCGGGCGGGTCGGCGGCCAGGTTGGTGGGACCATCCCCGCGGGCGCGGGGAGCAGCACCGTTGGACCACCCAGAAGGACGCGCAGAAGGGACCATCCCCGCGGGCGCGGGGAGCAGGTCAGTGCGTTGTTGAGGGTGGATCCGTTGACGGGACCATCCCCGCGGGCGCGGGGAGCAGTGGACGATCAGTGCGGGGTTCGCCCAGTTCTCGGGACCATCCCTGCGGGCGCGGGGAGCAGCCGATGACGCCGCTGGCCGCCGCCGCGATGGCGGGACCATCCCCGCGGGCGCGGGGAGCAGGGCGTGGCGGGGAACGTCGCCCCGAAGGAGACGGGACCATCCCCGCGGGCGCGGGGAGCAGGCCCGCACGTCGCCGCCCGCGGGGACGACGTAGGGACCATCCCCGCGGGCGCGGGGAGCAGGACAACAACCTGGACGGCGGCTCGTCGCTGGCGGGACCATCCCCGCGGGCGCGGGGAGCAGCCCTCGATCGCGTTGCCGTACTTCTGCGCCATGGGACCATCCCCGCGGGCGCGGGGAGCAGGCGCGGTGGCCGCTGCCCGCGGCGGCGGCCCT
Source organism: Streptomyces sp. NPDC001904 (assembly GCF_040297005.1). Classification (NCBI taxonomy): domain Bacteria; kingdom Bacillati; phylum Actinomycetota; class Actinomycetes; order Kitasatosporales; family Streptomycetaceae; genus Streptomyces; species Streptomyces sp. NPDC001904. Next base: position 18,287 of record NZ_JBEOYI010000044.1, on the reverse strand, counting down.
GGGACCATCCCCGCGGGCGCGGGGAGCAGTATACGGCGTTCGTTCGGCCGAACCCTGCCCTGGGACCATCCCCGCGGGCGCGGGGAGCAGTCCTCAGCGACCGCCAACCCGCCGCTGAGCCCGGGACCATCCCCGCGGGCGCGGGGAGCAGCCACCCGGGTAGTCGGCGTAGGCGTCGGCCCTGGGACCATCCCCGCGGGCGCGGGGAGCAGATCAGCTTGAAAGCGGTGTAGACCTGCATCAAGGGACCATCCCCGCGGGCGCGGGGAGCAGACTGTGTGAGCTGGGGGTTCAGTTGGCGGGGCACTCGGTTTTGCTTAGTTTCAGTGATTCGGGCATAGCTTCTATAGTGGGACGTTTTGCCTGGCTGGGTGGTGTGCTGGTGCTGGGATTTTTGCAGGCACGTTCCGTTGTCTGTGCGGGTGTTAGCCGGGCTGGTTGTGGATGGGGGGTGCTTCTTTGTTTTGGTGTGGTGTGTGGGGGTGGCGTGATAGTCACTGTGCATGGTCGGTGGGGGTGCCGGGCAGGGGATGCTGCCGGGATTGAGTGCTGCGGCGCGGACGGTGTGGGCGAAGCACGACCGGGACAGTGACGGCTGGATGCCGTTGTGGCGGCACATGGAGGATTCTGCCGCTGTCGCGGGTCTGTTGTGGGATGAGTGGCTGCCGGCCAGTGTGCGCAGGGTAGTTGCCGCGGTGTTGCCTGGTGGTGAGGCGAGCGGGCGTGCGTTGGCGGTGTGGCTGGCGGGAGTGCATGACATCGGCAAGGCGACACCGGCTTTTGCCTGTCAGGTGGAGTTGCTGGCCGATGGGATGCGTGCTGCGGGGCTGGAGATGCGGTCGCGTCAGGCGTGGGGTTGGGAGCGGCGGTTGGCTCCGCACGGGCTGGCCGGGCAGGTGCTGTTGGGGGAGTGGCTGGAGGAGCGGTGCGGTTGGGCGGGGCGGCAGACGGGGCAGTTCGCTGTGGTGGTGGGCGGGCATCACGGGGTGCCGCCGGATCATGGTCAGGTCAAGGCGCTGTTCGAGCGTGAGGAGTTGCTGCGGACGCCGGGGCGTAGTAGCGGGTTGTGGCGGCAGGTGCAGACGGAGCTGCTCGATGCGTGTGCGGAGCGGTTCGGAGTTGCTGGGCGGCTGGCGCAGTGGCAGGAGGTGAAACTCCCGCAGCCGGCGCAGGTGTTGCTGACGGCGGTGGTGATTGTTGCGGACTGGATCGCGAGCAACCCGGATCTGTTCCCGTACTTTCCCGAGGCTGCGGCTCATAGCAGTGCCGAGCGGCTGGCGGCGGCCTGGCGGGGGCTGGATCTTCCGGCGCCGTGGGCGGCGGTTGAGCCGGTAGGGGAGTTGCAGGAGCTGTTTGTCTCCCGTTTCCGGCTTCCGGTGGGAGCCGGGGTCCGGCCGGTGCAGGCGGCCGCGGTGGAGCTGGCCCGGGGGATGGAGGCGCCGGGGCTGATGATCGTCGAGGCGCCGATGGGGGAGGGGAAGACGGAGGCGGCTTTGGCGGTGGCCGAGGTGTTCGCGGCGCGCTCGGGTGCGGGCGGGGTGTTTTTCGCGCTGCCGACGATGGCCACGGGCAATGCGATGTTCCCGCGGCTGCTGGAGTGGATCAAGCAGCTTCCCGGTGCGGACGGTGCCCGTCGCTCGGTGCATCTGGCTCATTCCAAGGCGGCGTTGAACGAGGATTTCGCGCCCTTGCTGGCGCGCAGCGGGCGTATTGCGGCGGTCGATGTGGACGCCGAGGCTGTCTCGCAGCGGCGGCCGGGCAGCCCGTCTGTCTACGCGGGTGGGGAGTTGGTGGCGCACGCGTGGTTGCGGGGCCGTAAGCGGGCCATGCTGGCTTCGTTCGTTTCGGGGACGATCGATCAGCTGCTGTTCGCCGGGCTGAAGAGCCGCCATCTGGCGCTGCGGCATCTCGCGGTGGCGGGCAAGGTCGTCGTGATCGACGAGGCGCACGCCTACGACACCTACATGAGTGTCTATCTGGACCGGGTGCTGGCCTGGCTGGGTGCTTATGGCGTGCCGGTCGTGGTGCTGTCGGCGACGTTGCCTGCTGGGCGGCGGCAGGAGTTGATGACGGCCTATGCCGGAAAACCGGCCGTGCAGGTCGACGACGGTGCGACGGCTGCGGACGCCTATCCGCTGCTGACGGCGGTCGCACCGGGCGGGTCGCCGGTGGTGCGGTGTCCTGAGCCGTCGGGCCGTGGTGCGGACGTCCACGTGGAGCGGTTCGTTGACGACGTGGACGTGCTGGCCGGCCGGCTGGAGCGGGAACTGCAGGGCGGCGGCTGTGTATTGGTGGTCCGCAACACGGTTCGGCGGGTGCTGGAGACCGCCCGGGTCCTGCGTGATCGGTTCGGCGACGATGCTGTCACGGTGGCGCATTCCGCGTTCGTCGATGTGGACCGTGCGGCGAAGGACCGTGACCTTCTGGACCGTTTCGGGCCGCCCGCCCGGGCGGCGGGCCGCCGCCCGGACACCGCCCATATCGTGGTGGCCAGCCAAGTCGCCGAGCAGTCTTTGGATGTGGACTTCGATCTGCTGGTCAGTGACGTGTGTCCGGTCGACCTGTTGCTTCAGCGGATGGGCCGCCTCCACCGCCATCAGCGCGGTACCGGCCAGGAGCAGCGGCCTGAGCGGCTGCGTGTGGCGCGGTGTCTGCTGACCGGGATGGACTGGGAAGCGCCGGTGCCGGTTCCTGTGCGGGGATCGGTCGCGGTGTACGGGGCGTATGCGCTGCTGCGTTCGGCGGCGGTGCTGCTGCCGCATCTGGACAGTCCGCGGAGGCCGGTGCGGCTGCCCGCGGACATCAGCCCGCTCGTCCAGGGCGCCTACGGGCCGGAGCCGGTCGGGCCCCTGTCGTGGCAGCCAGCGCTTGCCGAGGCGAGAGGGCAGTTCGAGGCGCACCGGGCGGACCAGGCCGAGCGGGCGGCGGTGTTCCGCCTCGGTGAAGTGAGCCGTCCGGGACGGCCGCTGATCGGATGGGTGGCGGCCGGTGTCGGCGACGCCGACGACACCCGGACCGGACGAGCGCAGGTCCGTGACAGCAGGGAGAGCCTGGAGGTCGTCGTCGTGCAGCGGCGCGCAGACGGGACACTGGCGACCCTCCCGTGGCTGCCCGACGACTCAAAGGGCCGCAAGCGCGGCGGCCTCGTCCTGCCACAGGACCAGGCCCCGTCACCGTTCGCGGGACGGGTGGCGGCGAGTTGCGGGCTGCGCCTGCCCATCCAGTTCTCCTACGCGAAAACACTGGACGCGGCGATCGCGGAACTGGAGCAGCTGTACGTGCCCGCCTGGCAGGGCAAGGACAGTCCCTGGCTGTCCGACCAGCTGATTCTCGCGCTCGATGAGGATTGTCAGACCCAACTGGCAGGCTACGCACTCCACTACAGCCCCGAGAACGGCCTGGACGTGATTCGTGCTTGAGAACGATTCGGAGGGCGGCGCTGTGCCGTCGTTTCTTTTGACTGACGAACCATGGTTACCCGTCCGGCGCAGCACCGGTCGCATGGACGAGCTGTCCCTGCGGGATGTCTTCGCGCAATCCGGGGAACTGTGCCGGATCATCGGGGACTTGCCGACGCAGGAGTTCGCGCTGCTGCGCCTGTTGCTGGCCGTTGCCCATGACGCGCTGGACGGCCCGGCCGACATCGACGACTGGGTGGAGTTATGGGAGGACCCGGAGTGCTTCGCCCCCGTGGCCCGCTATCTGGACACCTATTCCGAACGGTTTGACCTCCTGCACACGCGGACTCCGTTCCTGCAGAGCGCCGGCCTGCGCACGGCGAAGGATGAAGTGTTCTCGCTTAACCGGATCGTGGCGGATGTGCCCAACGGGGAGGCGTTCTTCACCGCGCGGATGCCGGAGGTGGGGCGGCTGACGTGTGCGGAGGCGGCCCGCTGGGTGGTGCACGCTCACGCCTACGACACCTCGGGCATCAAGACCGGCATGGTCGGCGACGGCCGGGTCAAGGGCGGCAAGGTGTATCCGCTGGGCACCGGCTGGGCCGGGGCGCTCGGCGGGGTGTTCGTGGAGGGGGAGACCCTGCGCGAGACGCTGCTGCTGAACCTGATCGCGGCCGACACCGAGGGCCTGGAGTTTTCGCCGGGGGACCGGCCGGCCTGGCGCCGGGAGCCGTGCGGGCCGGCCGGCGCCGAGCGCACCCCGACCGGAGTGCGGGATCTGTACACCTGGCAGTCGCGGCGCCTGCGGCTGCAGCACGACGGCGACGGCGTTACGGGTGTCGTGCTCGGCTATGGAGACCCGCTGGCCGCGCGCAACCAGCACCGGCGGGAGCCGATGACGGCCTGGCGGCGCAGCCCGGCCCAGGAGAAGAAGCTGCGCCGCTCGCCCGTCTATCTGCCCCTGGAACACGACCCGGCCCGCGCAGCCTGGCGCGGGGTGGAGGCGCTGCTGGCCGACCGGCCGCATGACGCTCAGGGAGCGGAGGCGGCAGCGCGCCTGCAGCCCGGAGTTTTGGAATGGATCGCCCGGCTGGTCAGCGACGGGGCGCTGCCGCGTCACTTCCTCGTCCGGGCGCGCACCGTCGGCGCGGTGTACGGGACGCAGCAGTCTGTCGTCGACGACGTGGTCGATGACCATCTGGCGATGCCGGTGGTGGTCCTGCACCGGCAGGAGCGTGCTTACGCACGGCAGGCGATCGACGCGGCCAAGGACGCCGACGACGCGGTGCGCGCGCTGGGCGATCTGACCACTGATCTGGCCCGCGCGGCCGGCTGTGAAGGGGCGGGCGCACGTATCCAGGCACGGGACGCAGGGTTCTCCGCCCTGGAAAATCCCTACCGGTTGTGGCTGGCGGGTCTGGGGGGCGTTGGGGACCCGTTCGAGCAGCGCTGCGTCTGGCAGAGAGAGGTGCACGACCTCATCGGGCAACTCGGGCAGCGGCTGATCGCGCAGGCGGGTCCGGCTGCCTGGCAGGGCAGAACGGTCACCGCCAAGACCGGCACGGTGTGGCTGAACGCCGGTCTGGCCGAGAGATGGTTTCGCGCGCGTCTGGCCACCGCGCTGGGAGAAGCCGCCCGCCGGAGTCCTGCGACGCAGACTCCTGAGGACTCGCAGGCCCAGGCGGACGGCTCCTCATCCGCTACCGACCTGGAGGTGCCCGCATGAGCAGTGTCACTGATGGCGCGCCGACCGTCCGCACACGGGTGGCCGCGCTCGCCGCCTCCCACATCACCCCCTGGCAGCTGGGCTACCTGGCGGACAGGCCCAAGGACGTGGCCGCCCTGGCCCGGCTGCGACGCGGGGCAGGCCGACCCGCAGGCGCTATGCCCGACCTGTGGACGCTGATCGACACCACGAACCTTCACGCCCAGCCGGAAGACGGCCGGCCGTTGCGCGAGAGCGAACTGGTGCGCGCCGAGGACGCCTTGCACACGGCGGTCACCTTGTGGGCGCTGCATCAGCAGTCCCGCCCTACCGGCATGCACCGACCGCACGCATCCCGCCGCCCGTCCGGCCTGGGGGCGGCGGTGCGCAGGCTGATGCCGCCCGGCGAGATCGACGACGCGGTGCGCAAGCGCCTGGTGCGCGCGGGCAGCGCGGCCGACCTCACCAGCCTGTCCCAGCGGCTGCGGGACCTGGTCGTGTTGCTGCGCCGCGCGGACATTTCCCTCGACTACGGGCTGCTCGCCGGCCAGCTGTACGCATGGCAGTGGCCCGGCGGCCCGGATCAGGTGCGCACCGAATGGGGCCGCTCCTTCCACGCCTGGCAGGCCCCCGCCGCCGACCCCCAGACCGTTCCCACCGAACCCGGCCCCCTGACCGGCCCTGACAGTGACAAGGACACCCTGTGAGCCGCATCTTCCTGGACGTGCACGCCCTGCAGACCGTCCCGCCCAGCAATCTCAACCGTGATGACACCGGCGCCCCGAAGACAGCCGTCTACGGCGGTGTCCCGCGCGCCCGTGTCTCCAGCCAGGCATGGAAGAGGGCCACCCGTACCTACTTCGGCGACGAGGACCTCCTTGAGCCGAGCGAGCTCGGCGTGCGCACGAAGAAGATCGTGGAGGTGGTCGCCGGGCGGATCACCGCGCTCGACACCACGGTCGCCCAGGAACAGGCGCTCGTCCTGGCGGACGAGACGGTCCGGGCCGCCGGACTGAAGACCGAGGTGCCCAAGCGGAAGGCGGACGCCGCCAAAGAAACAGGGACCGCTGCGGCGCCGGAGGCGAAGTACCTGGTCTTCCTCAGCGCCCGGCAGATCGACGGCCTGGCCTGCCTCGCCCTCGAGGGCGCCGGCGACATCACCGCGTACTTCAAGGACAAGAAGAACAAGGACCAGGTCAAGGAGATCGCCGACAGCCGCCACTCCGTCGACATCGCCCTGTTCGGCCGGATGGTCGCGGACGCCGCCGACTTCAACGTCGACGCGGCCGTCCAGGTCGCCCACGCCATCAGCGTGCACCGGGTCGACACCGAGTCCGACTACTACACGGCCGTCGACGACGAGAACACCGAGGAGGAAACCGGTGCCGGAATGATCGGCACGGTCGACTTCAATTCCGCCACCCTCTACCGCTACGCCGCCCTGGGCGTGCACCAGCTCGCCGCCAACCTCGGCCACGGCCTGCGCGAGGGCGAACCCGCCGGAGAGCCGGTCCGCCGCGCGGTCGAGGCGTTCCTGCACGGTTTCGTCGCCTCCCTGCCCACCGGCAAGATCAACACGTTCGGGCACCACACCCTGCCCGACGCCGTCGTGGTCAAGCTGCGCACCACCCGCCCGGTCAGCTTCGTCGCCGCCTTCGAAGAACCCGTCCGCGGCGACCAAGGCGGCCACGTCCGCGAGGCCTCCGACCGGCTCGCCGCCTACGTCCCCGACATCGAACGCGCCTACGGCCAGCCGGACACCACCCTGACCTGGGTGCTGCGCGTCGGCCCGAACACCCTGCCGCTCGCGGACCTGGGCCCCGAGTCCGAGACGCTGTCCACCCTCGTCACCGCCGTGGGACAGGCGGTCGCCGAGCGGCTGGAGCAGCCCGCATGAGCGTGCTCGCCCTGCGGCTGGCCGGCCCCCTGCAAGCCTGGGGGGCCTCCTCCCGCTTCACCCGCCGCACCACCGAGTCCGCCCCCACCAAGAGCGGCGTCATCGGCCTGCTCGCCGCAGCCCAGGGCATCGACCGCGACGACGACGCACGCCTGGCACCGCTCGCTGCCCTGCGGTTCGGCGTGCGGATCGACCAGCCCGGCACCCGCATCCGCGACTTCCACACCGCCCACCACGCCGTCAGCGGCAAATCGATGCCCCTGACCGAACGCTTCTACCTCGCCGACGCCGTCTTCGTCGCCGCCCTCGAAGGCCCGCCCAACCTGCTCACCGAACTCGACCAAGCGCTGCGCACCCCCGTCTACGCGCCATTCCTCGGCCGCCGCTCCTGCCCGCCCGCGCTCCCTGTTGAACTGGGCCTGCACGAAGCCACCCTGGAAGAGTTCCTTGCGCAGGTGCCCTGGCAGGCCGGCGCCTGGTACTGCAGACAGCTCGGCATCGGCCGGCCGCCACACCAGCGGCCGCAGCTGACGGTGCTGCGCGAGGCGGCCGCCGGCGAGCAGAGCTCCTCCGACGCCCTGCGCGACCAGCCGCTCAGCTTCAGCGCGGCGCACCGCCGCCATGCCCTGCGCAGCGTGATCACCACCACCGTGCCCGCCCCGCCGGACCAGGCCGCCCAACTGGCCATTGAGCACGATCCGTTCGAGGCTTTGGCCGCCGCAGACCTCAAGGACGAGAGCGCCTGATGTACCTCACCCGCTTCCGTATCAACACCGCTCGCCCCGGAGCCAGGCGCCTGCTGTCCTCTCCACAGGCCCTGCACGCGGCCGTCCTGTCGGGCTTCCCCGACCTGCTGCCCGGCGACACCCCCACCCCGGGCGAGCCACGCGTGTTGTGGCGGCTGGACCAGCAGGCCCGCGCCCAAGTCCTCCTCTACATCGTCAGCCCCGCCGCACCCGACCTCACGCACCTGGTGGAGCAGGCCGGATGGCCGGCCGCGGCAGCAGCCAATCCGGACAGCCCCGGCTGGCAGACCCGGCCCTATGCGCCGCTCCTCGACCGCCTGACCAATGGGGACCACTGGTCGTTCCGGCTGACCGCGAACCCCGTGCACACCATCCGCCGCACCCCGGACGAATCCCGCAAGATCACCGCGCACCTCACCCCCGTGCACCAGAAGGGCTGGCTGCTCGACGAGCAGCGCCAGCAGCGCTGCGGCTTCCGCATCCTCGAAAAGACCGCCGAGCGCCGCCTCCTGCCCGACGGCACCACCCACCAGGGCCGCCCCCACCCCGGCGACCGTCACGAACTCACCGTCATCGACACCCGCACCCTCTCCTTCGCCAAGTCCCGCGAAGCGGACGGCCGACGTAAAGGCAAGCCCGTCACCGTCGTCACCGCCACCTTCGACGGGCGACTCGAGGTCACCGACCCCGATGCCCTGCGCCGCACCCTCACCCAGGGCATCGGCAAGGCTCGCGCCTACGGCTGCGGCCTGCTCACCCTTGCCCCGCTCGCCCCCGACCGCCGTACCCCAGCATGACGTCCGTCGCCAAGCGGCAGGCCCTCACGCCGCGACAGCTCACCCGCACCAGCGACCGCCTCTCTTTCCTCTACCTCGAACGCTGCATCGTGCACCGCGACGCCAACGCCATCACGGCACAGGACGCGGAAGGCACCGCGCACATTCCGGCGGCCACCATCGGCACGCTTCTGCTGGGCCCCGGCACCCGCGTCACCCACCAGGCCATGACCGTGCTGGGCGAGAGCGGTGCGGCCGTCTGCTGGGTCGGCGAACAGGGCGTGCGCTACTACGCCTCCGGCCGCGCCCTGAGCCGCTCCTCGGCTTTGATGGAGGCACAGGCCCGGCAGTGGGCAAGCATGCGCAGCCGCCTCAGCGTCGCCCGGGCGATGTACCGGCTGCGCTTCCCCGACGAAAACCCCGAGGGGCTCACCCGGCAAGAACTCCTGGGAAGGGAAGGACGACGCGTCAAGGACTGCTACCGCGCCCAGGCCGCACGCACCGGAGTTCCCTGGCGTGGCCGCCGCTATGTTCCCGGCGACTTCCAAAGCGGCGACGCCGTCAACCAGGCTGTCACAGCCGCAGCCCAGTGCATGTACGGCATCGCCCACGCCGTCGTCACCTCTCTGGGATGCAGCCCCGCCCTCGGCTTCGTCCACTCCGGCCACGAACTCTCCTTCGTCCTGGACATCGCCGACCTCTACAAAACAGAGATCGGCATCCCCCTCGCCTTCGACGTGGCAGCCGAGAGTGAGGAGGACGTCGGCCCCCGCACCCGCCGTGCCCTGCGCGACCGCATCACCGAACTGTCCCTGCTCAACCGGTGCGTGGACGACATCCAGCGACTGCTCCTACCGCCCGAAGCAGCCAGGCCGGCCTCGGCTTCTGATGCGGACGCTGACCGGGATGTGGTCACTCTCCACACTGACGGCGGGCACCAGGTCGCCTCCGGAGTCAATTACGGCAGCGGGGACGGGCCCGACGACTACGGAGACGAGCTCTGGTGACCGTCATCGTCCTCACCAACTGCCCCGCTGGTCTGCGCGGATTCCTCACCCGCTGGCTGCTGGAAATCTCCGCAGGCGTATTCGTCGGCAACCCCTCGGCCCGCATCCGCGACACCCTCTGGAACGAAGTCCAACAGTATTCCGGCCAGGGACGCGCCCTGCTCGCCCACACCACCAACAACGAACAGGGCTTCACCTTCCGCACCCACGACCACGCCTGGCACCCAACCGACCACGACGGAGTCACCCTCATCCGCCGCCCGGATCCGAACGCCCCGACCGTTGACGCGCCCACCACGACCGGCCCGCCTGCCGGGTGGAGCAGAGCCTCAAAACGCCGACGGTTCGGACGCCAATGACGCATAAATTGCCTCTTTTGTCGCTCATATCGGATTCGGAGAAAGTACTCAGAAAGAAGCCTTGGACGTAGAGAAGTCCCAGGTCATCCAGTCTGCTCCCCGCGCCCGCGGGGATGGTCCCGGCCGCGCGAGCTCCAGGCGCTGCGGCATGATCTGCTCCCCGCGCCCGCGGGGATGGTCCCTCGGGGAGGCGGCTGCCGCGCAGTCGGCGTACCTGCTCCCCGCGCCCGCGGGGATGGTCCCGCCTCCGGATCGGTCATCGCCGCCCATTCCTTCTGCTCCCCGCGCCCGCGGGGATGGTCCCACCGGCCGCGTGCCCGAGGCCAACAACCTCCTCTGCTCCCCGCGCCCGCGGGGATGGTCCCGCGTCGATCACCTTCGGCGTCTGCCGGTCCGGCTGCTCCCCGCGCCCGCGGGGATGGTCCCTCGTACGGCTTGTGGCAGATCAACATGTTGGGCTGCTCCCCGCGCCCGCGGGGATGGTCCCAGCCGGTCGATGACGGACTGCGGCACGATGTCCTGCTCCCCGCGCCCGCGGGGATGGTCCCATGCCGTCTTTGTTGTTGATCGTGATCGGGACCTGCTCCCCGCGCCCGCGGGGATGGTCCCGCATTCGGGTTCGAGACCGATGACGCAGCCTGCTGCTCCCCGCGCCCGCGGGGATGGTCCCGACCTGTCGAGCGTCATCAAGCACGTCATCGCCTGCTCCCCGCGCCCGCGGGGATGGTCCCTGGCCGGACGCCGTCCCGGTCACCGCGCGCTGCTGCTCCCCGCGCCCGCGGGGATGGTCCCTCGAAGATCGACCGGGCGATCGGCGCTGCGACCTGCTCCCCGCGCCCGCGGGGATGGTCCCCGACATACCAGAACCGGCAGGTCGGTTCAGAACTGCTCCCCGCGCCCGCGGGGATGGTCCCGGCAACGACCACATCCACGTCATGGTGGACTTCTGCTCCCCGCGCCCGCGGGGATGGTCCCGCGGGGCCGACCATCTTGCCGTTGCCGGTGGCCTGCTCCCCGCGCCCGCGGGGATGGTCCCGCCACCGGATCGCCCGGCGAGCTGTTGCCGTCCTGCTCCCCGCGCCCGCGGGGATGGTCCCCGGGGCAGTCCCCGGAGGCGCCCGGCACGCTGCTGCTCCCCGCGCCCGCGGGGATGGTCCCGGCATTGGTCACGGCGTCGTGTCCATGCTCAACTGCTCCCCGCAACCGCGGGGATGGTCTCACCTGCAAAAATCCGTCGGTCTGGACGTCGAGCTGCTCCTTGCACCTGCGGTGATGGTCCCGCGGACGACTAGCCCTGTGCCGGGGCCTGCGCCGCGTGTGCGGCGTGAGTAGCGTGCCGTCATGCGTTTTCACTGGGGCTGGATCGAGCCCGTGTTGTCGGTGCCGTATGTGCCGACTCTCGGGCCCGTCCGTCCGCATGACCCGCTCCCCGACCTCTTTGAGGCGGTCGTGGCCAATGCCGGTACCGGTGTCTTCCTCCCGTACGACAAAGACCGCCGCTGGTCCGACACGAAGACCGAGCACGTCCTTGCCGACGCCATCGAGCACGGCCCGGAACTGACCCTCGTCCCGACGTATCTGGAACGCGGAGCGGGCACCGTCAAGGTCCACGTCTACGGGGCACGCCCCGACAGCCTCTCGGCCGGCGCGGTCCTGGCCCGCAACCTCGCTGCGACGCTCGGCGCCGGCCGGGCCCGCATTGTCTGGTTCTCCGGCCCCGACCAGCCCGAGGCACACGCACACGGGGTGGGCGCGCGGGTTCAGCTCAAGGACTTCGCGAGGGGACCAGGGGCCGAACCCGCCGCGCCAGTGGGGGAGTACAAGCAGCTCACCGCGCCGGCACAGGACGACTTCGCCTCGTTCGCGGACCAGATGGCGGCCGATGGCTTCACCTTCCTCCACCAGCGGATGCGCGCCGGCACTGTCGGCCCGGTCCTGACCGTGCTGCACGAAGGGCGCGTGGCTGGAGCGATCGGCCCCATGGAAACCATGAATGACCCCAGCGGCACCCTGCGCCTGTTGCCCCAGTACTTCGGCGTGCGGCCCGAATACCGCGGGCACGGCTACGGCCGGTCGCTGTGGCGTGCGGCGATGCAGTGGGGGCATCAGCACGGCGCCGCTTACCAGCTGTTGCAGACCGAGGTGGGTGGGGCGTCAGACCGGCTGTGTGCCGCGGAGGGGCTCACGTCGTTGGGATTTGTGAACCAGCGAGATGGGTAGGCGACGAGCCTCGGCGGCAAAGAAGTGGCCCACACCTAATCCTGCGGTGCCCTATGAGCCGGTGCGGGCATGGAGCAGCCAGACCGGCGCACGCTGCCACCATCAGTGCCCGATGAGCCGACCACGTACGTCGGGCCCCTACCTTCACCTGCAGGGATGGCCCCGTCCCGGGAAGAGGCTGTGCAACCTGAGCAAGATGACCTGCTCGCCGAACTGCGGGGGCTAGCCCCTTCGTTAAAAATGGGCGACAGCCGCTTCCCGTACCCGCGGGGATGGTCCTCAGCACAAGGACTACGCCGAGCGGAACTTGGTGAGCCCCTGAGGCGCAGGGATGGTCCCGACTAAACTGCGCTGTTTGCTGAAGAGCGCGTGCTACTTGCCGCGTTCGCGGGGATGGCCCCTGCTTGAGGATGGGGTAGATCCGGCCGTTGAACTGCTCCCCGCGCGCCCGCGGGGGTGGTCCCCAGCTGTCTGTGCCCGCGAGGGTGCCAGCCATCTGCTCCCCGCACCCGCGGGGATGGTCCCATGCTCGGGATCTGGAAGGATGGTCCCTGCTTGTTGTGGACGGCGAGCCGGGCGATCCGCTGCTCCCCGTGCCCGCGGGGATGGTCCCCACGACGAACGGCCCGAGAAGTATCTGGCAAGCTGCCCCCCCCCGCGCCCGCGGGGATGGTCCCCACATGGCGACCATGCTGACCTCGCCCCACGCCTGCTCCCCGCACCGCGGGGATGGTCCCTCCAGCGACGTGGACACCGGCAAGTACTCAAACTGCTCCCCGCGCCCGCGGGGATTGTCCCCCGAGGTCCTCCAGGACATTCTGTCCGGCCTTCTGCTCCCCGCTCTCCCACGGGGATGGTCCCGGGCCGCCCCACTTGTGCGCCCACACCACGGGCTGCTCCCCGCGCCCGCGGGGATGGTCCCCCGAACGGCGCCGTCACCTTCACCGTGGTCCACTGCTCCCCGCACCCGTGGGAATGGTTCCGACTACACCGCGCTGTTCGCTGAAGAGTGCGTGCCGCGTTCGCGGGGGATGGCCCCTACTTGGGATGGGGTAGATCCGGCCTTTGAACTGCTCCCCGCGCGCCCGCGGGTATGGTCCCCGCATGGGGCCGGTGCTGCCGGTGCCGGCGGCCTGCTCCCTGCACCCGCGGGGATGCTCCCCCCACCTGGAAGGCGCAGAGCTACCTTCCCGCCTGCTCCCCGCGCCCGCAGGGATGGTCTCAGGCCTACGATGCCGCTGATCAGGCTGGACACCTGCTCTCCGCGCCCGCGGGGATGGTCCCTTCGTGCTCCAGGGCCAGGACATGCTGTCGCGCTGCTCCCCGCACGCGCGGGGATGGTCCCAAGGGCACGCAAACGGGCCTGGGGCTCGTCACCTGCTCCCCGCCCCGCGGGGAAGGTCCTGCGCCCGCCACGCCGGTGCCACCGGTCACGCCCTGCTCCCCGCGTCCGCGTGGATGGTCCCTCGCCGAGCGCCCGCGCGCTGGTGTAGGCCATCTGCTCCCCGCGCCCGCGGGGATGGTCCCCCACGGGGGCGCTCGCCTACATCTTCGGCCACTGCTCCCCGCGCCCGCGGGGATGGTCCCGCCCTGGAGAGCGGCCAGACCGGCACATCTCGCTGCCCCCGCGCCTGCGGGGATGGTCCCACCGGACAGGACCGGCTGACGAACAAGCCCCGCTCCTGCGCACCGCGCCCGCTGGGATGGTCTCAGTGGTGTGATGATGGCGCCCGTGCCTGTGTCCTGCTCCCTGCGCCTGCGGGGACGGTCGCGGCATCTGCAGCGGGAACGTCACCCCGCCCTCCTGCTCTCCGCGCCCCGGGATGGTTCCGGCGTCACGGAGTCCATCGACGAGGGCGCCGACTGCTCCCCGCACCCGTGGGGATGGTCCCGGAGGACGGATCATCTTCGGGGAGGACGGGCTCTGCTCCCCGCACCCGCGGGGATGGTCCCAGGCGCGGCGGATCGCACGGGCACTGCGCGCCCTGCTCCCCGCACCTGCGAGGATGGTCCCCAAGATCGGCTCCCCTAAGTACGGGCGGCACCACTGCTCCGCACTCGCGGGGATGGTCCCTACCCGGCCGTCATGGTCTTCGACAACCTCATCTGCTCCCGCACCCGCGGGGATGCTCCCAACAACGGCAACAATGACGGAGAGGGGATCGACTGCTTCCTTTTCGCACCGGCGGTGATGGTCCCGGGACGTGGCTGTGCAACCTGAGGGAGATGGCCTGCTCCCCGTACCCCAGGGGGATGGCTCCGGGCACAAGCGCTACGCCGACCGCGACAAGCTCTGCTCCCCGCGCCCGCGGGGATGGTCCCCCGCACTACTGGGCAGAGAAGCTCGGCGGAGGCTGCTCCCTGCGCCCGCGGGGATGGGTCTCAAGGCCGAGGCGCTCGGGCTGCTGATGATCGCCTGTTCCTGGCGGTGGTCTGTGTGGCTACCAGCGCATGCTGAGGGCATCGAGATCAGCCCGGCGTTGGTCGGTGAGTTTGTCAGCCCTACGCCGCACATTGGCCAGCCACATGCCGAGCGCGACAGGCACTCCATCTGCGTCGCGCTCGGCTCCGACCGCGCCGCGGCCGGCGTCCGCGAATGGTACGAGCTCGGTGTGCTTCCTGGGTACCTGTAGATGTCCTTCCCGAGTGTGGAAGCGTTGTGCGGCTGCCAGGTTGAGGGCCCACTTGTCGTTCTGGGTGCGCCGGACAGGCCGCTCGCCCTCCCCAGCCTCTTCAACCCCGAGGACGCTCTCCAACAGCCACTGCTGCGCGGGCCCGAGCTTGTCCCATCCCATCCGCTGCGCGTGCACCCACTCGCCGAGGTCTTCGCCCTGCACGACCAGTACCCCGGACTCGCCGTGGGGGAGTGTTCCGCCGGCGTCGAGGTGATTTTTGGCGAGTCGGTAGCAGCGTTGCCAGGCGGTGTCCCAGGCCGGGCACCACCCGGGGTCGATCGCGTCGAGGGCGTCCTGGCGGCTCTCCGACAGCCCCCACCCACCCGGAGGAACCTTCTGCCCTTGTTCGTGCGCGGCAGCCGCCTCCACGGCCGTCCTGGCCGCAGCGCGCTGGTTCTTCAGCCACACCCCGATCGGGAACCCGCCCGTACTCACCGCGCTCACCGGTGCCAACAGGTGCCCGTGCACGTCAGCCCACGCCCGCGCCACGGTCAGACCTTCGTCGAAGGCGTGGTCGTGCGCGTTCCACACCATGCCCAGTGCATCGAGTTGCCGTACCCGCTCGGCGGGGAGGGTTTCGGCGTTGTAGGCCTTGCGCTGGTTCGCCAGCCACACGCCCAGCGGGAACCCGGCCGGCGCCCAGTCCTCCGGCGTGACATACCGATAGGGCGCCTTGAGCTCCTCGGCGCCGGTCTCTTTGAGGTACTGCAGGCATGCGGCGATGCCGCGCCGCCAGTAGGCCTTCTCCGGGTCCAGGATCCGCAGCTGGATGAACTGCGCGATCAGGGCCGGGTCCCGCGGCATGGAGAACCGCAGCAACTGGGCCGCCGCCCCACTCACCACCGGCCCGCCGCCCTCACGGCCACCGACGTCGGCGCTCTCGTCCTGGCCCTCGACGACATCCGACTCCGCATCCGCATCCGCAGCTGCATCCGCATCCGCGGTCGCCTCGCCCGCTCCGGGCTGCTCGTCCTCGGAGGTCCAACTCCCACTGCGGACACGGGGATCCGCGAGAGCCTCGATCGTCTCGGTGTCGTGTGCCCGCAAGGCGGACAGCAGTTTGCTCAGGCTGCTGTAAGCCTCCGAGGTCAGCATTTCCGAGGGATTCTCGCCCGGCCGCATAAAGATGGGAACGACCAAAGTGGCGAGTTTTCCCTCACCCGGCCTGATACGCAGAGAACGCCCGACCATCTGCACAATATCGACCATGGAGCCGCGCGTATCCATAAACGCGACAGCATCACACCGGGCTGTATCGACGCCTTCACCCAATACCTTGACCGACGCCAGTACCCGCACCGCCGCCTTCACCCCACGGCCCTGCTCACGGTCCTCCTCGCGGTGCAGGTAGTCGGAGGCGAACTCCCGCAGCACCGCCTGGCGGTGCCCGGGGGAGTGCTCGCCGTACAGCCACTGCGCCCACACCCGATCCGGCGCCGGAAACCGGTCTGGATCGTCCGCGTGCAGCCGCTCTGCGACGGCCGGCACTCCGGCCGCCATCGCCTCCGCCTCCGAGACACGGCTGTGGAAGGTCAGGATCCGGCGCAGCCTCTCGTCCGTCGCCGCCGTCAGCAGCCCGGTCTGCAACGCCGCCAGACGCACACCCCGGACATGGTCGTTACCCAGGGGAGCTTCCTGCAGGGCCAGATAGAGGTCTTCGTCCTCGATCTCGACGCACACCACCTGGTAGGGGGCGACGATCCCGCGCCGGATGGCCTCCGACAGCTTCAGCTCGAACGCCACCGGACCGAACACCGCACTGTCACGGTCCATCGACGCCACCACCTGCGGCGCCTCACCGCCGGCCTCCCACACCCGCGGCGTCGCCGTCATATACAACCGACGATGTGCCGGGACCTGCTGCTGGTCATGCACCGCCGCCCACGGCCGCCCGGCATCCCCCGAAGTCCTGTGGGCCTCGTCGATGATCACCAGGTCCCACACACCGACCCCGGCCTCATGAGCGCGCTGGAGGGTTCGCAATCCGAGCGAGGCGTAGGTGGCGAACACGGTGACCTGGTCCAAGCCCCGCAGCCACAACCGCAGTTCGACATCACTGGTCGTACACGGGATGCCCTGACTGTCCGCAGCGGACAGCGAGCAGACACCGACCATGGCGCCACCACGGCCGCCGGCCCGCCAGGCGGCCACCGTCTGCAGCAACAGATCCAGCGTCGGCACCAACACCAGAACACGCCGCGCCTTCAACCGGCGGGCCGCCTCCACCGCCATCAGCGTCTTCCCAGACCCCGTCGCAGAAACCACCTGCGCCCGCAAACCCTGCGACGGCATTGTGCCGTCAACCGGTTCCTGCAGAGCCCTCAGAATACCGTCCACGGCCTCGACCTGATGCGGAAGAAGTTTCATTGCGGCCATCCTCTGCTCCCGTGAAAGATATCCAGCACACGTCTTGATAAGCACTGAAAACGTGAGGTCAAATCACTGAAGATCCAGCACCGCGCCGGTCTCCACCACCGGACCAGGAAGCGATGCTCACGCTATAACCTAGCTTGGACAATATAATGACACACAAGGTGCACCAGACGAGACACCTCCCTCCTCCCAAGACGCCGACCCTCGTACACCCACCGCAGAAGCGGTCCGGAGCGGCGCGAGAGACCGGCGCCCGCCGCACGCGTGCCCGCACTGCCGGCTGGACACCACGCGCTCGGCGCTCTGGAGGAGGGCACCGCCGCAACCAGGCTTCCGCCGCTGCGGTATGCCTGTCGAACCCTGTATCCGCAGTGAGGCACTCGTGCGTAGGATCCGCGAATGTTCCTGAAGAGCACAGTCTTTACGGGCTTCGTCGTCGCCGTCATCAGCCTGGCCTGGGGGATATCCGGCCTCATGAACACACCGCCCTGCCCCTACGCTCGGGGATGCCCCGCGGCCCCGGACGCGGGCACACGCATGATGGTGCTGTTCATCGGCGGCTTCGCGCTCGCTCCCTGCTTCATTCTCGTTGTCCGCCGGCTGGACTGGCCCCCCTTGACAGGACTGCCGACCGGAGGCGTCATCGGTGTGGCTGTGGCGCTGGAGAGCGGGCAGACCCTCGGCTACTGGATCTTGGCTGCGGTGATGGTCGTGACAACCAGCGGCATCGCGGTATGGCTGCGCACCGCTATCAGATCCATCTCGGTATCGCCGGAGCCTGTCGACTGACTCAACGCCCGGCATGACCGACATCCCCCGGGGCTGACGTCCCATGCTGAAGATCCGACCCGGCGCACTCCGAATATCTGAAGCAGTGTCAGCCTGCGCCCCGAAACGAGGTCCCCGGCCACCGCCCATCCAACAGGGGCGCTTTTCAGGTCCGCGCGGAGCGTGGACCTGCCAGGCCGGATCGCGGAGCGATCCGAGCCGCCGGGGCCGCGGAGCGGAACCGGCAGGCGTCACGGAGTGACGCCCAACTCCCCGACGAAGTCGGGGAGTTGCACCGGTGCGGAGCACCGGTCACCCGCCGCGTAGCGGCGGCGCGTCGTGTCTGCGGAGCAGACCGCGCGC
>NZ_JBEOYI010000043.1:0-42581 GCF_040297005.1 Streptomyces sp. NPDC001904 | reverse complement strand
GTCGGTTGTCGGCCGCCCGCGGGCCGGTGGCCGCTTCTCGCGCAGTTCCCCGCGCCCCTGAGGCATGCGCTGACGCGCAGCCTCCCCTGAAGGCCACAGGCCTCTCAGGGGCGCGGGGAACTGCGCGACCGGCCACGACGAGAGCCGTGCCCGGAGAACTACCGCTTGGCGTGTCGGCCCCGCTGGGCCGACGGCTGGGACGCGCCCTCGGCACCCGGTACCGGCGCAGCCTTCTTCGCCTTGCTGCGGGCGCGCAGGAACTCGATGGCGATCGGGACCACCGAGACGAGAACGATCAGGATCAGGATCGCCTCGATGTTCTTGTGCACGAACTCGATGTTGCCGAGCCAGGAGCCCAGCAGGGTCACGCCCGCGCCCCAGAGCACCCCGCCGATCACGTTGAACGTGATGAACGAGCGGTACCGCATCCCCGAGACGCCCGCGATGATCGGCGTGAACGTGCGCACGATCGGCACGAAGCGGGCCAGGACCAGGGACTTCGGGCCGTACTTCTCGAAGAACTCGTGGGCCTTCGTCACGTTCTCCTGCTTGAAGATCTTCGAGTCCGGCCGCTTGAACAGCGAGGGACCGACCTTCTTGCCGAAGATGTAACCGGCCTGGTCACCGAGGATCGCGGCGAGACAGATCAGCGCGATGGCCGCCCAGAGCGGGAAGTCCAGGGTGCCCGCCGTGATCAGCAGACCGCAGGTGAACAGCAGCGAGTCGCCCGGCAGGAAGAAGCCGATCAGCAGGCCGGACTCGGCGAACACGATCAGGAGCAGACCCCAGATGCCGAACGTGTTCAGCAGATGGTCCGGGTCCAGCCAGCTGGGTCCGAGAGCAAGTGTCATCACGGGTCCGGACTCCTGGAGGGATAGAAAGACAACAGCAACGGCTAGGCAAAGTTACCAACGCCGGGTGAGCTTGCCAGGTTCCACCGTCCCCCTCGGGCCCCGCTGTGCCGCAACTGTGCCGATCCTGTCGTTATGACCGGCCTACGACCGGAGGGCGTTCGCGTGGATCGCGTCACGCAGATGCTCGGCGACACCCTCGCCCATGGCGTCGTAGAACGCCTTGAAGCGCTCGTCGGCCACGTACATGTCACCCAGGCAGACGTGCATCTCGTGGGGACAGTCGTAGAACCAGCGCGAGATGTGAAGCCGGTGCTCCTCGGCGAGGTCCATGGCGGGCTCGCCCTCGGCGTCCGCTCCGGAGGCGACCAGGGCGGCGTAGCGCGCGCTCCAGTCGTCGACCTCGGCCTGGAGCCGCTTCCAGTCCTCCTTGGTGTAGGCGGCGGCGCGGCGCTGCGACTCGGCGTACGCCTCGGTGCCGCCCCAGCGCTCCTCGGCCTCCTCGCGGTACCGCTCGGGGTCCTTGTCCCCGAAGACCTCGAACCGCTCCTCGGGGGTGAGCCGGATTCCCATCTTCTGTGCCTCCATGGCGTGTCCGACGGCGTCGGCCATCTTCTTCAGCTTCTCGATGCGCGCGACCAGCAGGTCGTGCCGGCGGCGCAGGTGCTCCCGGGGATCGGTCGCGGGGTCGTCGAGCAGGGTGTGGACCTCGTCGAGCGGGAAGCCGAGTTCCCGGTAGAAGAGGATCCGCTGGAGCCGGTCGAGGTCCTGCTCGCTGTAGCGGCGGTGCCCCGCGCGGTTGCGCTCGCTCGGGACGAGCAGGCCGATCTCGTCGTAGTGGTGCAGGGTGCGCACCGTGACCCCGGCGAATCCGGCCACCCGGCCGACCGACCAGCTCATGCGCCGCCCCCTCTCGTGGGTGCCTTCCGTGCCGTACGGGGACCAGCCTGACCCCTCACGCCACGTGAGGTGCAAGTCGTCGCGGCCCGCGTTCGGCGAGAACCTTCCGGGTGTTATGTAGGGAATGTCCGCTTAGGGTGACGGCGTGAGCACCCCCGCCGAAGCCGCGACGCCCCCGGGTCCGCCGACGCCTCCTCCCCCGGCGCCTCCCGCCGTGTCCGCTCGCACCCTGCTTCCGATGGTGGGGCCCGCGCTCGTCATCGGCGTCCTGTGCAGCCTGCTGTTCCTGGGCCTGAGCTGGATCGCCGAGCGGCTGCAGGACGTGCTGTGGGGCGATCTGCCGGACGCGCTGGGCATCGGCGGCTACTCGTCCCTGTGGATCATCGTCATGCTCACCGTGACGGGCGTACTCGTGGGCCTGGTGATCTGGAAGGTCCCCGGGCACGCGGGCCCCGACCCGGCGACGATGGGCCTCGGCGGCGAGGCGCCGCTCAAGCTGTACGTACTGCCGGGCCTGGCGCTGGCCGCCGCCCTGATGCTGGCCGGCGGGCCGAGCCTCGGCCCCGAGAACCCGATCATCGCGGTGAACGTGGGCCTGATGTTCTGGCTCGGCCGCAAGCTGTTGCCGACGGCGCCGGGCGCCCTCTGGCCGAACCTGGCCTCGGCGGCGACCATCGGCGCCCTGTTCGGCACGCCGGTCGCCGCGGCCCTGCTGGTCTCCGAGGCGCTCGCCGGGCGGTCGATGCCGATCAAGGGCTCGCTCTGGGACAACCTCTTCGGGCCGCTGCTCGCCGCCTCCGCGGGCGCCCTGACCACCACGCTCGTCGCCTCCCCCACCTTCGACCTGGGACTCCCCCACTTCAGCGAACCCGGCTGGGCCGACCTGCTGTCCTCGATCGTGGTCGCGTGCGCGGCGGCCGTGCTCACCATGGCCGCCGTCTACGCCTTCCCGTACGTGCACGGCGCCTTCGGGCGGCTCGGCCACCCGATGCTGATGCTGCCCGTCGGCGGCCTGCTCCTCGGGCTGCTCGGCGCGCTCGGCGGCCATCTGACGCTCTTCAAGGGGCTCGAGGAGGTCAAGGAGATCGCCGCGGACCCCGACGGCCGCTCGGCCGGCGCGTTCGCCGTGCTGACCGTGGTGAAGCTGGCGGCGCTGCTGATCGCGGCGTCCTGCGGGTTCCGCGGCGGGCGGATCTTCCCGGCCGTCTTCGTCGGCGCCGCGTTCGGCCTGTTCGCGCACGCGCTCGTCCCCGGGGTGAACGTGTCGGTCGGCATCGCGGCGGGCGTCCTGGGCGTGCTGCTCGCCGTCACCCGGTCCGGCTGGGTGAGCCTCTTCACGGCGGCGGTCCTCGTCGCCTCGCCCGCGATCATCGCCCTGATGTGCATCGCGTCTTTGCCCGCATGGCTCCTGGTGACGGGACGGCCGCAGATGCAACTGTCGGAGGAAGGCGCCTCGTTGCGCTGAGCCTCACCCCAACTCCCGGAGCGGACAGAAGGAGTCACGGACATGTCGCCGCTGCATCAGAGTCCTTCGGAGAAGCCCGGCGAGCGCACGCTCGCCGTCAACCCCTTCTACGGCGAGGCCGATCCGACCGCCGGTATGACGGACGCGCCGCCCAAGCACCGGCTGCCCGCCGGTCCCCTCCCGCCCTCGACCGCGTACCAGCTCGTCCACGACGAGCTGATGCTGGACGGCAACTCCCGGCTCAACCTGGCCACCTTCGTCACCACGTGGATGGAGCCGCAGGCCGGTGTCCTCATGGCCGAGTGCCGGGACAAGAACATGATCGACAAGGACGAGTACCCGCGCACGGCCGAGCTGGAGCGGCGCTGCGTCGCGATGCTGGCCGACCTGTGGAACGCGCCCGACCCCTCGGCCGCCGTGGGCTGCTCCACCACCGGCTCCAGCGAGGCCTGCATGCTCGCCGGAATGGCCCTCAAGCGGCGCTGGATGCGGAAGAACGCCGACCGCTATCCGTCGCCCGAGGCGCGCCCCAATCTCGTCATGGGCGTGAACGTGCAGGTCTGCTGGGAGAAGTTCTGCAACTTCTGGGAGGTGGAGGCGCGGCAGGTGCCGATGGAGGGCGACCGGTTCCACCTCGACCCGGCGGCCGCGGCCGAGCTGTGCGACGAGAACACCATCGGGGTCGTCGGCATCCTCGGCTCGACCTTCGACGGATCGTACGAGCCGATCGCCGACCTGTGCGCGGCGCTCGACGACCTCCAGGAACGCACGGGGCTCGACATCCCGGTGCACGTGGACGGGGCGTCGGGCGCGATGGTCGCGCCGTTCCTCGACCCGGACCTGGTCTGGGACTTCCGGCTGCCGCGGGTCGCGTCCGTCAACACCTCGGGGCACAAGTACGGCCTGGTGTACCCGGGCGTCGGCTGGGTGCTGTGGCGCACGGCGGACGCGCTGCCGGACGAGCTCGTCTTCCACGTGAACTACCTGGGCGGTGACATGCCGACGTTCGCCCTGAACTTCTCGCGGCCGGGCGCCCAGGTCGTCGCCCAGTACTACACGTTCCTGCGGCTCGGCCGGGAGGGCTACCGCGCGGTCCAGCAGGCGACCCGCGACGTGGCCCGCGGTCTGGCCGAACGGATCGAGACCCTGGGCGACTTCCAGCTGCTCACGCGGGGCGACGAACTGCCCGTGTTCGCGTTCACGACGGCCCCCGACGTGAAGGCGTACGACGTGTTCGACGTGTCCCGGCGGCTGCGCGAGCGGGGCTGGCTGGTTCCCGCGTACACCTTCCCGGCGCACCGGCAGGATCTGGCGGTGCTGCGCGTGGTGTGCCGCAACGGCTTCTCGTCCGACCTCGGGGATCTGCTGCTGGAGGACCTGAACCGGCTGCTGCCCGAACTGCGGCGCCAGCCCCACCCGTTCACCCGGGACCGGGACGCGGCCACCGGCTTCCACCACTGAGGGGGGCCGCTACAGCCGGTCGCCGGGGTGCCGCTCGCCCGTCGCGTACGGGTTCGTCTCGCCCTCGGCGAGCACCCCGACGAACGGCTCGCCGGCCTCGCCCGCGAAGACGTACGCGCCGCCCTCGATCCGCCCGATGAGCCCCTGGGTCCACTCCGTGCCGAAGTCCGCGGAGTGCACCCAGTAGTTCATGATCTCGCCGATGTGCCCGAGCTGTCCCGGCCCCTCCTCGGGCGTGTAGTACCCGGTGACGGTGGAGCGCCAGGCGCCGATGGAGCGCAGCCGCTCCTTCAGCAGCGACACGGCCTCGGCGCGCGGCAGGTCCACCATGCCGCCGAGCGCGGCCACGAGGACGTCGGGCTTCTGGCCGTACGAGACCAGGGCCTCGCGCAGCAGCCGCAGGTACTCCTCGTCGCCGCGCTCCGTGATCTCGTACTCGGTGCGCGGCGGGCCGCCGGCCGTGGACGGTGCGATCTCGTGCGCGAGGAGCAGTCCCTGCTTCGCCATCTGCTTCAGCGCGTGGTAGACGGAGCCGGGCTTGGCGTTCGACCACTCGTGGGCGCCCCAGTACTCCAGGTCGCCGCGGACCTGGTAGCCGTGCGCACGGCCGTGCTGGCGTACGGCGTTGAGCACCAGGAGGCGGATGGCTGACATGCGCCCCAGCCTAGGCCGTGCGCGGACCCGGCCCGGGACCTCACTGGAAGGACAGGGCCACCAGCTCGAAGGCGGTCTTGCCGTCCAGGTTCTCGCGGATGATGTCGGCGTGGCCCGCGTGCCGGGCGGTCTCCCGGATCAGGTGCAGGGCGAGCCAGCGCAGCGAGACCTCCTGGCCGTCGGGGAACCACGGCTCGTCCGGCAGCGGGAAGGTGTCGTCGAGGCTGGGGGCCGCGCGGAAGAACTTCTCCGTGTCGGCGGCCACCTCGTCCCAGTGGGCGAGCACGGACGCCACCGACTCGCCCTCCAGGAGCCGGAACCCGTCGACGTACTCCTCGCGGCTGCGCTCGGCGGCGGTGCGCCGGGCGAGGTCGATCCAGCCCTTCTCGACGTGGGCCACGTGCTTGGCGAGGCCGACCAGGGACAGCTGGCTGGCGGTCGGCGTCGACGACGCCTGTGCGTCGGTGAGGCCCAGCAGGGAGCGCCGGATGCCGCCGCGCTGCTCCTCGATGAAGGCCAGGAGCGCCCCCAGCTCGTCGCCGCGGGCTTCGGGGTTCACGTGCATGACCATCGGGCTGCCTTTCGTCGTGCGGTGTTCTTGCTCGGTACGGACGAAGGTAGACAGGCTTGCGGTCAGGTTCTGTCCGCAAGGGGCGGCGCGGTCACACGTGTTTCGCGGCGGGAACACGCGGTGCGGGCGGAGACGTTCGCATGGCGGGCGGGTGTCGCGGGCAGACGGCTGACAGAAGGCAGAGCTGTAACCAGGGGAACACCCCGCGTGCACGTGCATCTGCCCATGCAGCTGCATGTGAACGCAGCTATGATCCTGGGCAGGTCAAAGCGGCTCACCGCTGCCCTGACACCAGTCGGCAGCCGTCACGGGACCGGACGGACCAGTTCACACATGCGGCACTGACAGCACCATCGGGAGCGAACCGTGGACCACGTGTACAACGGCATGGCGGCCACGGAGTTGCACGGTGTGGTCTGGCAGAAGAGCCGGCACAGCAACTCCCAGGGTTCCTGCGTGGAGTTCGCGAAACTGCCCGGCGGCCGGGTGGCCGTGCGCAACTCCAACTTCCCCGAGGGGCCCGCGCTCGTCTACACGCCGGCCGAGATCGAGGCGATGCTGCTCGGCGTGAAGGACGGGGAGTTCGACCACCTGGTGGCCGGCGCGTGAGTCCCGGCGCCGAACAGGGCGCCGTACGGCGGGCGTTGGGCTGACGCGCGTAGACACCCGGCCCGCCGGACCCCACCCGTCCGCACATCGGGACGGGGCGTCCTCAGAGCCTGAACAGCGCCCAGACGACCTTGCCGCTCAGCCTTCCGGCCAGCGGGTGCCAGCCCCAGCCGTCGCTGAAGGAGCCGACGAGGAAGAGCCCGCGGCCCGACTCCGCGGAGAAGTCGTCCACGACGTCCTCGCGGTCCCCGGCCTCCGGACTGTCGTCGCTCGGATCGCGCACCGCGCACACCACCCGCGAGGTCCAGCGCATCAAGTGCAGCCGTACCGGAGGGTCCTGGCCGTGCGGGGCGTCCGCCGGCAGCGCGTGCCGCAGGGCGTTGGTGACCAGTTCGGAGACGACCAGGCAGATGTCGTCGAAGCGCTCGGCCACGTCCCAGTCGGCCAGCGTGCGGCGGGTGAACTCCCGTGCGCTGCGCACCGCTTCGAAGCGGGCCGGCAGCGCACAGGACGCGGCACTGGAGACGGCCGAGGGATCGATGGGGGGAAGACCCTGCCGTAACACGTCGGCAGACTCGAGCATGGTCGATCCGTTCGTCCCCATGCGAGGCACTCCCCAGTTTCGCAGTACGTAGCGAGCGGTGGTGACGGCCATCGTTCCGAATGCGTACAGCGGATGCAAGGGCAGATGCACGTGCACGCGCCAGACTTGGACGTTCACGTACCGCTTCTTGCTCATTTCTCCCTACGACTTCTTGCGCAGCCCTTTCGTGATCTTTCCGTTTCTGTAACCAAGCGAGTACGCGCCGGAGCGTTTAAGTGGCAGACTTCGCCCCCTGAACCAATGGGGAGGAAGAGACGTGACCGCTGGGGAGTCGAGCGGCTCGGTGGTGCGGCGCATTCTGCTGGGCTCGCAACTGAGGCGCCTGAGGGAATCGCGCGGCATCACGAGGGAGGCCGCCGGCTACTCGATCCGCGCCTCCGAATCGAAGATCAGCCGCTTGGAGTTGGGACGGGTGAGCTTCAAAGCGAGGGACGTCGAGGATCTGCTGACGCTCTACGGCGTGACCGACGGGAGCGAGCGCGAGGCCCTGCTCTCGCTCGTCAAGGAGGCCAACGTCGCGGGCTGGTGGCACAGTTACTCGGACGTGCTGCCCGGCTGGTTCCAGACCTATGTCGGCCTGGAGGGCGCCGCGTCGCTGATCCGCGGGTACGAGGCGCAGTTCGTGCACGGCCTGCTGCAGACCGAGGCGTACGCGCACGCGGTGATGGCCCAGGGCATGCGCGGGGCGTCCGCCGAGGACATCGACCGCCGGGTCTCACTGCGCCTCGCGCGCCAGAAGATCCTGGTCGCCGAGCGCGCGCCGCACGTCAGCCTGGTGCTCGACGAGGCCGCGCTGCGCCGGGTGCACGGCGGGCCCGAGGTGATGCGCGGCCAGCTGGAGCATCTGATCGAGGCGGCCGAACTGCCGCATCTCACGCTCCAGATCATGCCGTTCAGCCACGGCTGGCACGCGGGCGAGTCCGGCACCTTCACCCTCCTCACCTTCCCCGAGTCCGACCTCTCGGACGTCGTCTTCCTCGAACAGCTCACCAGCGCGCTCTATCTGGACAAGCGCGAGGACGTCGCCCAGTACGAGACGGCGATGGTGGACCTTCAGGCGCAGTGCCCGTCGCCGGAGGAGAGCACACGGCTGCTGCGGCGCATTCTGTCCGAGTTGCCGGGCTGATCCGACATGAATTCGCCTGAGTCCAACAGCAGTTGATCGGCTCTCGGCGGCAACCGGACACCCTCGGTCGTACGATGACGGGATCTCAGGTGTCCGGCGCTGCAGCAAGGGAACTCACCATGGCCCTCCCGTCCTACTTCACCGAACTGGACCGGCAGTACATCGACGGCCAATGGCGCACCGGGCGCGGGGCCTGGGACATCATCGACCTCAACCCGTACACGGGTGACAAGCTCGCCGCGATCACCGTCGCCTCGGTGGAGGAGGTCGACGAGGCGTACCGGGCCGCCGAGCGGGCGCAGAAGGAGTGGGCGAGGACCACCGCGCACGCCCGCCGGGCGGTCTTCGAGCGGGCGCTGCACCTGGTCGAGGAGCGCGAGCCGGAGATAGCCGAGGCGATCATCGACGAGCTCGGCGGCACCCGTGTGAAGGCCGGGTTCGAGCTGCATCTCGCCAAGGAGTTCCTGCGCGAGTCGATCCGCCTGACGGGTCTGCCGCAGGGCGAGGTGATCCCGTCACCGGTGGACGGCAAGGAGAACCGGCTCTACCGCGTGCCGGTCGGGGTCGTCGGCGTCATCTCGCCGTTCAACTTCCCCTTCCTGCTCTCCCTCAAGTCGGTGGCCCCCGCCCTGGCCCTGGGCAACGGCGTGGTGCTCAAGCCGCACCAGGACACCCCCGTCTGCGGCGGCTCCCTGATCGCGAAGATCTTCGAGGACGCGGGGCTGCCGGCCGGGCTGCTCAACGTGGTCATCACCGACATCGCCGAGATAGGCGACACGTTCCTGACCCACCCGGTGCCGAAGGTGATCTCCTTCACCGGCTCCGACAAGATCGGGCAGCACGTGGCGACGGTGTGCGCCGCGCAGTTCAAGTACGTGGTCCTGGAGCTGGGCGGGAACAGCGCGCTGACCGTCCTCGACGACGCCGACATCGACTACGCGGTCGACGCGGCCGTGTTCAGCCGCTTCGTCCACCAGGGCCAGGTCTGCATGGCCGCGAACCGGATCCTCGTGGACCGCAAGGTCGAGGAGGAGTTCACCCGGAAGTTCGTCGCCAAGGTGAAGACCCTGAGGACGGGCGACCCGCGCGACCCGGAGACCGTGATCGGCCCGGTCATCAGCTCCAACCAGGCGGACGCGCTCTCGGGCGTCGTGGAGCAGGCGCTCGCCGAGGGGGCGACGGCGCTGGTCCGCGGCGGGGTCGAGGGCAATGTCGTGGACCCGGTGGTGCTGACCGGGCTGCCCGCCGACTCCCCCGTGCTGCGGCAGGAGATCTTCGGCCCGGTGGCGCTGCTGATCCCGTTCGACGGGGACGCGGAGGCGGTGCGGATCGCCAACGACACCCCGTACGGGCTGAGCGGTGCCGTGCACACGGCCGATGTCGAGCGGGGTGTGGCGTTCGCCCAGCAGATCGACACGGGCATGATCCACGTCAACGACGGGACCGTGCACGACGAGCCGCTCGTGGCGTTCGGCGGCGAGAAGCGCTCGGGCATCGGGCGGCTCAACGGCAGCGCGACGGTCGAGGCCTTCACCACCCAGAAGTGGATCTCGGTGCAGCACGGCAGGTCCCGCTTCCCCTTCTAGTCGAAGGGGACGCGCGGGACCTGCCGCTCGCCGCTCACCTGCCGGACTTCGCGGCGCCGGACGTCCTCGCGTACCGGCGCTCGAAGCGCTCGACGCGGCCGGCGGTGTCCAGCACGCGCTGGTTACCGGTGTAGAAGGGGTGGCTGACGTCGGAGATCTCGACGTCGACGACGGGATACGTGTGCCCGTCCGCCCACTCGACCGTCTTCTCGCTCGTCATGGTCGAGCGGGTCAGGAAGGCGTGGTTCGCGGCGCGGTCGCGGAAGACGACCGGGCCGTAGGCGGGGTGGATCGCGGTGTTCATGCGGTCAGCGCTCCTCTCGGAAGTCGACGTGCCGGCCCGCGACGGGGTCGTACTTGCGCAGGGTCATGCGGTCGGGGTCGTTGCGCCGGTTCTTGCGGGTGACGTAGGTGAAGCCCGTGCCCTCGGTGGACCTGAGCTTGATCACTGGACGGAGTTCGTTGCGTGCCATGCGGGTATTTTAACGAAAACGACTCCCATTTTCAATAGGTGCTTTCGCGGCTCCTTGACCCCTGGTAACTTGCTGGCTCGACTCGGCGGTGACAGCAGTGACACTGGGGGACTTTGTGCGCAGCAGGAACGTACGGATCGTCGTAGGGGCCGCGGCTGCCGTGGCGGCGCTGGCCGTGAGCGGCTGCAGCGGCGACGACGGCGGCTCGGACAAGGGGGCCGGGGCGTCCTCGTCGGCGGCGCCGGACGCGAGCGCGTCCGACAGCGCGTCCGGGTCCGGCTCCGACTCCGGGTCCGGCTCGGCCAAGGACGCCGTCGGCATCTGGAGCGCCACCACGGACGGCAAGCCGGTGGTGCTGGTGATCGGCGGCCGCCAGGCGTCCCTGAGCACGGGCGACGGGCATCTGTGCACCGGCACGGTGACCGGGAGCGGCACGCGGACGCTGAGCCTCACGTGCGCGGACGGCAGCACCGACCGCACCGCGGGCACGATCGAGTCCAACGACGGCTCGACGATGAAGGTCTCGTGGAAGGCCGGGACGCAGGACACCTTCAAGAAGTCGGCGAACGGCCAGCTGCCGACGGACCTGCCGACCTCTCTGCCGAGCGGCCTGCCGACGGGCTGACGGTCAGTCGTCCGGTTCGGGCTTCACCGACATCGGCGGCGCCTCGGTGTCCAGCGCCTCGGTGAGCTCGTCCAGGGCTTCGAGGAGCAGTCCGCCGCCCCGGCGCACGACCCGGTCGGGGACGCCGTCGCCGTCCCACTCGTCGAGGGCGGCGCGGACCGGTTTCCAGCGCGGGACGCGGCGCTCCCGCAGGGCGCGGGCGCCGTCGCGGGTCGCCGTGCGCAGCGCCTCGGCCAGGTCGTCGGCGGCGGGCACCGGGGTGGCGTCGCTCTCCGGCAGATGGGCCTCCATCAGCATCGCGACGCGGCCCAGGTGGTGCAGGGCGTGCGCCGCGTCGTCGGCGGCCGCGCGGGACAGGCCGCGGTGGCGTACGGGTTCGGTCCGGGCCCGGTCCGCCGCCTGGTCCCAGGCGATGTGGGCGTCCCGGGCCGCCAGCAGGGCGGCGCGGACGTCGGGGCAGGACTTGCCCGCCGGGTGCGCGTAGTGGCCGACGACGGTCGCCGCGTACTCGCCGACCGCGACCAGCCGCTCGGCGAGCCGGTTGCGCAGCCGCGGGGTCTCCCAGGCCGGGTACAGGGCGTAGGAGAGCATCGCGAGGATCCCGCCGGCGAGGGTGAGCACGACGCGTTCGGGCACCGTCTGGTCCCAGGTCTGGCCGCCCATGCCGAGCAGGAAGACGACGTACGCGGCGACGCAGGCCTGCGCCGCGAGCTGTCCCGTGCGCATCAGCAGGTACATCAGGGCCGCGCAGACGACGGCGAGCGCGGCGGAGGTCCAGGTGCCCGGGTGGGCGAGCTGGACGACGGCCGTCGCCACGGTCACGCCGACGAGGGTGCCGCCGAAACGGGCGACCGCGCGCGAGTACGTCTGCGAGAAGTCGGGGCGCATCACCATGACGGCCGCCATCGGGGCCCAGTAGCCGTGGCCGAACGGCAGGGCGTTGCCGATCAGGTAGCCGACGACCGCGACGGCGCTCACGCGGGTGGCGTGCCGCAGGATCGGTGAGCCGGGGCGGGCCTCCCTCCTGATGGCCCGTACGGCGGTGGGGGCCAGCTTCAGGAGAGTGGGGCGGGGCAGGGCCGGCGGCGGATCGGCGACGGGCCCCGGAGCGGCGGCGCCGCGCGCGCCGAGGTGGCCGGGCAGCCGGGCCGGGAGCCGGTGCCAGAGGGGTTCCACCGGGTCGACCTCGCCCGCCGTCTCCAGTACGTCCCGCAGGAGCGAGCCGAGCCGGGTGGCCGCGCGGTGCGGGGGTCCGGCCAGGATGGCGCCGGTGTCCGGGGTGCGCAGGGCGGCCACGGCCGGGGCCGGGATGCGGACCGGGGCGCCGGTGCGGATGGCGCGGGCCGCGGCGTCGAGGATCGATCCGGCGGCGGCGAGGAGTTCGCGGACCCGGTCGCGTTCGACGCCCTCCTCGGGGACGCCGACCGCCGGGTCGGCGAGGGAGGCGAGGACCGGGCGGATCCGTTCGGCCAGGCCGCGGGCGCCGTGCAGCTGGGCGGGGCGGGTGCGGGCCTGGCGCGGGGTGAGCGCGGCGGCGCTGCGCGCGAGCATCAGCGGCTGCGGGTCGAACGGCGCGAGCGGGTCGTGGCGCAGCCGGCGCGCGTAGTCGGCCTCGGCGGCGAGCGCGTCGGCCAGCGCGTCGCGGTGCGCTCCCCAGCGGCGTACGGGGAAGAGGACCACCAGGGTCGCCTGCACGAGGCCGCCGAAGACCATCATCGCGGCGTGCCCGGCGGCCTCGCCGATCGAGGTCGGCAGGGTGATGGTGACCAGCATCATCGCCACGTTGGACGAGGCGATGATGCCGATGGTCGGGCCCGCCGCCCAGCCCAGGCCCGCCAGGAACGTCCACAGCGCGAGCAGCGGCACGAACAGGAACAGATGGGAACCGGTGAGGTAGCCGAGGAACGTGGAGATGCCGAGGCTGGTGCCGGAGGCGATGGCCAGCTCGGGGCGGGGCCGCCAGCTGCGCTGGAAGGTGGCGATCGCCGCCTGGAACGCGCCGAACGCCGAGCCCGCCGCCACCGCGGGACCGAACGCCGCCAGGCTGACGGCGACGACGATCGCCAGCCCCGCGGCGCCGCGCAGGGCGATCAGGGGTTCCAGTCGTTTCCGCTCGACGGTCAGCCCCGAGCGGGTGGTGTCCTTCAGCGCCCGGAACCAGCTCACATCGCCACAATACGGGCAATCAGCGGTGGGGAGCCCCGGGCCCCGGCTCCGTCAGGGGCGCCGGTCGGCGAGCACCAGGGCGAGCAGCCCCGGGAAGCGCTCGTCGAACTCCTCGCGGCGCAGCCGGTTCAGCCGGCGGGCGCCCGCGTCCTTCTGCTCCAGCAGGCCCGCCTCGCGCAGCACGGCGAAGTGGCGGCTCAGGGTGGCCTTGGTGACCGGCACGTCGAAGGTGCCGCAGGTCCGCTCCCAGGGGCCGGCCGCGGCGAGCTCGCGCACGAGGGTGCGGCGGACCGGGTCGGCCAGGGCGAGCAGGGCGGCTTCCAGGGTGACGTCCCGGGGGTGGGCGTGGGCGGGCGCCGCGCGGTGGCTCGTCGCGCCCGTCGCATCCTCGGTGGCGGTCATGGTGTGCGCTCCCGATCTTGCGGAGTGTTCGACGCCGTGCGTACACTCGCGGCAGTTCAGTGTTCGTCCTACGTCGAACAGTCTATCCGCTGAAGGAGTCAGCCATGCCGTCGACCTCGCAGCCCCCCATCGGCGTGGGCATCGTCGGGCTCTCCGCCCGACGCGGCTGGGCCTCCCACGCCCACCTGCCCGCACTGCGGCTGCTCGACGGCTTCGAGGTGCGGGGGCTCTCCGCGAGCAGCCCCGAGTCCGCGCGGCAGGCCGCCGAGAAGCACGGGGTGGAGCGGGCCTTCCGGAGCGCGGCGGAGCTGGCGGCGGCCGACGAGGTCGACCTGGTCGTGGTCACCGTGAAGGTGCCGGACCACCGGGAGATCGTCCGGGCCGCGCTCGACGCCGGGAAGGCGGTGCTCTCCGAGTGGCCGCTGGGCACCGGGCCCGCCGAGGCCGAGGAGCTGGCGTCGCTCGCCGCCGCGCGCGGGCTGCGCACCTTCACCGGGTTGCAGGCGCGCTCGGCGCCGCTGGTGCGGCACCTGCGCGATCTGGTCGCGGACGGCTACGTCGGTGAGGTGCTCTCCACCAGCGTGGTGGCCTCCGCGCGGGGCTGGGGCGCCTCCGTCCACGAGGGCGGCGCCTATCTGCTGGACCGTGCCTCCGGGGCGACCATGCTGACGATCCCCTTCGGGCACACCCTCGACGGGCTGACCGCGGTGCTCGGTGACGTCGAGGAGGTCAGCTCGCTCACCGCCACGCGGCGCCGGACGGTCGAGGACCCGGCCGGCGGGATCCACCGGCCGGACATCGCCGATCAGGTGGTGCTGGGCGGGGTGCTCTCCTCCGGGGCGGTGGCCTCGGTGCACTATCGCGGCGGGGTGTCGCGGGGGACGAACTTCCTCTGGGAGATCAACGGTACGGAGGGCGATCTCGTCGTCACCGGGGACCACGGGCATCTACAGATGGGCGAGTACGCCCTCGCCGGGGCCCGTGGCACGGACACCGCCCTGGCCCCGCTCACCGTCCCCGAGCGCTACTTCGACCCCGCGCTCGATGCTCTGCGCGGCACCGACGCGTACAACGTCGGGGCCGCCTATGCGCAGATCCGGCGCGATCTGGTGGACGGGACCCGGGTGGTCCCGGACTTCGCCCACGCGGCGCGGCACCATCGCCTTCTGCACCGGATCGAGCGCGCGGCGACGGTCTGACCGGTCGCGCGGTTCCCCGTCCGCGGCCCGGTGGGACTCCTCGGGGAGGCTGCGCGCAGCGCATGCCTTCAGGGGCGCGGGGAACTGCGCGAGAAGCGGCCACCGGCCCGCACCCGTAGAACGACCTAGGGGCGCGGGGAACCGCGCAGCTCGGGGTCGCCGGGCCGCAGCCGGGCCCGGTCGGCCGCGGCGCCGCCCTCGTTCCACCCCGCCCCGTCCGAAACCCCCCGCACCCGCGTCACCACAGTCGCCGGAAACATCTCGTCGACCCGCCCCGCGACAGCGACATCCCGCGCCACGAGCACCGGCAACAGCTCCCCGTCGCCCCCGGCCACACCCCCGGCGACGGCAGCCAGCCGATCCCCGATCCGCTGCGCGTAGGCCGCCAGGAACGACTGCCGGAACGTCTTCGTGCGCCGGCGCCCCCCGGCCCGCTGCTCCGCCTCGGCCCGCGTCATCGCCCGGTCGCCCTGCACGAGCAACGACGTGTACAGCAGCTCCACGACCTCCAGATCGGCCTCGAACCCGACCACGGTCGAGAACCCGAACGCGCTGTTCCACACGGCCCGGCACCGATTCGCCCCGGCCACCGCGTCGAGCAGCACCGCCTTCGCGGTCTCGTACGGTGCGTCGACCCCGATCCGGCACGCGCCCGGGGTGTCCTTCGCGTGCGTACGGGAGGCGAGCAGCGCCTCGTCGACCGAGTGCCGCGCCATCAGCTCCTGCGCCTTGGCGGTGAGCGCCTCGGCCTCCGGCGGGTAACCGGTGGCCTCCGCCTTGGCCAGCAGGGCCCGGATCCGGGCGAGCGTGCGCGGCTCACCGGCGACGGGCACGGTGACGGCCGCGCCGGGCACCGGCCCGACCGGTTCGATCGCGGGGAGCCGCAGCAGCAGCCGGTACAGCTCGAGCGCGACGGTCGCGGCGGAGAACCGGTCCCGGCGCCCGTCCGCGTCCGGGTCGGGAAGCTCGGCGAGCTGCGCGGCCCAGCGTGGCGGAAGCACGTCGTAGCGCCGCGTCTCGGCCCGGATCAGCCCGGCGGCGAGGCTCACGTGCTCGGCGCCGAGCCCTTCGTCCCGTACGACCATGCGCAGCACGTCGGCGGGCTGCCAGCCCCGCTCCCAGGCCCGCCGCACGAACTCGCGTCCGCGCAGCGCCAGTTCGGCGTCGGCGGCCGGGTCGGCGGCGAGCAGGGACGCGCCGAGGTCCAGGTCACCGGTGTCGTACAGCGCGGCCGCGAAGGCCCGCTCGACGGTGCTGTCGCTCATTGCCCGTGCCTCCTCACGCTCAGCCGTCCGCCTCCCGACGATGTCACAGGCGAAGGCGCCGTCTCGTCCATGGGGTCGTGCACCGAGCACACGCACCACGACGCACAGGGAGCTGACGATGAACCTCGCACTGTGGATCACCACGGGCCTGCTGGCCGCGGTCGCGCTGACCGGCGGCGTCACCAAGGCGTTCGTACCGAAGGAGAAGATCGCGGCGGCGCACGGCGGCGGCTGGACGGCCGGTGTCGGCGCCGGTTTCGTGAAGGGCCTCGGGGTGCTGGAGCTGCTGGCCGCCGCCGGGCTGGTCCTGCCCGCCGCGCTGGGCGTCGCACCGGTCCTGGTCCCGGTGACCGCCGCCTGCTGGATCGCCCTGATGATCGGCGCGATGATCACCCACGGCCGGCTCGGCGAGTGCCCGCTCGTGGCGCTGAACGTCGTCCATCTCGTCCTGGCGGCCTTCGTCGCCTGGGGCCGGTTCGGTCCCGAGTCCTTCACGGGCTGAGCCGCGGCGGGCATGATCGTGCGCGTGTTCGTGGCGGACGGCGCCGGGACGGCCGGCCGGCTCCTGGTGGCGCGTTTCGTGCTGCGGGGGCACCGGGTCACGGCGGCGACGACGAGCGAGGACATGGTGGACACGCTGGCGGCATGGGGAGCGCGGGGCACGGTGATGGACGGGCTCGACGCCGTGTCCGTCGGCGTGACGGTGAGCGCGGCGCGGCCGGACGCGATCGTGCACCGGATGACCGCGCGGGACGCCCCCGGCACCGACCATCTGCTGGCCGCCGCGCAGGCGGCCGGTGTCCCGCACGTCGTCGTGTGGACACCCGGGACGGCGGCGACGCACCGCCTGTCGGACCCGGAGATCGCGGTGATCGAGGCGGGGGGCGCGGTGGTGGCGCACCACGGCCACCTCGACGCCGCGGTGACAGCCACCGTCCTGGCGGTCGAACGCCGGACGGCCGGGCTGCTGCGGTGCACCCACGAGGAGGGACCACGATGAACGGCACCAGGACCGAGGAGTTCCAGGAGCTGCGCCCGCTGCTGTTCTCGATCGCGTACCGGATCCTGGGCAGCGTGAGCGAGGCCGAGGACGCGGTGCAGGAGACCTGGCTGCGGTACGCGGCGACGGCGACCGAGCCGCGGTCGGCGAAGGCGTTCCTGTCGGCGACGGTGACCCGGCTCTCCATCGACGTCCTGCGCTCGGCGCGGGTACGGCGGGAGGCGTACGTGGGCCCGTGGTTCCCCGAGCCGCTGCTCGCCGACCCGTACGAGGATCCGGCGCGGGCGGCCGAACTGGCCGACTCGGTGTCGACGGCGGCCCTGCTGCTCCTCGAACGCCTCAGCCCGCTGGAACGGGCCGCCTTCGTCCTGCGCGAGGTCTTCGACTTCGGCTACGACGAGGTGGCCTCGGCGGTCGGCCGCTCCGAGTCCGCGTGCCGTCAGCTCGTGGTGCGGGCGCGGCGGCACATGGCGGCGGGCCGCCCCCGTTTCGCGGCGGACCGCGCCGAGCGGGACAGGCTGGCGGCGCGCTTCTTCGACGCGCTGCGCGAGGGTGACGTCCCCGGTCTGCGGGACCTGCTCGCCGCCGATGTGTCGATGTCCGGCGACGGCGGCGGCAAGGCTCCGCAGCTGGCCCGGGCGATCCTCGGCGCCGAGAACGTGGCCCGCCTGCTGGGCACCGTCTTCCCCAAGATGGCCCGCGCGGCCGTGACGTGCGAGCCCCACGAGGTCAACGGCGAGCCCGGCGCGGTCTTCCGCGACCAGGACGGAAAGGTGCTGCACACCATGTCCTTGGAGATCCACGCGGGCCGCGTCCAGTCCATCCGGAGCGTCATCAACCCCGACAAGCTGGGCCACCTGGGCCCGGTGGCGGACGCCTGGGCCGTCCACGCACGCGTCCGCGAGACCACGAGGGGCTGATCGCTGCGCCCGTGAGGCATCTGATGCGATGCCGCACGAAGTGCGCGTCTCAGGGCACGGGGACCTGCGCGACCAGCCACGACGAGAGCGGCGGACGTCCGCTGTCAGTCCTGGATGTGACACTCGGCGACATGACCGGACGCTGGGCCCTGGCCCCCACCGAGCACGGCGGCGCCGACGTCGCGCCGCTGGGCCCGGACGGCCGCCCCACGGCCCCGGTCACCCACGAACCCGACCTGACGGAAGCAGTCCGCACCAGGCCGGAGGCCACCCGCTGGGTCTGGCGCGACACCCACACCGTCTACCCCCGCCTCCTGGCCGCCGGCGTCAAAGTCGACCGCTGCTACGACATCGAGGCCGCCGAGACCCTGCTCCTCGCCCACGAGGGCCGACACGGCGAGCCCCGCTCGGCCGCCGCGGCCCTGGCCCGGCTCCGCGGCGGCCCGGTCCCGCCCGACCCGCCCCCGAGGACGGCGGCCCCCGGCTCCCAGTCCTCCCTGTTCGAACCCCGCCCGCCCGTCGACGTCCCCCTCTCCGACCTGCTCGACGTCTACGCGGACCAGCAGCGCCGCCACACCGCCACCGCCCACCCGGACCGCCTGCGCCTGCTGACGGCGTCCGAGTCCGCGGGCATGCTGATCGCCGCCGAGATGCACGCGGCGGGCCTGCCCTGGCGCGCGGACGTGCACCGCGCCCTGCTCACCGAGCTGCTCGGCGACCGCTACGCGGGCGGCGGCGAACCGCGCCGCCTCGCCGAGCTGGCGGACGAGGTGTCGGCGGCGTTCGGCAGACGGGTGCGCCCGGATCTGCCGGCCGACGTGGTGAAGGCGTTCGCGCAGGCGGGCATCCGGCTGACCTCGACCCGCCGCTGGGAGCTGGAGACGATCGACCACCCGGCGGTGGAGCCCCTCGTCACGTACAAGAAGCTGTACCGGATCTACACGGCGCACGGCTGGTCCTGGCTCCAGGACTGGGTCAGGGACGGCCGCTTCAGACCCGAGTACCTGCCGGGCGGCACGGTCTCGGGCCGCTGGACGACGAACGGCGGCGGCGCGCTCCAGATCCCCAAAGTGGTGCGCCGCGCGGTGATCGCCGACCCCGGCTGGCGGCTGGTCGTCGCGGACGCCGCGCAGATGGAGCCCCGGGTGCTCGCCGCGATCTCGCGCGACCCGGCGTTCATGGAGGTCGCGGCCCAGGACGGCGACCTGTACCAGTCGGTCTCGGACCGGGCGTTCTCCGGCGACCGCGGCCAGGCCAAGATCGCGGTGCTCGGCGCCATATACGGGCAGACGTCGGGCGACGGCCTGAAGAACCTGGCACTGCTGCGCCGCCGCTTCCCCCACGCGGTGGCCTACGTGGACGAGGCGGCCCGGGCCGGTGAGGAGGGCCGCCTGGTGCGCACCTGGCTGGGCCGCACCTGCCCGCCTGCGGTGAACGCGGCGGACCAGGAAGAGGCCGGCATCCCGCAGGACGACCCGGAAGGACCGTCCTCCGCGTCCTCGTCCGCGTACGGCTACGCCTCGTCGAACTCCCGGGCGCGCGGCCGCTTCACCCGCAACTTCGTGGTGCAGGGCAGCGCCGCCGACTGGGCGCTGCTGATGCTGGCCGCGCTGCGCCGCGCTCTCGACGGCATGGCGGCCGAGCTGGTGTTCTTCCAGCACGACGAGGTGATCGTGCACTGCCCGCAGGACGAGGCCGACCGGGTCGCGGACGCGATCCGGTCGGCCTCGGACCTGGCGGGACGCCTGACGTTCGGGCAGACGCCGGTGCGGTTCCCGTTCACGGTGGCGTCGGTGGAGTGCTACGCCGACGCGAAATGAGCACCCGGGCGGCCACCGGCCCGCCCGCCTGATGCGCGAGGAACGCCCCTCAAAGAAGCGCGTCGGCTGCTGCCAGGTGCCGGGCGACCGGGCCGAAGGAGACCAGGCCGCTGCCCGCGCCCGCGAACTCGTCGCGGGCGGTGAGGAGTTGATCCCGGGCGCGGCGCAGCACCGGCAGATGGCCCACAGCCGCGGCGGCGCGCGCGAGTACGCACCACAGGGCCTCCTGGAGGAGGTCGTGCGGCGGGCGGGGAACCGTCGTCAGCGCCTGCCGGGCCTCTTCGGTCGCGCCCGAGGCGGCCAGCAGCAGGGGGTCGAGCCAGGGCCGGTAGGGGCCGGGGTCGAGGTGCGCGAAGTCGGCGGGGTCGGGCAGGGCGTCGCCGCGCAGGACCGGAACCAGCGCGACGAGGGCGGCGGCGCCCCGGGTGAGGCCGGGCATGCCGCAGTCGGCGGTCTCCGCCAGGACGCGCGCGTACCGGGGGCGGGCGGCCGGCCAGCCGTCGGTCTCGCAGGTGCGCAGCGCCCGGTACCAGGCGGTGAACACTCCGGCGAGCGGCCGTTCGTTGCGGTGCGCGAGCCGGTCGATCTCCTCGGCCTCGGTGTCCGCCGCCGCGAAGTCGCCGAGTCCGGCGAGCGCCTGGAGGCGGACGATGCGGCCCAGCACTTCGTGGCCGGGGAGTTGGTGGTCGACGGCCAGCCGGGTCAGTTCGGCGCCGAGGGCGTCCCGGCGGGCGGCCGACCCGCAGGCGGCGAACGCCTGCATGAAGGTGCCGTTGAGGGCGAACGCCAGGAGTGCGGGGTCGCCCAGGCGCCGGGCGAGCCGGACGGCCTCCTCGGCGGCGCGTTCGGCGCGCAGCCGCCACGGTTCGGCGGCGGGGGCGTCGGCCGCACGGGGCAGCGGCGCGTCGGCGGCGGCGTCGCCCCGGGACTCGACCGCCACGACGGACAGCAGCCGGGCGCGCAGCGCGGGCGGCCCCTCCGGGCCGAGCCGGGCGGCGGCGCGGGCGGCGGACCGGGCCAGTTCACCGGCGCCGTCCGGGTCGTCGGCGCGGGTCCACACCGCCGGGACGTCGTAGGAGCCGATGATCCGGGCGGCCAGCTCCGGGTCGCCGGTCGTCTCGGCCGCCGCGACCAGGTCCCGCCGGTGCCGGTGCGCCTCCTCCAGGCCGTCGGGGCCGGTCACCGCGAGGTCCCTGAGCAGTCCGGCGGTGGCGTGCAGCCGGGCCCGGGAGCGGGCGGGGACCGAGCGGTCCCACGATGCCGCCGCCCGGTCCCAGACACTGTCGGCCGCCCCGGCCGGTTCGGCCGCGGAGTCCGCCGCACCGCCGAGGATGTACGCCTCGGTCCGCGCGAGGGCACCGCCGTGACCGCGCCCGCCGCCTCCGCCCGCGAGGGCGACACGGGCCTGGGCCAGCGCCTCCAGGGCCTCGCCGCGGCGCCCGGACCGCTCCAGCGCGGTGGCCAGCAGGACCCAGCCGTCCTCCCGGCCGGGGTGGGCGGCGACATGGGCGCGCAGGTCGGCGACCGCGTCTCGGGCGGCGCCGGTCGCCAGCAGGGCGTCGGCGCGCCGCTCGATCGCGTCCAGCCGCAGCGCCTCCAGCCGGGCCCGTTCGGCGGCGGCCCACGCGGCGGCGGGGAAATCGGCCAGCACCGGCCCCCGCCAGCAGGCGAGCGCCTCGTCCCACAGGGCGACGGCCGCGTGCGGCGCTGCCTCGGCGGCCCGCGCGGCGGTGTCCTCGAAGCGCCAGGCGTCCACCGCCTCGCGGCCCGCCCGCAAGGCGTAGCCGGGGCCGTCGGTGACCAGCAGACGGGAGGGCCGGCGGGGCGGACGGCCGGGTTCCAGGGCGCGGCGCAGCGCCGCCACGAAGGTGCGGACCGCGCCGACCGCACCCGCCGGGGGCTCGTCCTCCCACAGGTCCGCGACCAGCCGGCCGACCGGCACCACACGGCCCCGGGCGATCAGCAGCCGCCCGAGCACCTCCCGGTGGCGCGGCCCGCCGAGCGGGAGCGGCGAACCGTCGGCGTCCCGGGCGGCCACCGGTCCCAGCAGTCCGAACTCCACGCCCACGACAGGGTCCTTTCGCGGGCGGCGCCGTCCCCGGCGGGTGCCGCGCGTCCACTCATCGATCGCTGATCCGGGGGCCACAACCTGGGTGACGTCCCCGGACGAGCCGGACCTCCGAGGTCAGAGGCCCGGAACGTCCACTCTGTCACGAACCACAGGAGTCACTGTGACAACCCCGAACATCCCCGGTTTCACCGAGCACCGCGTACGCGTCGACGACGGCGTCACCCTGAACGCCGCGGTCGGCGGCACGGGCGCACCGGTCGTCCTGCTGCACGGCTTCCCGCAGACCCACCTGATGTGGCGGCACGTCGCCGCCGACCTCGCCGCCGACCACACCGTCATCTGCCCCGACCTGCGCGGCTACGGCGCCAGCGACAAGCCCGCCGAGACCGGCCCCGACGTCTATTCCAAGCGGACCATGGGCCGTGACGTCGTACGCCTCGTCACCGAGCTGGGACACGACCGGTTCACCCTGGCCGGTCACGACCGGGGCGCGCTGGTCGCCTTCCGCGCCGCCATGGACCACCCGGACACCGTCGCCGGCGCCCTCTTCCTCGACGTCCTGCCGACCCTCGACATGTGGGACGCCCTGCACGGGGTCTCGGCCGCGGTCGGCTTCCACCTCTACCTGATGGCCCAGGCCCCCGGCCTGCCCGAGGAGATGATCCGGGCGGCCGCCGACCCCTTCTTCGGCTACTTCCTCGACGCCTGGACCAAGGACCCGGAGGCGATCCCCGCCGACGTCCGCGCCCACTACCTCGCCGCGTCCGCGGCGGCCGTGCCCTCGATCGTCGCCGACTACCGCGCCTCGGCCGGCGTGGACGTGGACCACGACACCGCCGACCGCGAGGCCGGCACCAAGCTCGCCATGCCGGTGACCGTCCTCCAGCAGGACTGGGGCGCCGCGCTCGGCTACCACGCCCAGGGCCTGTGGAGCGCCTGGACCGACGATCTGGAGCACCGCACGGTGTCCTGCGGCCACTTCATGGCCGAGGAGGACCCCACGCTGATCGCCACCGAGATCCGGGCACTCGCCGACCGCTGAGCGGTTCCCGCGGAGGGGCGGGTGCGTGCGCCGCCTCAAATCCCGGCCTGCCTCGGACCGGACCACCCGCTCAGGACGTCACCGGACACTCAACTCCGTGGAGAGCAAACACTCATGGGCGCGGGGACAGCCGACCCCGCGCCCCGCGGAGAGAGCAAGACCTGCACGACCGGAGCACCCACCCCGTCCAGATACCGCGAATCAGTACACGCTCCAGCCGGGCCTGCCACTGTGTTTGGCCACGCGGGAACCCGACGGGACAGCGCCAGCTTCTTCGGCCTGCTCGGTCTCGATCTCCCGTTGCTGGGCCTCGATGAACCGGTGCGCCTGTGCGGTCTGCCGCTCTCGTTCCTCCTCGGGCATCTGCTCCCAGGCCTGACGGAAGGCGCTGGCGCGCTCTCCCAACGCCTCGGCGTAAGCGGGAATCCGCAGCGCCTCCCGCAGGCCGATGCGGCCGGAGAGAACTTCCCGGGACATCTCCCGCAGTTCCGCTGAAGTGCCGTTCCCGGCCAACTGCTGCAGTTGCTTGCGCAGGACTCGGGCCTGGACCGGGTCACGGGTGATCCCGCTGAATTCGCCGTCGCCGACTTGGGGCCCGGGGCCCAGCGTGCCATGGTTCATCCGGGCTCCTAGTTGACGACTTTGTTGTCGTAAGCGCTGTTGGGAAGAGGGAAGTCGTTGAGTTTTCCCGACAGTTCTCCGCCCACGACCTCGATGACAGACATCGCACCATTGACGATCAGTTGCGCGTTGTTGACGAGCTTGGTCAACTCACCCCACAACTCGACGATGCGAACGATCTCGACAGCCGCCAGCCCGTATCCGACCACGGCGCCCGATCCCGTCCACGAGGTCAGAGTTCCGGCAGCTGCCGCGATGGCCGCTACAGCTGCCGTGTCGCCAATGGTCCCGAGGATGGCCCCCATGGCCTCCGCAGTGGACCAGACTCCGTGCGAGACCACCCCGTACTTCTCGGACAGGGAGTTGAGGTCGGCCTGGAGATCGTCACAGCGTTCCGCCAGCGTCCTGAAGTAGACGAATGCCGCATCTGCGGCGTTGCCGCTCCAGGCGGCATCGAGTGACCTGTTGCCTGACTGGACGTTGCGTCCGACGTCCGCACACAGCTTGCCCAGGTTCTCCCAGAGATCAGCGCACTTGGCGTACGCCTCCCAATCGCCGGCGACGTACTCCTTCGCTTTGTCCATGGGGTTGAAGCCCAGCGCCGCATCGAGGATCTCGTTGACCCAGTAGGTGGGGCTGACCAGGTCGCTCGCGTCATTGAGCAGCTCCAACGGGCTGTGGAACTCCGTCGGCGTCCCTGGTGCCCTCAGATGCACTGTCGGCTCCGCGACATCGGCGACA
The DNA here is from genome assembly GCF_040297005.1 of Streptomyces sp. NPDC001904. NCBI lineage: Bacteria > Bacillati > Actinomycetota > Actinomycetes > Kitasatosporales > Streptomycetaceae > Streptomyces > Streptomyces sp. NPDC001904. The sequence goes on along the minus strand of NZ_JBEOYI010000043.1, from coordinate 18,409 downwards.
CTCATACGTGGCAGTCCTTCCTCAGCGCTTGACGTGAGGCTGCCGGCTGTCGATACGGCTCGCCTCGCCCTGGTCGGTGTCCCTGTAATAGGCGGCAACCTTGTCGAGCTCCGCCGACGACGCGTCCAAGATGACGCCGAGCCTTCCGAGGACGGTGCTGACGTGAGTGACCAGGGATCCGTGGAATCCCAGAGGGCGGGTGAACAGCCCTTGGTCCGAGGCGTCGATGTCCGCGAACTTCGCCAGGTACCGCTTGCCTTCCTCGGTGTCCTCGGCAGCCCGATTGATCATCTTCGCGTATGCCGACAGATCATCCGGCTCCACCTGAAATGCCATGAGGGTTCTTCTATCACGTGATTTGCACAAGGTCGGGGGCGCTAGCATGACGGCCGTGCCTGCCCCGGAGACCCGTGCCGCCCGCCCCCTGCCACGCAAGGAAGATCCGAATCGATGGATCTACACCTCTGGTCTCGGCGCCGGATTCGTATTCGGATTCGGCTTCTGGGCCGGTCTGATCGCCTCCTTCTTCACCGGCGAGACCACCTTCGCCGCAGTCGCCGTCACCGTCGTGATCACGGCCGCGGCCTGCGTAGGTTTTGTGGGCTGGCGACGCCAGAAGGTCGCCTACAGCTGGGGGGCGCTGGCGCTCGTGCTCGGAGCCATGGCGCTCAGCCAGGCCCTCACTCCGTAGATGGTGCCGTCCGGCCCTCTCCGCATCCCAGCTGAGATCTGTGATCGCAAGGAGCTACGCGCCGGGGCCAGAGTCGATCGCTGCCGCCGCCTGCACTGCAACGCCGACACAGCGTCCGTTGAACGAGAAAGACCCAGGTGGGATTTCATCCCACCTGGGTCTTCCGAACTGAGCCGCCTTCGGGATTCGAACCCGAGACCTACGCATTACGAGGGCCTGCAAGATCGTGATCAGTGGTGCCGGACGGTGCCACCTAATCCTGTTCTCGCTGATCAGAGACCTGCAGCCTTGATCAGCATGACTCCCGGTCCGCTGTGGTGCCGCCCAGTCCGCTCACGCAGCGCTCACGCTTCAGACCTACGTCCGCATACAGCAAGCGCCCGGTTCTGCTGACCCTGGTGCTGGGTCGTGTCGAGGGGCGCGGTGAGAACGGCGATGCCGTTCGCGCTAGCCGCCGAGCCGCAGGTGCGCAGCGTCGTCGCTGCCGAGGTAGTTACGCCCCGCTGCTCGGGCGGCGACTGGTCCTGGATAAGCGTGAGTGTCATCGCAATGACAGTGCCGATACCCACCTGCCAGCCAGGCAAGTTCACCGGTTGCACTGAGGGACGTGCTGGAAACCTCAGCTTCCGGAAACCTCTTCGCCCATACCGCCGCCCTGCCTATGCTGCGACCCGCCCCCTTCCTCGACCGACGAGGCCGACATGCAGCAGTCATGGAACAGCGACCGCCGCCGCACCGCAATCGGTCGCTCCAGCCTCTCCGTGCCGGCGCGCCAGGCTCTGGCCGACCGCCAGCTCAACACGGACGGCACGATCCTCGACTACGGCTGCGGCCGCGGCGGCGACGTCGCCTCCCTCCAGCGCCTCGATTGCAAGATCACCGGTTGGGACCCCTACTACAACTCGAGCGCGCCGGTGGCCCCCTCCGACGTCGTCCTCCTCACCTACGTCCTGAACATCATCGAGGACCCCGTCGAGCGTCGGCAGACGCTCAAGGAGGCATGGAGGCTGACCACCTCCGTACTCATCGTCTCGGCTCGCCTCACCTGGGAGCGGTCCAAAGTCCGCGGCCAGGAGTACGGCGACGGCCTCCTCACCAGCCGGCAGACGTTCCAGCACCTCTTCAGCCCGGACGAGCTCCGGATCTACGTCGAGGAGGTTACAGAAACACGCTGCATATCGGCGGCCCCCGGCATCGTGTACGCCTTCAAGGACGACTCAGCCCGACTGGGCTACCTCGCACACCGCATCGTCCCCGACGCCGAGTGGCTCGCTTCAGCCGATACCACTTCCGCTATCGCCTCGCTGGTCGACTACGTCGAACGGCGTGGCCGCCCGCCCCGTGTCGACGAGATGCCCCGGCCGATGGCCGAACAGCTCGCCCACCTGAAACCCGGCGAACTTAGGCGTCTCATACGCGACTCCGCAGACGCCGGGAGGGTCTCCGAGGGCGCCAAGCGCACGACGCTGAACACGTTGCTGTTCCTCGCCGTCGAGCTCTTCAACGGCCGAGGCCCGTTCAGCAGCCTCCCCCTCGGCATCCAGCTCGACGTCCGTTCGTTCTTCACCTCGTACAAGGAAGCCTGCAGGCGCTCCGACCGTCTGCTCCTCAAGCTCCGGGACGACACCTATATCCGGGGCGCCATGAACGCATCCAGCGTCGGCAAGATCACCCCGACCGCGCTGTACGTGCACCGCCGGGCGATCGACCGGATGCCGACAGTCCTGCGCCTGTACGAGCACTGCGCCTCCGTCGCCGCCGGCCGCCCTCAGGAATGGACCATCGCCAAGCTGAAGCACCAGGGGCGAGCCATCAGCTGGCTCGCCTACCCGGAATTCGACAAGGACCCACACCCGCGGATCACGTCCTCGTACCTCGTAGATCTCAAGACCCTCGAGACCTCGCACATGTCCTACGCGAACTCTGCCAACCGTCCTCTGCTCCACCGCAAGCACGAATTCCTGGCGCCCGACGACCCGGACATTCCGCGTTACCGCCGTCTGACCGAGTCCGAGCTACGCGCCGGCCTCTACGAGAATCCGCACCTGATCGGCACCGAGAACGGCTGGGAGGCCGAACTGATCAGGTGCGGTCGCATGCTTCGGGGACACCGGCTGGTCCAGCGCCCCGAAGACTGAGCAGCTCAAACCGTCAGAGGGCATCCGGTTGCATGTACGCGATCGTCTCCGCCAAGCCGTCCGGGTCGAAGTCCGAGACCTGCCCGGGAAACCACGAGAAGCGGAGGCCATTGGTGGCCACCTCCTCCGGGAGGCCCATTGCGGTCAGCACGTGGCTCGGCGTGTACGAGGCGCTGGTGCATGCGGAACCGGTCGCCACGGCCACCTGGTCCTTGATCCGTACGATCAGGGCCTCGGCATTGAGCCCGTCGAAGGTCACATTGAGGATGTGCGGGACCGCGTGGTCGGCATCGCCGTTGATCTGGAAGCGGGTCTTCCCGAGCGCGGCGAGCAGCCGCTCCCGCATCTCCTTCGCGTCCCGTTCCCAACGCGACCGGTTCTCCTGGAAGACCTTGGATGCTTCGTACAGCCCCATGACCAGTGGCACGGGAAGCGTCCCGGGGCGCAGCTTTCGTTCCTGCCCGCCGCCAAACATGATCGGCTCCAGCGGCACCTTGTCCCAGCCGCGACGCCGGGTCACCAGAGCGCCGATCCCCTTGGGTGCACCGATCTTGTGACCGCTGATGCTGGTCAAATCGATGGGCGCCTTCAGGTCCTCGGGAACCTTCGCGTATCCCTGCGCGGCATCGACGTGGAGAAAAGTCGGGGTCTTCTGGAGCTTCTCCGCCAGCTCGGCCACGGGCTGGATGACGCCTGTCTCATTGTTCACGTGCATTAGCGAGACGAGCAGGGTGTCTGGCCTCAGCTTCTCCAGCACGGCCTCCGTAGAAATCCGCCCCGAGGGACCGGGCTTCAGGAAATCGACATCGAACCCCTGCTTCTCCTGCAGATGCAGCAGGGGCTCGATGACCGCCTTGTGCTCGATAGCGGAGGTGATGATGTGCTTCCGGGCGTGCTTCTCGCCGTACGGGGCCATGCCGAGCAGCGCGATGTTGTTGGACTCCGTCGCTCCACTGGTGAAGATGACCTCTTCGGTCCTCACACCGACTGTCCCGGCGAGGAACGCCCTGGCCTCCTGGACCGCCTTCTTGGCCCGGGCTCCGTACTCGTGGGTGCGGCTGCCAGCGTTGCCGAAGTCTTCGGTCATCCAGTGGAGCACCACGTCAGCTACCCGCGGCTCCACACGGGTCGTTGCCGCCACATCCAGATACGCCACCACAGCGCTCACCCATCCCAGAGCAATCATCCCGTTACCGGGTACGTCAAACAGTTAACGTACACGCCTGCTCGACTGACGCACAGTGCGGCACCTCAGAGTTGTCAACACAGACATCGACGTACGTCTTCCCGGGCAGTAACGCCCTTCACGCAAGCCAGGCGCACCCCCAGACATGCCTGTGCGTCTGACGTACGTGAAGGTAACGTAACTTCAGCAAGCCTCGTACGTTAAACGGATGACGTACGCTAAGGTTGCCGGGTGGAGATCGAAGCAGCGACACCAGCGACTAGAGTCGTGGCTCCGCGCACCTCGACGGGGTTTGAGTACACGTTCCCTGCGATCCGCGGCATCCAGGCAGGGCGCGAGTATTACGTATCGATGTGCCCCCTGCGCCTCATCCCAAAGATCTTTATCTTCGACGAAGACGAGCTCTCGCCAGAACTGCGCGCCCAGCGGATCCTCAATAAGGGACGCCTCCCGGCACTCACGAAGTACATTCTGGACAATCCAGAGGATTACGTCTTCAGCGCTTTGACCGCATCCGTCGACGGCGACATGGAGTTCGACCATCTCGGCTCCGACGGCAACGCCTTCCGTGCCGGGCAGCTGCGTATCCCCATGGACTCCCGCTTCCTGATCAACGACGGCCAGCACCGGCGCGCAGCCATCGAGCACGCCCTCAAGGAGAACCCGGACATTGGCAACGAGACGATCGCCGTCGTCTTCTTCCATGACGCGGGGCTCGCCCGCTCGCAGCAGATGTTCGCGGACCTCAACCGGCACGCGGTGCGTCCGGCCCGGTCCATCGGCGTCCTCTACGACCACCGGGACAGCGAAGCCCAGGTCGCGCGCACCCTGGCCGGCCAGTGCAAGGTCTTCAAGGGCTACGTCGAGATGGAGAAGAGCACCCTCTCCGCCCGCTCCCGGATGATGTTCACCTTGAGCGCTCTCTACTACGGCACCCAGTCCCTCCTCCAGGGCCTGGAGATCGAGGCAGACGCCGCAGCAGAGCTGGCGCAGGAGTACTGGGAGCACATCGACACGACGCTTCCCGAGTGGGAGATGGTTCGCAAGCGAGAGCTCTCGGCACCCGAGATGCGGCGCGACTTCATCCACAGTCACGGAATCGCATTGCACGCTCTCGGCCGCATCGGAAATTCCCTACTTCGGGAATCCGCCGCACCCAGTACTTGGAAGCGGAAACTTTCCCCTCTGAAAAAAGTCGACTGGACTCGGTCGAATAAAGACTGGGAGGGCCGTGCCATCGTCGGTGGCCGCGTTTCCAAAAGCCACCAAAATGTAACTCTTACAGTCAACTACCTGCGCAATCACCTGCGCCTCGGCCTCAGCGCCGAAGAGCAGCGGGCAGAGGACGCATACCTGCGAGGCGAAGCATGAGCACCATCCCTCTGCAACTCGGCATCACGCCGGTCCGGCGGAAGCCGTTCGACGGGCAACCCCTCGAAGAGGTCATCGCCAAGCTCTCAGACGAGGTCCGTGAGCTCTACACCGCCGACCAAGTGCCCTGGGTCATCGGATACAGCGGCGGCAAGGACTCCACCGCGGTCCTTCAGCTCGTATGGAACGCCATCGCCGCTCTGCCGGCGGAGCAGCGCACCAAGACGGTCCACGTCATCAGCACCGACACCCTCGTCGAGAACCCCGTCGTCGCAGCGTGGGTGACGACATCCCTGGAGACGATGGAGAAAGCTGCCGCCGAGCAGGGCCTCCCTATCGAGCCTCATCGCCTGACGCCGGAGGTCAAGGACACCTTCTGGGTCAACCTGATCGGTCGGGGCTACCCGGCGCCGCGCCCCAAGTTCCGCTGGTGCACCGAGCGCCTCAAGATCAAGCCCTCCAACTCCTTCATCCGGAACGTCGTGGCAGCACACGGCGAGGCGATCATGGTGCTCGGTATCCGTAAGACCGAGAGCCAGGCGCGCGCCCGTGCCATGGAGAAGCACGAAAAGCGGCGCGTCCGTGATCGTCTCTCCCCCAATGCAAACCTTCCCAACTCCCTCGTCTACAGCCCTGTCGAAGACTGGACCAACGACGACGTCTGGGAGTACCTGATGCAGAAGCCCAACCCATGGGGCTACAACAATCAGGATCTCCTCACCATGTACCAGGGCGCCTCCGGCGATGGCGAGTGCCCGCTCGTGGTCGACTCGACCACTCCCTCCTGCGGCTCCAGTCGCTTCGGGTGCTGGACATGCACGCTCGTTGAGCAGGACAAGTCGATGTCGGCAATGATCCAGAACGACGAGGAGAAGGAGTGGATGAGGCCGCTCCTGGACCTCCGCGACAAGCTCGACGCCCCGTTCGGCTACTTCGAAGAGGGCGAGGAAGGACTCCCCGCCGGCCGGAAGCTCCCGTACCCCCGCCCTGACCAGCCGGCCCGAGACTTCCGCCGCATGAACGGCAAGGTCATGGTCTACACGCGCCGGACCGACGGCGAAGAGGTCCCGATCCACGGCCCGTACCTGCAGAAGTTCCGCCAGGACTGGCTCAAGGACCTGCTGGACGCCCAGACGTGGATCCGCGCCAACGCGCCAGAGCACGTCAAGAACATCGAGCTGATCACCCTCGACGAGCTGCACGAGATCCGCCGCATCTGGGTCTTCGACAAACACGAGGTCGAAGACTCGCTGCCCGGCATCTACAAGGAGTCCACGGGCGAGGACTTCCCGGGTGGGCCTCTGGACGAGCAGCTCGTCATGGGCGCGGACGAGATGGAGCTGCTGAAGGAGCTCTGCGGGGACGACCTGCACTACGACATGGTCCGTGAGCTGCTCTCCGTCGAGCGCAAGTACCGGACAATGTCCCGACGTGCTGGCCTCTTCCAGGCTCTGGAGACTGCGGTAAAGAAGGGCTACTACGAGGACAGCGCCGACGCCATCGACTTCGCGCAGCGCAAGAACAAGTGGCGTGACGAATCGCCGACCCACCCGACTCTGGACGAAGAAACCAATATCGATGCTCCTGCGTAAGATCACTCTCGAAGAGTTCGGGGCTTACCGCGGCACCCAGTCCCTGGATCTGACTACTAAGAAGAACAAGCCGATCGTCCTCATCGGCGGACTCAATGGCTGCGGCAAGACGACCCTTCTCGACGCCATCCAGCTAGCGCTGTACGGGCCGCGAGCACGTTGTAGCGGTCGAGGCAACAAGTCGTACGAGACGTACCTCCGCGAGAGCATCAACCGGCAGGCGGACCCGACCCGCGGTGCTCAGATCATCCTGGAGTTCACGGTCACTGTGGACGGCACGGAGCACTACTACAAGGTGGTCCGCAGCTGGCACACCAGCGGCAAGACAACCCTCAAGGAGTTCGTGAACGCGTTCGTCGACGAGGAGTACGGCTCCCGGGCGAAGCCGGGGCGACGTGTCGAACCTGAGCTGAAGTACAGCCGGGTTCTCAGCCAGGAGTGGGCCGATCACATCGAAAGCCTGCTCCCTCTGGAAGTCGCCTCGCTGTCGTTCTTCGACGGAGAGAAGATCGAATCGCTCGCCAACCCCGAGCGTGCGGCATCGGTCATCGAATCGGCCATCCACTCGCTGCTCGGTGTCAACACCGTCCAGCAGCTCCGTACGGACCTGCTCGCGCTTCAGCGCCGACAGAAGCTGTCAGACGAAGAGCAGCACCTGATGGACAAGATCCACGCTGAGGAGCAGGAACGGCAAGCGGCCGAGGCCGCTCTGGAGAACGCAGAACAGCAGGCCGCGCAGCGCAACAGCGAGCTCGTCAAAGCTCGGCGCACTCTCGAAACGCTGGAGGCTGCCTACAAGCAGGAGGGCGGAAGCCTCTTCGAACGTCGCGTCGAGATCGAGCGCGAGTTCGCGCAGGTTTCCGCTCGCCTCGCCGAAATCCGCAGCTCCCTAGTCCAGTTGGCTGCAGGCCCGCTTCCGCTCCTCATGATGGGGAGTCACCTCAATGAGCTGCACAAGCAGGCTGGTCGCGAGCGGACGGCAGCCGAGTCCCACCAGGTACTGGGGGTGCTCGAAGAACGTGACCAGTGGCTAATGGACATGCTCCCTGCCGAGGCGAAGGCCGCCGTGATGGAGGAGCTGGAGGCTGACCGCGCCAAGCGCGCCAAGTCCGCCCGCCTCAAGGTGGATCTCGGCCTCTCCCCGGACACGCTCCCCCAGCTGTCGGCACTCGACGAGGCACTCAGTCGCGACAAGGCACGAGCTGTCGAGCTCCTTCAGCAGGCTGCGAAAGCCGCCGAAGAGCGTGTGCAGTTGGAGCGTCAGCTGGCGGGTGTGCCGGCCAAGAGCAAGGTCGAGGCCATCCAGACGGAGCGTGAAGACCAGCTCCAGAAAGTCGCACGGCTGGAACGGGAGCACGAGAACAGCCTCAACAACGTCGCCGAGTTGAAGCGCCGCCTCGAATACGTCTCCGCCTCCCTAAAGCGTGCCCACGAAGAGTTCGTTCGCACCAAGGTGAAGGCCGAAGAGGTCGAGCGGATCATCAAGTACTCGGAAAAGGCCCGGAAGACGCTGGAACAGTTCGGCGATGCCCTCCTCAAGCGGCACATCAGCCGCCTCGAGGTAGCAATGCTGACGAGCTTCCAGACTCTCATGCGCAAGCAGGGCCTGGTGAACGACCTCCGCATCGATACCGACAAGTTCACGCTCACCCTGGCTGACACCGACGGAGAGCCGATCGACCCCGGCCGTCTCAGCGCGGGCGAGCGCCAGCTACTCGCTGTCTCCCTCCTCTGGGGCTTGATGAAGGTCGCCGGCGGCCACCTGCCAAGCGTCATCGACACGCCGCTGGGTCGGCTCGACAGCCGCCACCGTGAGCATTTGGTGGACCGATACTTCCCATACGCCAGCGACCAAGTCCTCCTCCTCTCCACCGATGAGGAGATCGACGAATACCTGCTTGGCCGCCTCAAGAAGGCCGTCGCCCACACCTACACCCTGGTCCACGACGACACCACCTTCACCACCAGCGTCGTCGAGGGTTACTGGTGGAACGCAGGAGCCAGCAATGCCGCTTGAGAACATCCGCCTCGCTACCGCGAGCAAGGACCGCCTAAGCCGTCTGAAGCACACCACTGGCATTAGCCAGTGGAACGTCCTGTGCCGCTGGGCCCTGGCACTCTCCCTTGCAGACGCCTCTACCCCCCTGGTTCGTGAGGTCGTCACCGACTCCAACGTCGAGATGTCCTGGAAGACCTTCGCCGGACCCCACGGCGACCTCTACCTCGCCCTGCTCAAGCAGCGCTGCGTGGCCGACGGACTGGAGCCGACGGACGAGAACGTCTCCCATACGCTGACGATCCATCTAGCCCGGGGGGTCGGGTACTTGGGTGCGCACAAGGAGATGACGGCGATCGAGGGGCTGATCGGGGCAGCTACGAAGTGACCGTGGCTACAAGGGGGGTCGCGTCTACCCAAGCGGCCCCTCCTCGCCATACCAGAACCAGCCCCCGAGTGACACATCGCACATGTAAGATCCTCCATGCCGCTCAACACAGCCCAGGGGGGAGAGGCATGCCCGAGGAGAAGTTCGAATACCCGGTATACGTCTCGCAGGAAACCGCGAGCAGTAAGCCGCTGTTGCTCTTCTCGGCCAAAGCCACCGACATCGATCGGTGGGTCGGCGTCCCTCAGCGTCGCCGGCTCAGCGATAGTGAAACGGTCGGCTGGCAGCGGGAAGAAAACCAAGGGCGGCTGCGTGAACTGGCCAAGTTCTTCAGCGAAGAACGAAATGTGGTTCAGAACCCGCTCCTCGGTGCCCTTCAAGACCCTACGGCCGTCAGCTTCACACTCAACTCTGAACAGCCCAAGTTCGGCACCCTGACCATTCGCACCGAGTCGGTGGAGAATCTCACCCTGCTCGACGCCCTCGACCGCGTGTGCGCGCGGCTAGAGGAGCGGGTCCCCGCTCTCCGGGAACAACAAATCGACGCTGCCCGCCGCCGGGGGGTTCTGGACCAAGCCCGGCAGCAGAGCGAGTCCATCCAGCAGCACTTTCCCGAGGAAGAAGAATCCGACCAGGAAGACTCGGAAGTCGACTTCTTCCCCATCGACCCCGAGGCCGTCGATCCGGATTCTGATCTCGCATCTGCTCTCCTCATCGAAGAGACTCAGATCCTCGATTTCTACCTGGAGTTGAAGATAAGAGCATCGATCCTTCGAGAAATGTCCCCTCCGCAGCGCCCTGATAACCTGGCCGGCTTCAACATCGATGCTCTGCTCAGCTATTTGCGCCCCGTAGTGCTGGTGGATGGGCAGCATCGTTTGCATGGCGCCGTCCGCGCCGCAGAAGATTTCGCAAACTCCAAGGAGGGGATGGAGCTGGCGACCGCCGAGGTCGACAGTGGAGCCGAACCCGACCTAGCCCACAGGCGAGTCCTCGAATCGAAGGCCCGGTTCCTCCCTATCTCGCTCTTGCTTGACTCCAGCCCTTCGGAACATGTCTTCCAGTTTGTAGTGGTGAATCAGAAAGCCACTCCCATGCAACCGGCGCTGCTAGGTACCATCGTCTCAACTTCTCTCTCAAAAGAGGAGACGGAACCCGTCGCAGATCGGCTACGCCGCGCCGGCATCCCCTTCGACGACTCCCAAGCCGTTGCCTACATGACCCGATCCAGCGAGAGCCCTTTCATGGGGCTGGTACAGACCGGCATCGGCGGCGACGCCAGCAACCTACTCAAGTGGACGGTTCTGAAGTCCCTCACCTCCATCTTCCGTGAGCTAAAGGGGGGGAAAATCTTTGGCGGAACCGTCGATTTCGCTGACGTCTGGCGCCGGAGGTATTTCGAGAGCTCCAATCTGGTTTCCGCCGGAACCACCATGGAAGAGAAATACAAGATCTGGAAAGCCCCGGATGGCCCTTGGCGTGACGTCGCAATTCGATTCTTCTGGGAGATCAGGAATCGATTCGGTGATGACGACCAGAACGCCCATAACGCCTGGGGAAGCACCACGTCAAATCTCTACAACAAGATCCACCTGACGATCCTGGCCGCCGACTACTTCCAGTTCCTCACCGAGCGCAAGATGACCTTGCATTCCGTCGGGGATGTCAACTCCACCGTTCAGTCTTGGCTCGAAGATGTAAATAATCAGTACTTCAACCGAGATTGGCGCGTCGGGCTGAAGAAAGACCAGCGAGCAGTCCGTGAGAAGTGGGCAAAAGTCTGGGTCGAGTACCGCAAGGATCCGGAGCGTCTTCCGCGCGTAGAAAACTACACGCCCTGATCGAGGGCTCACCATGGACACCCGCACCTTGGCCTCATGGATCACGGTAGCCCAAGAAGCCTTCAACTATCCCTGGGAAACATCCCCGATTCACGCCCTCGCTAGACAGTCGGTCCCTCAGCACGCACACGGCCCGCTGGGGTGGCTACTGAAGTCTGACATCAATACCACCTGGGCCCTCTGGTACATAAACGGAATCGTCGATACTGCAGCCTACGAGATCGACAACAGATTGAGCTACGCCCATTTCTATAGGGAAGTGCGGGAAGCCCTCCAGGAAGATCACAGAGGCGCGCCTTGGGACGAGATCTCCCATTTGGCAAAGGCAGTCGCACAGACAGCATGGCCCGAGATTGAATTCCGCCGGAGCATCCACCGAAGAAGGCTCACAAAGAAGGAACGCAGCGAGATTTGGAGCAGTCAGCCGAACCCCCGATGCTACCTATGCGGATACCTGTTCACAGCCGCGGCGAGAGATAGGTTTCTATGGGTATCCGATGCGCCACAAGTGACTCCACCAATCGCAGTTGATTTCGTTCGTCCGCGTGGACTCAGGCCAGGAGATCTCCTGCCGCAGGTGGATCACATCCGCCCTGTGGCCATCGGCGGAGAAACTTCCATGGACAACTTGAGGCTTGCCTGTGGATGGTGCAACCGCAAAAAGTCTTCACATATCGATCTCTACGGCACTCCATCCGCATACGCGGGTACATTCGACCATCCAAACATGGGCAGGATCAGCGTTCCTCGCCCACTCTGGGTCGTTCGACTCGTAAAGATGCGGGGGCGCTGTGAGGATTATTCTGGCTGCAAAGCAAGTATCGACAATGCAGAACTATTCGTAGCCCCACGACGTCTGTCCGGGGCAATCAATCCCACTAACTGTGCCGTCTACTGCGACAGTCACGACCCGTGGCGTAATCAACGCTTCGTAGGAGCGAAAACCTACGCACAGAACTTCCAGAAGAGTCGATTTTGATCCGGTTGGGGTGCGTCCCGTCGGAGACGGACACACCCCGCCAAGGCAACTACCAGTCCAAATCGGCGCTGGCCAGGATGTCGCCAACGTCGTCCTTCTCTTCCGTCGGCGGCGTCTGAAGTCCCTCGAGCACGAGGTTCGAGATGATCGTGTCGAGGTCCTGGTCGGACTGACGGTTTATAAGAGTCTGCAGGTGGGACAGGCCAGCGTTCGCGTACTCCTCGAAAATGAGGACCCGCTCGGGCTGGCGGTCCGCGCTGAGGATCTTCGGGTCGTCGGGGCACTCGACGGCTCCGAGCATGTCGAGGAGCACCTCCCCGTAGTCCCGGCTCTCCATGAGAGCGAGGCGGATCGGCTCGTCAGCCTGGTCGAACGGCTTGCGCCCGCCTCGGCGGCGACCAAGCAGCGCTGCGAACATCATCGCTTCGACCATGGTCGCAAATGTCCCGGTCTTTCTGTCGGTGAGCTTACCGAGCAGCTCCTCATGCTCTTTGGGCCGGCGGAATCGGTCCGTGTAGGCCATCAGAAGGTCACCTTCTCCAGAACAGTGTGCTCGAAGTCGCCGTGTGACACGTACGGAACCTCACGGTTGTTGATCACGATCGTCTCTTCGCCTGCCGACTGGTTCGGCGTGTAAGAGCGCAGTACGTACATCTGATTGGCGGCTTGCTGAAGGTTCTCCAGAACCTTGCCCCGCGCCTGCGACTGCGAGAGCAGGGTGACGATCTGGGATGTCAGCGCTGGCAGGGCCTTGGAGATTTCTTCCTGATAGGTCAGGTCGAGACTGCCGAAGGGGGCATCCATGACGACCGGGTAGACACCACCGCTGCCGGTCTCGATGGTCGCCTCCCCCCTGTTCTTCTTTCGGGCACTGATGTTCCTGGCAACCTCGGAGACCGCGCCGACGAAGCTGAGGCCAAGGATCTGGTTCTCACCGGTGGAGCGGATGGCCACTCCACTCGCGGTGTGCAGCTCCAGCTCGAAGTCGTCGTTCAGCTCGGGTACGTAGCTCTTGATGAAGATCCGGGAGAAGACCTCCTTGACCTTCTTGTCGAGCTGGTCGCGGACCTCCTCGGTCTTGATCTCGAGGATCTCCTTCAGCGCGGCACGCACCTTCTCGACGAGCTCGACCTGCATCTGAACCTTGCGGGCCTTCTCGCTCTTGACCTCAGCATTCCGATACTGACGGCCTGTGGCCTCTGCCTCCTGCTTGATCGAGGTGACCTTGTTCTCAGCCTCCTTGTGCGCGACGCGGGCGTCGGTCTCCTTGGAGGCGTAGTTCTTCCGGCGCTCGATGAGGCGCTGGACGTCCTGGATGTTCACCCCTTCTAGCTGCCGATCGACATCGGAGCGTTCCGCTTCCAGCTCGCTGATCTCGGCGTCTACTTTCTGAATGTCGGAAGCGTTGAGTGTGAGCTGCTCCAGGATCTCCTGGCGCCTCTCCTCCAGGTTCTTCATCTTGCCGCTGACCCGCATCCAGCTCTCCTGGACGTCCTCGAGACCGGCGTTGTACTTGCGCTTGTCCAGCTCTTCGTACTCCTGGGTCCCCTCTCGGACCTCACGGCCGCACATGCACAGCTGGGCTTCGAGAATGTCCTCAATGAAGCTGCGCTGGATGCCCGCGGGCAGCTGGCGGCGCTCGCGCATCTCGTCCGCGAGCTCAATCACCTTGGTGTCGATCCCGCTGGTCAGAGCCAGGAAGCCGTGCCGCGACAGCAGCTCGCGCTTGCGGCTCTTGTACTCCATGTGCCGGTCATGCGCGGCCTTGATCTGGCGGGTCAGCGAGTCCCGCTTCTTCTGGAGCGGCTCCGCCTCCCTGTTCTGGAGCAGGGCGCGGTCAATGGACTGGACTTCCTTCTGGAAGGCGCTGATGTCGCCGGAAAGGCGCAGCATCTCTGCCACCTCTTCCTTCTCGCGGGTGGCGAGCTGGTCCATATGGTCAGACAGCTGCTTCAGCCTGCTGTCCTCCTTGGAGTCGATCTCGCTGGCGAGCTTTCGGGAGACTTTCGGCAGGTCCTCCAGAGCACGCTCGATGGCCTCCAAGTCCAGAAGGGTCTTGATGGCCTTCTGGACCTCCTGGTTCTTGCCTTCGCCTTCCCGCTTCACGTCGCCGGAGAACATCTTCTCCATGCGCTCACCATTGAAGAAGAAGAACTGACGCAAGCCCTTGGGCAGGATCTTCTCGATCCGGTCCTGGCCGTTGAGGATGCTCTGGGCTTCCCCATCCGTCCCGATCTCCGTGACCGTCAGCTCAGGCTCGACGGGCTCCTGCTCCGCCTTCTCCTTGGTGACGGTGACGTGCCGGACCACGGAGAACCGGGTCCCGTCGTGCTCGAAGTCCAGCCGAACCGAGGCCGTGATGTCCTCCCCAAACGCCGTGTCCGCCCATGCTTTGTCGTGAATGACACGATGCTGCTGTTCCACGTCTTCCGAGAAGGTGCCGTAGAGGGCCCAGGCGAACGCGTTGAGCAGGGTGGTCTTGCCGGCACCGTTGTTGCCGAAAATGAGGACGGCAGGCTTGCCCTCCTCCACAGACAGGTCGAGGACCTGCTCACCGTAGAAGGCTCGGAAGTTCTTCAGCGTCAGCTTGAGCAGCTTCACTTGGTCAGCTCCCTCACGGTGTCGACGATCTTCGGGACGACCTTGGTCGTCTCCCTGATGTGGATGTTCTCGGTCTCCAGGTCGATGACCTTCTGGACGAGGATCTTGGCTTCCCGCGGCAGCTCGTTCAGGACGTCGCGCACCGTTCGTGCGGGAGGCTGGCCGGCTGGTTCGTCGCTCACGGGTTACTCCTGGTTCGAGGTAGCGGGTACGGAAGGAATGGGGGTACTTGCAGTGAGGGCTCAGGTGTCGAAGAGGCCGTAGCGCTCGCGCACGGGGCGGAGGACATTGAGCGTGTCTCCCTCGTTGTCAGCGAGGTAGGCGAACTCTTCGACGCGAGCCAGTTCGCGCCGGAGCAGGCTGCGTTCGGTCTCGTACTGAATCGCGTCCCCGCCCGCAGGCGGCACGACGACGAAGTCGATGATGTCCGCGCGCTCCTTGCCGGGCGCCTTGCGCAGGACGCGGCCGCGGCGCTGGATGAACTGGCGGGGGTTGGAGGAACTAGACAGGAGGTAGGCGGTCCGGGAGGCCGGGACGTCCACGCCTTCGTCCAGGCAGCGCATGGAGGAGATGACCTGGAGGTCGTTGTTCTCGAAGCGGCGCAGGATGTCCAGGCGGGCCGAGCGCTTGGTCTCCGAGGTGTAGCGGGCAGCGGGCATGTGCAGCTCGTTGCCGACCATCTCCATGACCTGGTCAATCTGACGCAGGCCGTCGGTGCCGTGTTCGTAGAGAAGGGGGTGCTTGCCCTCGGCGCAGTAGATCAGCTGGTGGCTGGTGTCCCGGCGCCTCTCGATCTCCGCGTGGAGGACCTCCAGCTTGCCGCGGGCGTGGCCGATGATGTCGGCACGCTTCTTCAGAAGTCGGCCGAGCGGGGAGTCTCGGTCGGCGGTCTCCTTCAGGTCTGTACCAGCCGCGATCAGGCGGGCGATCTTCGCGCTGGTCTCCGCGTACAATTCGGCTTCTTCGTCGTCCAGCTCCACGAGGATGGGTGTGTAGGTGTAGCGGCACAGGGCGCTGCGGCGGATGGCTTCGCCGATTCCCATCTCGAAGACGACTCGGTCGAAGTAGTCGGTGAGGGCGTCGGTTCCCTCCTCATCGAACCAGCGCTCCGGGGTGGCGGAGAGGCCGAGGCGGTACTGGGCCTTCTCCGGGAGGCGGGTACGCAAGTGCGCGGCGCCGAGGTTGTGGGCCTCGTCCGCAATGAGGAGGAGGTGCCCCCGGTAGGAGCTGAGCAGGTTCTGGAAGGCATCGCCGCCGAAGGTGGCGTTGGTGGTGACAATGACGCCGCCTCGGGTACCGCCGAGGGCGATGTTCTGGAGCAGGCTGTGAGCGCGCGGGGACCATCTGCTGGTCGCCTCGTAGGCCCGCAACGGTGTCACGCCGAACCACTCGATGTCCTTGGCCCATTGGTCGACCAGATGCTGGTACGGGGCCACGACGACAGTGAGGAGTGAGGCGGACGCATCGTTCTTCCGAAGGAGCGTGCCGAGCTGGGAGGCAGCGGAAAGTGCGGTCAGGGTCTTGCCTGTGCCTGTGGCCATGCGGAGGATGCCTCGGCACTGGTTGCGGAACCAGTTCTGGACAGCTTCCTTCTGGTAGTCGCGAACCTTCAGGCTGGGCGGGATCGCAAGCGTGCCAGGAGGAGGCAGCGGCGTGGTGCGGATGGGGGTTCCGCCGGTCGGGAGTTCGTCCAGCTCGTACTGGTCTGCGGTGGCCCGGGCGCTGCGCTCGACGATCACCTTGGCGGCATCGGTGAACGGGATGACGCGCAGCATCTGCGTGCGGTTCTCCCACAGGTCATCGAAGTCCTTGCTTATACGCGCGGCCCGGCGTGCATCGCTCGGTTCCCAGCTCCGATAGACCTCGATCGCCTCGAAGTTGCCAACGAGACCGGAGCGGGTCTCGTTGGCGCTGCCCTTGAAGGCGATGACGTCTCGGCCGTCCCGGAAGACACCAATCTTCTCGTGGTACATGCCAACACGGCCACGCTCTTCGACGTAGGCCAACTTGAAATCGACTCGGTTCTCGGCGACTAGTTGTCCGAGCTTGCCGAGGCCGCGGGCTGCCCGCGCGTCCTCGACCGCCTGCTCCAGGTCGCGGAGGGCAGCCCGCTGGAGGACTTCACGCAGCTCGTAGCCGTCCTCAATGTCCTTGATGTCGGCCGGGTCAAGGTAGGGGGAGGCGATGATCCGCATGGTGCCGCCGCGCGCGGTGAACTCGTCGATTCCCTGCCCGAGCGTGGCGATCACGGACGCAGCGAAGTAGCCCACGGCCCGGTCGTAGGCGGTGGAGGCGGCGAGGGCCGGCAGGTAGAAGTCCTCGACAAGGTTGTTGCGGTCGCTGCGGTAGTCGGACTCCGCGCCGCAGTTGCGGAGGAAAGGGGAAGTCGCCATCAGATCAACCCCAGGTGGTTCATGAGGTCGTCCACGTCGGGGGCCTCGTCGACCGGGTGGGGCTGCTGCTCGCCCGACGCATCGGTCTCAGCGGCGCGGGCTGCGGGGACAGCTGCTTCCTCGGAGCCAATGTCCAGGTCTTCACCTATACGGCGGACGATCCCTCCGCGTGCGGTGAAGGGCGCAATGGACATGGCGGTCCGCAGGCTGGACTCCTTGATGTCGAAGTCTCGGCGAAGAAGCGCCACAGCCTTGTCTGCCTCAACCTGGCCGCCGTGCGCATCGACCATGTCAGAGATCAGTTCCTTGATCGGCTTGTACACCGGGAGGTGCCACTCGGTCAGCGCCCAGTGGTTCCGCTGGCTCCGGCTGAAGCGGGCATCCCCTTCGATCTGCTGCCGGAGATACTGGATCCCGATGGCGACGCCCGTGCGCTCCTTCAGCTCCTCGACAGTCAGCGGGGTGTCCGCCTCGCGCAAGGCGGCCTCCACCTTGTCGAGGCGCTCGCGCTCACGCTGAAGCCCGCCGCGCGAGCCGACGCCGCTGGCAGCCTCGGTGGTTAAGGCGGACGCTTCTTCTTCTCGGGAGGAAAGTCCCTGGGACGGGATCGCTGCAGCGGAGGGTGCAGTCGTGTCGGAACCGTCCTGGAGGCACCAGGCTCCCCTGGCCGTGATCGCGAAGCGCGCATCTGTGAAGAGCGCCTCTGTCACTTCTCCCTGTGGCACGACTCCGTCCAGTGCACCCTCGATGAGCGAGGTGCTCATGCCCTCAGCGCAGCCTTCGAGGAGCTGCGCGATGAGGTCTCCGGGCGACGCCTCCAGACTCGCTTCGCCGACATCCGCCAGCGTGCCTGCAAGCGGAATGGATCCGTCACTCTCTGCTTCCCTGTTTTTGACTTCCTCGGCCGCACTCGAAGGGCTATTACCCTCCGTAGCATTCTGCTCTGCCGAGGGCCTGTCGCCTCTCACTGCCCGACGCCGCTCGGAATCGGTGGAGCGATCCGGCACAACCCAGCCCTCGCCGACCATGAAGGTGGCGTCGCGGAGCATGCGCGAGACCACTCCAAGCTCCCCGTCCGCCGTCTCCGCCTCACCAAGAACGTCACCGAGAGTAAGAATGCTCTCGTCGTTTTTATTTCCTAGCAGGAGGGCGGACAACACGTCGACGAGCTCGGACAGCCCGCCAGAGACGACAGTGGTCTCAGTCGGCTGGGGCTTGGAGCGAGTCAACGAG
>NZ_JBEOYI010000042.1:0-45820 GCF_040297005.1 Streptomyces sp. NPDC001904 | reverse complement strand
GAGTGCTCGTCGGCGATGCCGGTCCCGGAGGAGGTGGCCGCCGCCTTGTCCTCCGGCCGGGTCCCGGCGGCCCCTCCGCCGGTCACTCGACCGAGCGACCCCCGGCCGTTCGCAGTCTTTGCCAAGCCCCGCAGGGATTACGCGGACTTGCGGCTGTCCCTCGGGTGAACCGCGATGTTCATCGCGCCCGAGCGCAGCACCGCCAGGCGCTCCTCGAGGACCTCTTCGAGCTCCTCGCGGGTGCGCCGCTCCATCAGCATGTCCCAATGCGTACGGGCGGGCTTCGCCTTCTTCTCCTCAGGACCGTCACCGTCCACGAGAAGTGCCTGGGCCCCGCAGACCTTGCACTCCCACTCCGGCGGAATCTCGGCCTCCACGGAGAAGGGCATCTCAAAGCGATGGCCCTTCTCGCATGCGTACTCCACGGCCTGGCGCGGGGCCAGGTCGATGCCGCGGTCCGTCTCGTAGCTGGTCACTACGAGGCGTGTGCCGCGAAGAGCTCGCTCACTCATGAATCGTGCCTCCCGGGCTTGTCGCCCACAGGACAGGTGTCGCTGTCGTCGTCATCCGGTCAACGTCCGGTCGGCGGTAAAGATTCCCGGTCCCCGGGTCATGCGTCGCCGTCGTAGCCGCCCCTTGTTGTACCCACCAGTGCCCGGTTTGTCACATCTGACACCAGATGTGGCCTAACGTCGCAGATTCTTGACGTGCAGTAACGGTACGCCTGGCAGGCCAACCGCGTACACTACCGGCCTTTGCCTTCAGGTGCTAAATCCGGGTCGGTACAGGATTCCCCGCGTCGTGGATCGCCTGACGCACGGGTACCCGCGCGAGCAGGACAAAACCGATCACGAAGAAAGCCACGAGGGACACGATCGCGTCCCGGTAGCTGCCGGTCAGCTGGAACGCGAGCCCGAAGACAAGCGGTCCCACCCAGCTCATGCCCCGGTCGCTCATCTCGTACGCGGAAAAGTACTCGGCCTCCTTGCCCGCCGGGACGAGGTGTGAGAACAGCGAGCGGGAAAGGGCCTGGGTGCCGCCCAGGACGAGCCCGATACCGACCGCCAGGGCGTAGAACCACCCGGGCGAGTCCTTCGGCAGGAAATAGCCCGCCCCGATGGTCACCGTCCACGCCACCAGCGAGCCGAGGATCGTGCGCTTCGCGCCGTACGCGCGCGCGAGGCGGCCCATCCCGAGCGCCCCGGCCACCGCCAGGACCTGCACCAGGAGCACCGCCGTGATCAGCGACGACTGATCGAGGCGCAGCTCCTCGGAGCCGTACACGGACGCCTGGGAGATCACCGTCTGCACGCCGTCGTTGTAGACGAGATAGGCCAGCAGGAAGGAGAGCGTCAACGGATGGCGGCGCATGTCCTTCAAAGTGACGACCAGCTGACGCAGCCCCGTCGCCGTCCGCGCACCGCCCTGCGCGGGAACCGTGCGCCGTTCACGCAGACGGCGCAACGGGACGAGGGTGAACGCGCCCCACCAGAGCCCGGCCGACGCGAGGCAGATGCGCACGGCAGCCGACTCCGTGAGGCCGAAGGAGTCGTGGGCCAGATAGAGCACCAGGTTCACCACGAGGACCAGCGAGCCGGCCGCGTAGCCGAAGGCCCAGCCGCGCGACGACACGGCGTCGCGCTCCTCGGGCGGGGCGATCTGGGGCAGGAAGGAGTTGTAGAGAGCCATCGACACGGCCAGCGAGGCGTTCGCCACCACGAGGAGCAGTCCGCCGAGCAGATAGCGGTCGCCGCCCAGGAAGAACAGGGCCGTCGTGGCCGTCGCGCCGATGTAGGCGGAGAGCGCGAGCAGCGGCTTCTTGCGGCCCGACCGGTCGGCGGCCGCGCCTGCGACCGGCATCACGAAGATCGCGACGATCACCGACAGGGAGACCGTGTACGCGAAGAAGGACCCGGCGCGCACCGGTATGCCCAGCGGGTGCACATAGCCGTCCGCGTCCGCGGCGGCCTTCGCGACCGACGTGAGGTACGGGCCCAGGAACACGGTCAGGACGCTCGTCGAGTAGACGGAGCACGCCCAGTCGTAGAAGTACCAGCCGCGTTGTTCGCGCTTGCGGTCGGCGAGGGCGGTCGCGCCCGTCGCCGTCTCGTGCGCGGTGTCGGTGCCCACCCGTGTCCCCTTGTTGTCCCCGTGCGTCCGGCGCGTCGCGGGCGCAGGCCCTCAGACCCAGCTTCCCCGGTCCTTCAGGACGTCCCGCAGCGTCTCGATGTGATCGGAAACTATGCCATCGACCCCCAGGTCGAGAAGTCTCCGCATCTCGGACTCGTCGTTGACCGTCCAGACATGGACCTGAAGCCCGCGCGCGTGAGCGGCCCGTACGAAGCGCTCGTCGACCACCCGGATCCGCCCGTGGGCGACCGGGACCTGGGCGCACACGGCCGAGCGGCGCAGCGCCGCCGGGAGGCCGTACGACTTCAGGCGCAGACCGAGCACGCCCTTGGTGCCGTACGAGGTGGCGAGGCGCGGCCCGGCGATGGCCTGCGCCCGCGCGACCCGGCCCTCCGAGAAGGAACCGATACAGACCCGGTCCCACGCGCGCGTGCGGCGCAGCAGGTCCAGCAGCGGCACGAGGGCCGGTTCGGCCTTCACGTCCACGTTCCACCGGACGTCTGGGAAGGCCTCCAGCAGGTCCTCGAGGAGGGGGACGGGTTCCGTGCCCGCCACGCGCGCGTGGCGGATCTCGCTCCACGGCAGGTCGGCGATCCGGCCCCGCGCGTCCGTGACCCGGTCGAGGGTGGCGTCGTGGAACGCGACGAGGCGGCCCTCGCTCGTCGCGTGCACATCCGTCTCGATGTAGCGGTAGCCGAGGTCCACGGCGTGCCGGAACGCGCTGAGCGTGTTCTCCAGACCGCCCGCGGCCCCGCCGCGGTGGGCGAGGGCGAGCGGCCCGGGATGGTCGAGGTAGGGGTGGCGTACGGGGTGGGTCACGGTCGCAGTATCGCCCGCCGCGGTGACGCCCCGGCAGCCGCGGTGGATCCGGCGGACGGCGCGGGGGCGGCGAAGACGCGCAGGAAGAACTGCGCCAGCGGGCCGATCGCGATCGCGTACAGCCCCGTGCCCACGCCGATCGTGCCGCCCAGCAGGAACCCGGTCACCACGACGGCGACCTCGACGGCGGTGCGCATCAGGCGGATCGAGCGGCCCGTGCGCAGATGCAGCCCCGTCATCAGGCCGTCGCGCGGCCCGGGGCCGAACTTCGCCGCGATGTAGAGGCCGGTCGCCGCCCCGTTGAGCACGATCGCGACGACCATCAGCGGAATGCGCACCCCGTAGGAGTGCACATCGGGCACCACGGCGAGCGTGCCGTCCATGGCGAGGCCCACCACGAAGACGTTGGAGACCGTGCCGAGGCCGGGCCGCTGCCGCAGCGGGATCCACAGGAGCAGCACGACCGCGCCCACGCCGATCGACACGACGCCGATCGAGACGCCGGTCAGCTCGGAGAGTCCCTGGTGCAGCACGTTCCACGGCTCCAGGCCGAGCCCCGCCTCCACCAGGAGCGCCGAACTGGCGCCGTACAGAGCGAGACCCACATAGAGCTGGAGAAGGCGGCGGACGAGCGGGCCGCCGCGCGGAGCGGCCGACGACGGCTCCGGTACGGACGACGGCTCTGGTACGGACGTCCCCGGCGACGACGGCTCTGGCGCTGACAAGAGGTGCCCCCTGTGGTGGTAGTGGACCGGCTCGTGACACTCTGTGGCCTGTAAACCCAGGCCAACCATGGCCAATTCCGGGAAGGTGGACTGGACCGCATGGCTCAGTGGACTTCGGCGATCGGCTCGGCCCAGCTCGCCCGGCTGCTCACCTCGCAGCAGGACCGCCCGGCCGGGCCCGGCACCCGCCGCCCGCCGGCCTACCGGGCGCTCGCCGACGGCATCCGGCTGCTCGTCCTGGAGGGCCGCGTCCCGGTGGCCACCCGGCTGCCCGCCGAGCGCGAACTCGCCCAGGCGCTCTCGGTCAGCCGCACCACCGTCGCGGCGGCCTACGAGGCGCTGCGCGGCGAGGGGTACCTGGAGTCCCGCAGGGGAGCGGGCAGCTGGACCGCGGGCCCGGCCGGGAACCCGCTGCCCGCGCGCGGTCTCGAACCCCTGCCGCCCGAGTCCCTGGGCTCGATGATCGACCTCGGCACCGCCGCGCTGCCGGCCCCGGAACCCTGGCTCACCCGCGCCGTGCGGGGCGCCCTCGACGAACTGCCGCCCTACGCCCACACCCACGGCGACTACCCGGCCGGTCTGCCCGCGCTGCGCACGATGATCGCCGAGCGGTACACCGCCCACGGCATCCCCACCATGCCCGAGCAGATCATGGTGACGACCGGCGCCATGGGTGCCATCGACGCGATCTGCCACCTCTTCGCGGGCCAGGGCGAGCGCGTCGCCGTCGAGTCGCCCAGCTACGCCAACATCCTCCAGCTCATGCGGGAGGCCGGTCTGCGGCTCGTCCCCGTCGCCATGGCCGACCGGCTCGCCGGCTGGGACCTCGACCGCTGGCGGCAGGTCCTGCGGGACGCCGCGCCGCGACTCGCCTATGTGGTCGCGGACTTCCACAACCCGACCGGCGCGCTCGCCGACGAGGAGCAACGCCGCTCCCTGGTCGACGCGGCCCGCTCGGCGGGCACCGTGCTCGTGGTCGACGAGACCATGACCGAGCTGTACTTCGACCGCGACCGGGGCATGCCGCGCCGCGTCTGCGCGTTCGACCCGGCCGGTTCGACGGTCGTCACGGTGGGCTCGGCCAGCAAGGCGTTCTGGGCCGGCATGCGGATCGGCTGGGTGCGGGCCGCCCCGGACGTGATCCGCAGCCTGGTCGCCGCACGCGCCTACGCGGATCTGGGCACTCCGGTCGTGGAGCAGCTGGCCGTGAACTGGCTGCTGAACACCGGCGGCTGGGAGGAGGCCGTGGAGCTGCGCCGCTGTCAGGCGCGGGAGAACCGGGACGCCCTCGTGACCGCACTGCGCCGGGAGCTGCCCGACTGGGAGTTCGACGTGCCGGACGGCGGTCTGACGCTGTGGGTGAAGGCGGGCGGGCTCTCGGGTTCGCGGCTCGCCGCGGTGGGGGAGCGGGTCGGGGTGCGGGTGCCGTCCGGTCCGCGGTTCGGCGTCGACGGTGCCTTCGAGGGCTATGTGCGACTGCCGTTCACCGTGGGCGGCGCCGTGGCCGACGAGGCCGCCGTGCGGCTCGCGGCGGCGGCCCGGATGGTGACGGACGGCCAGGGTGCGGGCGGGGACGTGCCGCGCACCCTGATCGCGTGATCCGTCGTCAGCGCTCCGCGAGCGCCTCCGCCTCGTCGGGAACCGCCTCCACGGCGGTGTCCGAGGCGGTGTCGGTTCCGGACGGGGGCGTGATCCGGTCCGGCAGCAGGGCCATCACGGCCTGCCGGTGGGCCTCGCTGGTCGCGTCGTCGTACGGGTCGGGCGTGGCCGGCACCTGGAGCCGGTGGACCGGTCCCGTGCCGAGCCGGGCGTAGCCGCGGCCGGCCGGTACGTCGGAGGTGGGAGTCGTCGGCGGCTGGATGCCGAGGACGTCCTCCAGCTCCTGCGCGGTGGCCGGACCGAGCACCACGCGCGCGCGGGTGTGCTGGCGCACCGGCTCGATCAGGGCGTCGAGGCTGTCGAACTGCTCGGCCACCACGACCGTCACCCCGGCCGCGCGCCCGTGCCGCAGCGGCACCTGGAGCAGGCTCTGCGGATCCTTGCGACCGTCCGCCGCGGCGAGGTGGCCCAGCGCGCCGGGCCGGTCGAGCAGGATCCACAGCGGGCGCTTGATGTCGTCCGGCGTCGGGTGTCCGGCCTGCCGCGCCCGGTTCGCCGCGATCAGCCGGCGCTCGGTCTCGTGCGCCGCCCATTCGAGGCTGGCGAGCGCGCCCGCGAGGCCGCACTCGACGGCGAGGACACCGTCCCGGCCGACCAGGCACGCGTAGTCGCCGGTGCCGCTGCCCTCGATGATCAGTACGTCGCCGTGCTGGAGGGCCTGCAGCGCGATCGAGCGCACGAGGGACGTCGTGCCGCTGCCGGGCTGGCCCACGGCCAGCAGGTGGGGCTCGGTGGAGCGGACGCCGGTGCGCCAGACGACCGGCGGCACGTCCCGCTGTTCCTCGCCGTCCATGACCGGCAGCGTGCGCTGCACCCCGGTCTCGTCGGTGAAGCCGAGCACCGTCTCCGCCGGGGCGGTCACGAAGCGCTGGGCGGCGATGTCGGTGGGCAGCGGGGCGAGCACGGTCACGGTGAGGTGGTTGCCCTCCTCGTCCCAGGCGAAGTGGTACTCACGGCCGCGGCCCAGCTTGGCGCCGAGCAGCTGCTCGATCCGCGCCCGGGACTCCGCGTCGCCGTCGGCGAAGTAGGCGGGATAGCTGATCGTGAGCCGGTCGAAGCGGCCGTCGCCGTCGAAGTCGTACGTCTCGAAGGCCTGCTCCCACTCGCCGCCGTGGGCGTAGAGCGGGTTCGGGTCCTCGGCCACCGAGAAGTAGGGGACGAGCGCCTCGTAGAGCGAGGAGAGGCGCTTGACCTGCGACTCGTCGGGTCCCGCCGGTTCCTCGGGCTGCTTGGGGTCGCGGCCCTTCCACGCGGCCGCCGCCATGACCGTGATGATCGCGAGCAGCGGCCCGTAGGGAATGAACACCACGACCAGGACCACGGCGGCCACCAGGAACAGCAGCGGTCCGCGTCGGTCCTTGGGGGTCTCCGTCCACTTGCGTCGTCCGGCGGCAGCCAGACGACGCAGTCCACGGGTGATCGTGATGAGCGGGTGGAGGACGTCGGTGGCGCCGTCGGCGGCCGTCCGTGCCATTTCCCGGCTCCGGGCGATGGAGGCGCTGCCGGTGCTCAGAATCCGGGGCAACGGGGAGTTGGGACGCCTGACCACGTCGGTCTCCTGAAGGTGTGTGCGGGTGGATGGGCCGTCAGAACTTGATCCCGCCGAGCAGGCTGGCGAGGCTCGCGCCGCCCGCCTTGATGCTCGGGGCGATGGCCGTGCCCGCCAGGTAGAAGCCGAAGAGGGCGCATACCAGTGCGTGCGAGGCCTTCAGTCCGTCCTTGCGGAAGAAGAGGAAGACGATGATGCCGAGCAGCACGACGCCCGAGATGGACAGGATCATGAGGGTTCTCCTGGTTGGTGGGGACAGTCACCATGAGTTCTTCCAGGCTCACAGCATGTATCTATACGACAAAAGGTGCAAATGGGTGGATTTTCCCATGTTTCACCCGGTCGGCAGACGTTGTTGTGGCTGGTGAGAGGCCCGGGCGGGCTGCCGGACGGACGTCCGTACTGCCCGTGATCTTTGCCTCGCGGGGGTCGGGTCATGTGCCCCGGCGGGCAGTACCCTGGCGATTCACTCGTACGGCCGCA
The DNA here is from genome assembly GCF_040297005.1 of Streptomyces sp. NPDC001904. NCBI lineage: Bacteria > Bacillati > Actinomycetota > Actinomycetes > Kitasatosporales > Streptomycetaceae > Streptomyces > Streptomyces sp. NPDC001904. The sequence goes on along the minus strand of NZ_JBEOYI010000042.1, from coordinate 38,455 downwards.
CGGCCGTACCTGCACGGATGTGAAAGGCGGTTCGGCCGATGAGCGAAGCCCCCGACCCGGAGGTCGTGGAGCTGGCCACCAAGATCTTCGATCTCGCGCGCCGCGGCGAGACGGAGGCACTCACGGGGTACGTGGACGCGGGCGTGCCCGCGAACCTCACGAACGACCGGGGGGACACGCTCGTCATGCTGGCCGCGTACCACGGCCACGCACGGACCGTGACCGCGCTCCTGGAGCGCGGCGCCGACGCCAACCGTGCCAACGACAAGGGACAGACCCCGCTCGCGGGCGCCGTCTTCAAGGGCGAGGAAGCCGTGATCAGGGCGCTGCTCGCGGGCGAGGCCGATCCGGCCGCGGGGACGCCGTCGGCGGTCGACACGGCCCGGATGTTCGGCAAGGCGGAGCTCCTGGAGCTCTTCGGCGCCTCCTGACACACGGGCGCCGGCCAGGCACGACGGGGGTGCGGGAAATGTGGTCGCGGCGGGCGGAACCGCTGGGTCATGATGACGGCGTGATTTACGGACGCGATGGCGGGGCAGGTGCTGCCCACGTGCCACGCGGGCCGTAACTGGCCCGGATCGGGCCTTGGACGAGAGGCAGAGAGATGGTCTACAGCAAGCAAGAGACGGCGGGCGCTCCGACGTGTTGTCGCGTGGCCAGGTAAGTGCAGATTCCCGGTTGCGTCGACGCTTGATGTGAGGCTGTTTCCCATGTTCGAACCGGTCATAGCGCCCAGCGGTACGCTGCTCGGCCTGCTGCAGCGAGGCCGCGGTGACGGCACGCTGCACGCGCTGACGGCACCGCGGGACGAGGCGCTCGCGGCTCTGAATCACTGTGTGCTGAGCGACCCCCGCCACGACTGGCAGGTGGAGAACCGCTCCCTGTACTACGCCCGCCTCTACCTCGATCTCCACGGCGAGCTCGGGGAGATCGAGCGGCACCTCTTCGACCCCGACGACCTGCTCGACACCGACGAGTGCCGTACGGGGCTCGCCCTGTCCGTGCTCGGGCACCTCGCCTCCTACGGCAGGCGGGACGCCCTGGAGCTGCTGCGCAGGTACGCCGCCCTCGGCGGGAACTGGGCCTGGGCGCTCGACGAGCTGGCCCTGCGCGACGACGACGCCGGACTGCGCGCCCTCGCCGAGCCGGTCCTCGCCCGTTTCCCGCTGGACGCCGAGGCCGACCTGGTCGCGGCCGTCCGGGACGCCTTCGAGCCCCGCCCGTGGCGGCTGTGGGCCGAGGATCCGCGGCCTCATGTGGGCGCACGCGTGCGTGCCGCCCAGGAGTCCGGCTCCTTCGACCGCTGGCAGCGGCAGATGCGGCCCTCGGGGCCACGCCCCGAATGGAGCGTGCAGGCGGTCTTCGACTGGGCGCAGCAGGGCTTCGAGCGAGGTGCGGCGCTGTACGTGCCGGCCGCGCGCTGCCTGACCGCGGTCGCGGGCCCCACCGACCGTGCCGAGATCCTGCGGGCCGCCCGCGAGGGCTCGGACGGAGCCCGCTGCACCGCTCTGCGCTATCTCACCGACACCCACGATCCCGACGTACTGGATCTCGTCGAGGCCGCCGTGGCGTCACCCTCCCGACTGGTGGTGGACGCGGCCGTGGACTGCTTCGAACGGATGCGGTCCGTCGCCGCCGTGGAGCGCGCCCGCCGCTGGGTGCCGCGGCCCGACGTGCTGGGCGCCGCCGCCGGGCGGATGCTCGCGTGCCGGGGCGGCATCCAGGACCGCGAGCTGGTCCTGACCGCCCTCCGGGAGGCCGTCCGCGGCGACGGCCCCGACGCCCCCACCCTCTGGCCGCTCGTCGACGGAGCGGGCCGCCTCGGCATCGCCTGCGCGGCCCCCGTCCTGCGGCACATCTACCGCGAGACCGCCTCCTCCCACGGCCGCGGACAGGCCGCCCGCGCCCTCGCCGCCACCGACCCCTCCTTCGCCGCGGGATTCGCCGTCGAGTGCCTGTGGGACTGCGAGGAGTCCACCCGCGAGATCGCCGCACGGCACGCCGAGACCGGTGACGCCCGCGTCGTGGACCAGCTGCGCAGGCTCGCCGCCGATCCGGCCGAGGAGGCCGAGGTGCAGACCGCCGTACGCAGCAGGATCGGGCCGGACGCGACGGCCCTGTGACGCCCTGATGGACGGGAGGCGGCCCCTGGGCGAGGGGCCGCCTCCCGCTGTTCTCCCCGGTGTCGCGGGGTGACGCAACGCTCATGGGACGTTCCACGGCGGGAAAGATCCACTTTGACGTGGGCACGCCGGACGCGGCGAGAACACCCGTATGCGTGTCGTCATCGTGACCGAATCCTTCCCGCCCGACATCAACGGAGTGGCGCACTGCGCCCTGCAGACCGCCCGGCATCTCGCCGCCCGCGGTCATGACCCCCTGGTCATCGCACCCGCCGTCGCCCCCGCTACGGCGGCCGGTCCCGAGGCGGACGCGGCCGCGCCCTGCCCGGTGGTCCGCGTCCCCTCCCTCCCACTGCCCGGTTACCCGCAGGTCCGGGTCGCCCTGCCGAGCCGCCGCGTCGCCCAGACCCTGGCCGCGCACGGCGCCGAACTCGTCCACCTGGCCAGTCCGTTCGTGCTCGGCGTGCGGGGCATGGCGGCCGCCGCCCGGCTGCGGATCCCCGCCGTCGCCGTCTACCAGACCGACCTCGCCGGCTACGCCCGTACGTACATGGGGACCGGGGAGGCCACCGCCTGGCGGCGGATCCGCGGGGTGCACGGCGCCGCCGACCGCACCCTCGCCCCGTCCACGGCGGCCCGGCGCGATCTGGAGGCGCACGGGGTGCCGCGGGTGCGGCTGTGGCCCCGGGGAGTGGACGCCGTACGGTTCCGACCCGCGCTCCGGGACGAGCGGCTGCGGGCCGACCTCGCTCCGGGCGGCGAACTGCTCGTCGGATACGTGGGACGGCTCGCGCCCGAGAAGCAGGTGGAGCTGCTGGCACAGGTGTGCGGGCGGCCCGGCGTGCGGGTCGTGATCGTCGGTGACGGGCCGAGCGAGACGTCACTGCGCGGCGTGCTCCCCGGCGCCCGCTTCCTCGGGCGGCGCACCGGCGACGACCTCGCCCGGATCTACGCCTCCCTGGACGTCTTCGTGCACACCGGCCCGTACGAGACCTTCTGCCAGACCGTGCAGGAGGCCATGGCGAGCGGCGTCCCGGTGGTCGCCCCCGCGGCCGGCGGCCCGCTCGACCTCGTGGCGCACGGCTCGACCGGCCTGCTCGTGCCGCCCGGCGACGCCCGCGCCGTACGCGACGCGGTGGAGACGCTGGCCGCCGATCCCGGGCTGCGGGCCGCCTTCGGCGCCGCGGGCCGCGCGGCGGTGGCCGGACGGACCTGGTCGGCGGTGGGGGATCAGCTCCTCGACCACTACGACGAGGTGCTGCACGCCCGGACGGCGGTGGCGGCATGAGCCGGTCACTGCGCATCGTGCGGCTCGCCAACTTCGTCACGCCCGCCTCGGGCGGCCTGCGCACCGCGCTGCGCGAACTGGGCGCGGGATACGCGGCGGCCGGACACGAGCCCGTGCTGATCGTGCCGGGAGAGCGGACGGCCGACGAGGAGAGCGACCAGGGTCGCGTCGTCACACTGCCGGGACGGCCGCTGCCGGGCACCGGCGGATACCGGGTGCTCGCCGACCGGCAGCGCGTGACAAGGCTGCTGGAGCGACTGCGCCCCGACCGCCTGGAGGTCTCCGACCGGACGACGCTGCGCTGGACCGGCGAGTGGGCGCGGCGGGCGCGGGTGCCCGCCGTCATGGTCTCCCACGAGACGGCCGACGGCGTCCTGCGTGCCTGGGGCCTGCCCGATGCGGCGGCACGACGGGCCGCCGACGCGCTCAACGCCCGTACGGCGCACGCCTACACGCGCGTGGTGTGCACCACGGAATGGGCCGAGCGGGAGTTCGTGCGGCTCGGCGCCCGCAACGTGGTGCGCGCCCCGCTCGGCGTCGACCTCGTGCGCTGCCGGCCGGGGGCGCGGGACGCGGACGTCCGGGCGCGATACGCGCGCGAGGACGAGATTCTGCTCGTCATGTGCACCCGGCTGTCCGTGGAGAAGCGGCCCGGTACGGGACTCGCCGCGCTGGCGGCGCTCCGTGCGGCGGGCGTCCCCGCCCGGCTCGTCGTCGCCGGGGACGGGCCGCTGCGGGCCCGGCTGGAGCAGCGGGCGCGGGGGCTGCCGGTGACGTTCCTCGGGCACGTCGCCGACCGGACGGCACTCGCCGCGCTCCAGGCCACCGCCGATGTGTGCCTGGCGCCCGGCCCCGCCGAGACGTTCGGCCTCGCCGCCCTGGAGGCACTGGCCTGCGGAACCCCGGTCGTCGTCAGCGCGTCCTCCGCGCTGCCCGAGGTGGTCGGCGCGGCCGGTGCCGTGGCCGCCGACACCGGAGCGGCCTTCGCCCGCGCGGTGCGGGAGGTGCTGGCGCGGCCCGGACGAGAGCGCCGCGAAGCCGCACGCGCGCGTGCGGAGTGTTTCGGGTGGGACGTGGCGGTGGACGCCTTCCTCGCAGCCCACGACGCGACCCCGGTGAGGGCTGCGACCGGGCTCCCCGTGGGGCGGGAGCCGCGATGAGGCCGCTCCGGTTCGCCGCGCTCGGCGACTCCCTCACCGAAGGCATCGGCGACCCCGTCGGCGGCGGCCGGTGGCGGGGCTGGGCCGCCCTGCTCGCGACCGGGCTCGCGCCCGCCCACGTCCCCGTGGAGTTCCGGAACTTCGCGGTGAGCGGGGCACAGACCGGCGACGTCCTGGACCGGCAGTTGCCTGCCGCGCTGGCCTTCGCCCCCGACGTCGTCTCCGTCGTCGTCGGCGTCAACGACACCCTGCGCCACACCTTCGACATCCACGCGGTGGCCGCACGCCTCGACTCGGTCTACGGCGCGTTCGGCGCCCAGGGCGCGGTGCTGCTCACCGCCTGTCTGCCCGACCCGGGCGCGCTGCTCGGCCTGCCCGGGGCCCTCGCCCGCCCGCTGGCCCGTCGGCAGCGCGCGGTGAACTCCGTCGTCCACGTCCTGTCCGAACGCCACGGCGCCGTGCACCTGCACGCCGCCGAGGGCGACGGAGTGGCCGACCGCGCGCTGTGGAGCGCGGACCGGCTGCATCCCGGGGAGCGCGGGCACCGGCTCCTCGCCGCCCGCTTCCACGCCCTGCTTGAGGCGTCGGGCGTGGCCCATGGCCCGGCTCCCGGCACCGAGCCGGACGGACCCGCGCCGACCCGCACCGCCGCCTGGTGGTGGCTGGCCACCGCGGGCACCGGCTGGGTCGCCCGGCGCTGCACCGACCTGCTGCCCCAACTCGTCGCCCTGGCCGCGGAGGAGGTGCGGCACGGACTGCGCGGGACCGGCGCACGGCTCGATCTGCGTGCGTCGGCCGGGGTGGCGGCGGCCCTGTCCGCGACCTCCGGCGGGACGGTGCGCGTCGCCGCCGAGCGGTGCGTGCCGCTCCGGTCAGTCCGCGAGCAGCCCGAGATCGCGCAGTGACGTCGCCGAGTCCACGAGCGTGGTCGCCGGGTCGCGCGGCTGCCAGCCGAGCTCGGTGCGGGCCCGGTCGTTGCGGATGACGGGGCGGGGCAGCGGGGCGCCCGGCGCCTCCTCGGCCGGTACGCGCGCGGCGAGCGGTCCGAGCCGTTCGCGCAGGACGGCCGCCAGTTCGACGAAGCTCAGCGTCGGGCCGTTCGCGACGGCCAGGAAGCGCCGTCCCGCGGCCCCGGGAGCGGCCATCGCCCTCAGGTGCAGGTCCGCCACGTCACGGACGTCCACGACGCCGAAGCGGGCCCTCGGGGCCACCGGCATCGCACCGTCGAGCATCGCCTTCACCAGTTGCATGGAGGAGCCGAGCACGGGCGTCAGGGTGGGCCCGAAGATGCCCGTCGGGTTGACCACGACGAGTTCGGTGCCGTCGCCCGAGCGCTCCATCAGGTCCCACGCGGCCCGCTCGGCGATCGCCTTGGAGCGCGGATAGGGCGCGAGCCCCGGGGCGTCGGGATCGGTCCAGTCGTCCTCGGTGAACTCGGCGCGGGTCCCCGGCGTGTAGCCGACCGCCGCGAACGACGAGGTCAGCACGGTGCGCCGGACGCCCGCGGCGCGCGCCGCGCGCAGCACCCGCAGGGTGCCCTCGCGCGCCGGGACGATCAGCTCGTCGGGGTCGTCGGGCTGCACGGCCGGGATCGGGGAGGCCACATGGTGCACCTCCTCGCAGCCGGCCACCGCGGCGGGCCAGCCGTCGTCGCTCATCAGGTCCGCCGCGACGACCTGGAGCCCGGCGTCGTCGGCGCCGCCGCGCCGCACCGCCGCGCGCACCTCGGCCTCGCGGGCCGTCGAGCGCACCGTGGCCCGCACCTCGCGCCCGCCGAGCAGCAGGGCCGTGATCAGGTGCGTACCCAGATAGCCGGACCCGCCGGTCACCAGAACGGGGCTCATCGCAGCACCTCCAGACGCCGGGCGGCGTCGAGGGACCGCTGCGTCGCCACGGCCTCCGCCGCGCCGTCGCCGCGCTCGCGCGCGTCCCACAGGGCGGCCTTCTCGCGCAGGTAGCCGAGCCGGGCGCGCTGCGCGGCGATCTCCTCCTCGACGCGGGCCGCGTGGCGCAGCAGCAGATCGCGCTGCTCGGCGGCGGCCGACCGGCCGCGCGCCCGGTTGGCCTGGTAGGTGCGCATGTCCTCGATGCTCATGCCGACGGCGCGCAGGCAGGCCAGCGCCTGGAGGAGGTCGAGGTCCTCCTCGGCGTAGCGGCGGTGCCCGCTGCGCTCGTCGCGGCCGACCGGGCCGATCAGCCCCACCTCCTCGTAGTAGCGCAGAGTGGGCTCGCTCAGTCCACTGCGCCGCGATACGTCCTGAATCGTGTAGCTCGACATGTCCGCAGCAGAACACACCTCAAGCGCTTGAAGGCAAGCGCGGCGAACCGTGGCGCTCACGCGGGTTCCCAGCGGTCAGTAGGGCGGCGCGATCCGGTACTGCTCGTCCCGGGTGTCCGCGACGAACATGTGCCCCGGCGCGTGGGTGATCGCGAACGGCGGCCGGGACGCCGTCACGGCCGCCTGCGGTGTCACTCCGCAGGCCCAGAAGACCGGGATGTCGCCGGGAGCCCGGTCCACCGGGTCGCCGAAATCGGGTGCGTCGAGGTCTGTGATGCCGAGGACCCCCGGGTCGCCGATGTGCACCGGGCCGCCGTGCACCGCCGGCATCAGGGAGCTCTCCCGGATCGTCGCCTCCAGGGCCTGCGGCGGCACCGGACGCATCGACACGACCAGCGGACCGGCAAGCCGGCCCGCGCCGCGGCACGCGCGCGTGGTCACGTACATGGGCACGTTCCTGCCCTGCTCGACGTGGCGCAGCGGCACCCCGGCCGCCGCCAGCGCCCACTCGAAGGTGAAGCTGCAGCCGAGCAGGAAGGAGACCAGGTCGTCGCGCCAGTGGTCGACCACGTCGGTCGGTTCGGCCGTCAACACACCGTGCTCCCACACCCGGTAGCGCGGCAGATCCGTGCGCAGATCGGCGCCGGGAGCCAGGACGGTGGTCCGACCGCCCGCGTCCGTGACGTCCAGGACCGGGCACGGCTTCGGGTTGCGCTGGCAGAACAGCAGCATGTCGTAGGCCCAGTCGGCCGGTACGGCGATCAGATTGGCCTGGGTGTGACCGCGCGCCCAGCCGGCGGTGGGGGCGCTCGCGCCCGCGCGGAAGTGGGCGCGGGCCCGCTGGGGAGTCCAGGTGGCGGTGAGGGTCTCGGTGCGGTCGTTGGTGAGGTTCACAGCAGTTCCTTCCCGCGGGTCTCCGGCAGTCCGAGCAGGGCCACGACGGCCAGGGCGTATCCGATGGCGCCGAAGACGAGCGCGCCGCCCACGCCCCAGCTGTCCGCGAGGAAGCCGACCAGGGTCGGGAAGACGGCGCCGACCGCCCGGCCCGTGTTGTACGTGAAGCCCTGTCCCGTGCCGCGGACGGCGGTCGGGTACAGCTCGCTGAGGTACGAGCCGAAGCCGCTGAAGATGGCCGACATGCAGAAGCCGAGCGGGAATCCCAGCACCAGGAGAAGGGTGTCGGCGCCGTCCGGGATGTGCGTGTAGACGAGGATGCTCGCCGCGGACAGGACCGCGAACAGGACGATGTTGCGCTTCCGGCCGAGCCGGTCGGTGAGGTAGCCGCCCGTCAAGTACCCGACGAACGCACCCGAGATGAGGAACGTCAGATAGCCGCCGGTGTTCACCACCGTGAGGCCGCGGTCCGTCTTCAGGTAGGTGGGCACCCAGGTGGCGAGCGTGTAGTAGCCGCCCTGCACGCCGGTCGACAACAGGACCGCGAAGAGCGTCGTGCGCAGCAGGCCCGGCCGGAAGATCTCGGTGAACGACCCTTTGCGCGCGCTGCCTTCGAGCTTCTCCGTCGCTTTCGGGGCGTCCTGCACCCGGCGGCGCACCCAGAGCACCAGCAGGGCCGGCAGCGCCCCGGTCCAGAACATGACGCGCCAGGCCAGATCGTCGTCGAGGAACTGGAACACCAGGGTGTAGACGACGACGGCCAGGCCCCAGCCCGCCGCCCAGGCGCTCTGCACGGCGCCGAGGGTGCGGCCCCGGTGCCTGGCCGAGGCGTACTCGGCGACCAGGATCGCGCCGACCGCCCACTCGCCGCCGAAACCGAGGCCCTGGAGGGCGCGGAAGACGAGCAGCGTCTCGTAGTCGGGCGCGAATCCGCACGCCACGGTGAAGACGGCGTACAGGCCCACCGTGAGCATGAGGGCCCGCACCCGCCCGTACCGGTCGGCGAGCACACCGGCGGCGGCCCCGCCGACGGCCGAGACGACCAGGGTGACCGTGGTGATGAGGCCGGTCTGGCCGCTGTTCAGCCCGAAGTACGCGGCCAGCGCGACCATGCTCAGCGGCAGCGTGAAGTAGTCGTAGGAGTCGAGGGCGTAGCCGCCGAAGGCCCCCGCGAACGCGCGTCGGCCGCGCGGACCGAGCGCCCGCAGCCAGCCGAGGGCGCCGTCGTCGGAGTGGGGGAGCGGTGCAGGCGGTGAGGGCGGTGCGGTCGTCCCGGGGACGGCGGTGCCCGGCGGCGGTGGGGTCGTGCTCATGAAGCACCTCGCAGGAGAACTCGGGAACTCACGGGGAGATGAGCGTGCGGAGGAGCGTGCGTGGTGGTGCGTGCAGCGGAGCGGTGCCTGACCGCCAAGGTAGAGGATCGTTGAACGATCCCTCAATACCCACGTTGTCTCGTTCTTGTATCTGCGCTTGAATTCGGCCGTGGCCACGGAAGAGCTGAACGCACTCGCCGACGACCGCGCGCTGCTGGGCCGCACCAGCACCGCCGAGCGCGTCGCGGACATCCTCAGGACCCGGATCGCGGAGGGCTTCTTCCCGCCCGGCACCCGCCTGTCGGAGGACAGCATCGGCGGTGCGCTCGGCGTCTCCCGCAACACCCTGCGCGAGGCGTTCCGGCTGCTCACGCACGAGCGCCTGCTCGAACACCGGCTGAACAAGGGCGTCTTCGTACGGGTCCTGAGCATCGACGACGTCGAGGACATCTACCGGACCCGGCGCATGATCGAGTGCTCCGTCGTGCGCTCGCTCGGCGAACCCCCCTTCGCCCTGGACCGGGTGGCCGCGGCCGTCGAGGACGGCCGGCGCGCCGCGGCGGCGCGGGACTGGAAGGGCGTCTCCACGGCCAACATCCACTTCCACCGCGAACTCGTCGCCCTCGCCGGCAGCGAGCGCACCGACGAACTGATGCGCAGCGTCCTCGCCGAACTCCGGCTCGCCTTCCACGTCGTGGACGACCCGCGCCGCCTCCACGAGCCCTACCTCGCCCGCAACGCCCGGATCGTCAGGACCCTCTCCGACGGGCACCGCGACGAGGCCGAGACACTGCTCGCCGACTATCTCGACGACTCCCGCGACGGGCTCGTCGAGGCGTACGGACAGCGCGTGGCCGAAGAGGCGTGACGGCCTCGCGGGACCGAGGCATCTGCGTCGTTTCGACCGTTGTCGGACCCAGCGCCTAGTCTGTGCTCCGTGACTTCGCCTGCCACCACGGAATCCGTTCCGCCCCAGCTCAGCGCGGGGCCGCGCCCCGCACCGGGCCCGGCCGCCGACGAAGGGCTCGCGCGGCGGCTGCGCGCGCTCGCCTGCACCGCGCCCCTGCACGACCTGGACGTGCGCAAGGCGAACCTCGCGGGCGAGTACTCGACGTACGGCATGGCCGAGGTCGCCCTCTCCGCGATCGACCTCGTCACCCTGAACATGGACTTCGACACGGGCGCCGACCACGAGCAGATAGTGGCTCGTCTGATGCCCCGCATCGCCGCCCAGGCCCCGCAGCGCCCGGCCGTCGAGCACGAGCGGGTGGCGCGCTGGGTCCTGGAGAACCTGATCAACGTCGGCAGCGTGGACCGGGGCTTCCGCGCGGTCTACGGGACGTTCGCGACGGACGGCTCCTACGTACGGCGCGACTACGACTTCAAGCTGATCGAGGAAGTCCCCGGCTACGGCGGCAGCGTCTACCTCCGCACGACGGACGAGGCGGTGAACGTCCTCGTCGGAGCCCTCGACACCGATGTCACCAGCGCCCAGATCGCCGCCGAGGTGAAGCTCGACGTCCTGATCAGCCGCGGCCGCCTCGCCGACGCCCAGCTCGCCGCCGAGCAGGCCCGCTACCGGACCGTGCAGTACTCGGAGACCCTGCGCAAGGCACTCGACGCCACCCGCCGCAATGTGCGCGCCGTCGACTGGCTGCGGGCCGTCCCCGACATGATCGCCGAGGCCCTGGACCACGTGGCGGACCGCTACCGCCACGAGAACGCGATCCTGACGAACATCCGCAAGGCGCGCGACGAGTCCGAGGACCCCGAGCAGAAGCGCCGCGCCGCCGAACTCGTCGACATCGTCAAGGACTGCATCCGCCGCCACACCCAGCTCCAGTCCCGGCTCCTGGAGGCCGGACCGCTGTTCCGCGCCGAGCAGGACCGGCAGGCCTTCGCCGCCCCCTCCGCGCGCGCGGGCCTCGACCTGTACGGGCAGCTCGTCGCGCCGCTGCTGCCGCTCCCGGTGCAGGACGCGCGCAAGGTGACGGACGCCTTCTTCGCGCGCGGCACGGGACTGCGCACCCCCGTCTCCGTACGCGTCGGGGACCTCGTCGACATACTGCTGACCCCGCCCCTGGAGCGGGAGCACCTCGGCGCGGAGATGCCCGAGCCGGACCTGATCGAGACCCCGGACGACAGCCGGTTCAGCGAGGCGCAGCTCGCGAGCGCCAAGCAGCTCCTCGACCTGCCGGCCGACGCGCCGCGCCGCCTGTCCGGACTGCTCGCCGAAGCCCGCCGCCGCGACCCCGAACTGCCCTACCTGGTCGCCCTCTTGGCGGTGCACGCCGCCAGCCCGGCTGTCGGCACCGCCTACCGGCAGGGCGAGGAGAAGCTGCTGTTCGCCGTGGACGACGGCACCGAGCTCGACGACGACGAGTTCGGCGGCGCCGACCTCATCGTGGGCACCGCGCTGCTCGACGCGGCAGGCATGGCCGCGGACCGGACGGAGGCCGCGTGAGCCACGGACCGCGCCGGATTCCCGGGCACCGGATGTACGTAGGAACGATCAAGGAGCACCGCCCGTGACCGAGCACCCCGAAGAGCACGCCGAATGGGGCGAGCCCGAGGCGTCGGGCCCGGCCAGGGGCGCGGCCCCGATCACCCCGGCCGACGCCGCCGACGCGGCGCGGCTCGTCGCCTTCGGCCTGCAGCCCAAGCTCCAGCCCTCCCGTGACCAGGAGTACCAGGAGCTGCTGCGCCGCTATCGCGAGGACCCGGCCTTCGCCCGCCTCGCCGACGCCGTCGCCTCCGGGCTCGGGCTCGTCGTCCTGGAGGTGTCCCCGCGCGCGGGCATGGCCGTGACCGCCGCCGAGGACTCCGTGTTCGCGGTCCGGATGGGCGACTACGCCCGCCGGACCGCCGCCGACTCCACCGACCGCTTCCTGCACGGCCTGGCCCATCTCGCCGTCGCCGCGCTCGCCTTCCCGCGCCCCGAGGACCTCTCCGACGACGGCTACATCGGGCGCGTGAGTGTCAACGGCGTGGACGCGTTCGTCCGCCAGGCCTGCCACAAGCTGGAGGAGCGCGCCGAGGAGCAGGGCGAGAACACCGACCCGGCGACCGACACCCCCGGCCTGGAGGCCGCCTGGCGGATCTGGGCCCGGCGCAGCTCCACCGGCGCCACCAAGGACACCCGCCGCCTGGCCAACTCCACCACCGGCATCGTCGCCAAGGCGGTCGCCTTCCTCACCGACTCCGGATTCCTGCAGAGAACGGGCGACGACGGCGGCGGCACCTACCGCACCACGGCCCGCTACCAGCTCCAGGTCCGCGACATGGCGGGCACCGCCGCCATGGCCGAACTGCTCGACCTGGGCGTCGTCGCCGTCACCGACGGGTCCGCGAGCCTCGTGCCGCCGATGGACGAGGACGCCGGCGACCTCGTCGCCGACGCGGGCCTGCCGTTCCACTCCTGATCGCGAACCTGCCGCATCCTCTGAACTTCCGCACCTACCACGAGAGTCCGCCATGTACGAGCTGTCCCGGATTCGCCTCTACTCCATCGGGCCTGCCGGCGCACGCTACGCCGACACCGTGCTCGACCTGCGGGGCGTCGGAGCGCCCGTGCCCGACCCCGCGCCCACCCAGGCGGAGTTCTTCGAGGACGAGCCCGTCGGCCCGCCGCGCCGCCCCGCGCCGGCCGGCGTGCTCTTCCTGGAGAACGGCGGCGGCAAGTCGGTCCTGCTCAAGCTGATCTTCTCGGTGATGCTGCCGGGCCACCGCAACACCCTCGGCGGCGCCAGCTCCGGCGTGCTGCGCAAGTTCCTGCTCGCCGACGACTGCGGACACGTCGCCCTGGAGTGGCAGCACACCCTCACCGGCGAGTGCGTCGTCGTCGGCAAGGTCAGCGAGTGGCGCGGCCGCCAGGTCTCCAACGACCCGCGGAAGTTCGCCGAGGCCTGGTACTCCTTCCGGCCCGGCCCCGGAATGAGCCTGGACGCACTGCCGGTGGCGGAGTCCAACGCGGTACGGCCCATCGTCGAGGGCGCCTCCCACGCACAGGGCCGCCGCCGCACCATGAAGGGCTTCCGCGACGCGCTCGTCGAGGCCGGCAAGGCCTACCCGCACCTCGAAGTGCACTGGGAAGAGATCCACGACCGGTGGAACGAGCACCTGGGCGACCTGGGCCTCGACCCCGAACTCTTCCGCTACCAGCGCGAGATGAACGCGGACGAGGGCGAGGCCGCCGGCCTCTTCGCCGTCAAGAAGGACTCCGACTTCACCGACCTGCTGCTGCGCGCCGTCACCGACACCCGGGACACCGACGGCCTCGCCGACCTGGTGAGCGGCTTCGGCAACAAGCTGGGCCGGCGCTCCGAGCTGATGGCCGAGCGGGACTTCACCGCCGGCTCCGTCGACCTGCTCACCCGGATCGTGGAAGCCGCCGACACCCGGGCCCGCGCGCGCGACATCCACACCGCGGCCGAGCGCCGTACCCGCACCCTGGCCCGGCGCCTGTCCACCCGCGCCGCCGTCGAGCGCGGCCGCGCCGGTGATCTCGTCCAGCAGGTCACCGCCGCCGCGCACACCGTGACCGAGGCGGAGTCCGCACGCGAGCGCAGCGCCCTGATCGCCGCCGAACTCGCCTACCGGCACGCCTCGCTGGCGCTCACCGGGGCCGAGAAGGCCGCCGCCGCGCAGAAGCGCGAGCTGGCCGACGCCCGTACGCTGCACTCCGCCTGGCAGGCCGCCGAGGCCGTCCTGCGCCACCGTGCCGCGGCCGACCGCTCCGCGCGCGTCGCCGTCGCCATCCGCGAGGCCGAGCGGGACGCGGCCCCCGCGCTCGCCGCCCGCGCCAAGGCCGCCCACGACCTCGTCCGGGCCCTGCACGGCGCCGCCGAGCGCGCCGAGACCCACGCGAACGAGGAGGAGGAGCGCTCCGCCGTCCTCCAGGAGGCCGGCGAGACCGCGCACCGCGACGCGACCGCCGCCGCCACCGACGCCCAGCGCGCCCGCAGCGAACTCGGCCACCTGCGCCAGCGGCTCAGCGAGGTCGAGCAGGAGACCGCCGAGGCCGTCCGGGCCGGCTGGCTCGACGACAGCGCGCCCGACGCCGACCCGGCCCGCGCCGCGCTGGCCGCCGCCGACGCGGAGAAGACCACCGTCGCCGCCTGGGACACCGCGCGCGAGGCCGCCCGCCGCGCTTCGGAGCACGCCCGCGAGACCGCCTCCACCGAGGCCCGCGCCGAGCTGACCGCGGCCCGCGCCGCCGACGCCGCGGCCGCCGCCGAGAGCGCCCACCGGGCCGAGGACCGGGCCGCCGCATCCCTCGCCGCCGAGGAGCGCCTGGCCGAACTGCTGGGGCTGACCGGGCCGTTGCGAGAGGACGGGCAGGCATCGCCCGGGGCGGCCGACGCGCCCCTCACCACCGACGACCTTGACCGCGCCGCCGACGACCTCAAGACCCTCCTCGACGACTCCGTGGCCTCCGCGGAGCGGCAGCTGTTCGACCTGCGCACCGCCGCGGCCGACGACTCCCGCATCCTGGGCGCCCTCGGCGACGGCGGTCTGCTGCCGCCGGGCCCCGACGTCCTCGCCACCGTCGAGTTCCTCGGCGAGCACGGCATCCCGGCGCTGCCCGGCTGGCGCTACCTCGCCCAGTCCGTCGACCCGGCCGACCACGCGCGCGTGCTCGCCGCCCGGCCCGAGCTGGTCGACGGCGTCATCATCACCGACCCCGACTCCCACGTCCGGGCCAGGGACGCGCTCGCGGGCGCCGCGCTGCTGCCGCGGTCCGCCGTCGCCGTCGGTACCGCCGCCGCGCTCCTCGCCCCGACCCCGGCGGAGAACGCCTCCGACGAGGGCGTCTTCCTGGTCCCGCCGAACCCGGCGATGCACGACGAACACGCCGCCGACGAGGAGCGTCAGGCACTGCGCGAGCGCGCCGCCCGCCGCGACGAGGACATCCGCACGCTCGCCGGACGCCTCGGCAAGGACCGCGAGCTGGCCGCCCGGCTCGGCTCCTGGCGCTCCGGCTGCCCGGCCGGCTACCTCACCGAACTGGCCGACGTCGCACGGGAGGCCCGGGCGTTCGCCGAGGAGACCGAGGCCGAACTCGCCGAGGCCCGCACCGCGCGCGCCGAGGCCGACGAGATCGCCGCCGAGGCCACCCGGGTCCGCGACGAGCGGCAGGAAGCCGCGCAGAAGGCCCGCCGCGCCGCCGACGCGCTCGCCGGACTCGCCTACCGACTGCGCGAGCGCGCTGCCTGGCAGGCGAAGGTCCGCGAACTCGCCGACGAGGCCGTCGAGTTCGAGGCCCGCGCCCAGACCTGCCTGGAGGGGGCCCGCGCCGCCGACGAGGACCGGCGGGCCGCCCAGCGCTCCGCCGACGACGCCCACCGCACCGCCCGCACGCTGCGCGCCGAGCGCGCCGAGATCGCCGGCGCTCCCGACGACGTACCCGAGGGAGAGGCCCCCAAGGCGTCGCTGCCCGCTCTCCGCGAGGCGTACCGGGCAGCGTCGCAGGTGTACGAGAAGGTGGGCGTCGGCGCCGACCTGCGGGCCGAGCAGGCGCGTGCCGAGAGCGACGAGAGCGCCGCGCTCGCCGAGCTGAACCGGCTCACCAACAAGGTGCGCACCCGCGCCGCCACCCTCCTCGAATCACCCGAGGGCGCCGACGGCCCGTCCCGGCAGGCCGCCGCGGCCCGCGCCGACGAGCACGTGCAGCTCCTGGAGACCCGCGCCTCCACCGCGAGCGAGCAACTGGGACGGCTGCGCGGCGAGGCCGAGCGGCACGCGCCCGAGGACGGCACCGCGCACACCGAGCTGCCCGACGAGCTGGTCCCCTCCGGCACCGAGCAGGCCCAGTCGCTGCTGCGCACCGCCACGACCGAACTGGCCGTGCGCACCGACGCGCTGGCGACCGCCCGCGCCGCCCACGCCGAACTCCTCGACGCGCACCGGGCCGCCGAGGACGGGGCAGGCGGCTTCGACGAGACGGCCGCGCTCCTGCGCGACCTGCTGCGCGACCACACCGCCGACGCCGACGAACAGGAAGAGCCCGAGCCGTACCCGGGCGGCCTGGAGGAGGCCCGCACCGCCGCCGGCGAGACCCGGCGCTCCCTGCGCGGCTGCGCCGCCGACCTGTCCGGCGCCGAGGCCGCGGTCCGCGAGGCGAGCGACATCCTCGTACGGCATGCGAACGCGACACGGTACGAGGCCGTGCGCACCCCCGCCCGGCAGCAGATCCGGGAACTGCCGGCCGCCACGCTGCCGGAGCACGCGCAGAAGTGGGCCGACGCCTTCGCCCCCCGGCTGCGGGTGCTGACCGACGAGCTGGCGCAGCTGGAGCGGAACCGCGACTCGATCGTCGACCGGCTGCGCGGACTGGTCGAGTCGTCGCTCGCCACCCTGCGCTCCGCCCAGCGCCTGTCCCGGCTGCCGGAAGGACTCGGCGAGTGGTCCGGGCAGGAGTTCCTGCGGATCCGCTTCGAGGAGCCCGACCAGGCCACGCTCACCGAGCGGCTCGGCGAGGTCATCGACGAGGCGACCCGGGCCGCCGTCAAGAAGAACTCCGACCTGCGGCGCGACGGCATGTCCCTGCTGCTGCGCGGAGTCAGCGCCGCGCTTCAGCCCAAGGGCGTGGCCGTCGAGATCCTCAAGCCGGACGCCGTACTGCGCGCCGAGCGGGTCCCCGTGGGGCAGATGGGCGACGTGTTCTCCGGCGGCCAGCTGCTCACCGCCGCCATCGCCCTGTACTGCACGATGGCCGCGCTGCGCTCGAACGACCGGGGCCGCGACAAGCACCGCCACGCGGGCACGCTGTTCCTCGACAATCCGATCGGCCGCGCCAACGCCACGTACCTCCTGGAGCTCCAGCGCGCCGTCTCCGACGCGCTGGGTGTGCAACTCCTCTACACCACCGGCCTGTTCGACACGACGGCGCTCGCCGAGTTCCCCCTCGTGATCCGGCTGCGCAACGACGCGGACCTCAGGGCCGGACTGAAGTACATCAGCGTGGAGGAGCACCTGCGCCCGGGCCTGCCGCAGCAGGATCCGGAAGGGGAGACGGTGCACGGCGAGATCACGGCCACCCGGATGTTCAAGCGACCGCAGTCGGAGCCGCAGCCGAGCTGACGAGGTGCGGGGCGGGCGTCAGGTGTGCGTCAACTGCCCGGCCCCGCCCTGCGTCCGTATGGTCTCCGCGCCCCGGCCGCGGGAGCGTGCCGCCCGGCGGGCCTGGCGGCGCTCCCTGCGCAGCTGCCGGGCCGTGCTGGCCGGGACGGAGACGACTCCGTGCCGCTGGTTCCACACCTGGCGCGTCACCCAGACGTCCAGGACACCCCACGTCGCCACCACCGTGCTGGCCACGCTGCTGAGCACCATGGGGAAGGCCAGCCAGGAATCCGCCAGCGTGCACAGCGTCGCGACCATCGCCTGGATCAGGGTGAGGGAGGCGATGAGCACCGCCCGCACCGCCGCCGTCCGCACGGGATCCGGCATCCGGCGCCGCTTCGCCGGCTCCTCGACCCACAGTTCACGCTGCCCCGCCGTGCTCATCACTGCATCACTCCCCGCCGCTCCCGGGCCCCGGTCCTGATGCCCCCGCATCGGCCTGCACAGTGACTGCCCGGTTTGATCACCTTTATGCCGCCAGTGCCGTGTCTCCGGCTCTCTGCGCATGCCCCCGTACCGCCCTGTGATGTACGACGTTTGAAAGGCGCAGAAGATTCCCGTGCACCTTTCCGGCCAACTCCGCTTGAGGCGTGGCTGATTGCGATCGGTGAAGATTGATTGAATTTCGCACCGCAATCTCATGCAATGACCGGACAACTCAGGACGACCGCACCAAAGACGTGTCGCACAGCATCCGGACAGGTCTTCGAGTTGTTCCTGTGTCAGTAGTAGGCTCGCGCCGCTTGTTGACGCACATGTGTGCCCCTGACCGACCGCACGGGGCCGATCTGGGGGAGGCCATGCGCTTTCGCGGGAAGTCCATCCGCCGGAAGATCGTGGCGCTGCTGCTGGTGCCGCTGCTGTCCCTGACGGCCATCTGGGCCTTCGCCTCGGTGATCACGGGACGCGCCGCCCTGGAGATGTTCGCGGCGGGCAAGGTCGTCGACGGCATCGGCTACCCCCTGGCCGAGACCGGGCGGGTCCTCCAGGAGGAGCGCCGCCAGACGCTCGTCTACCTCGCGGATCCCCGTGCCTCGGACGCCCAGTCCGCCCTGCGGGCCAAGCGCAGCGCCTCCGACGAGGCCATGAGCGAGATCAAGGAGAAGGCCCGCGACGCCGATCTCCGCGGCGAGATGGACGGCGACGCGCGC
Organism: Streptomyces sp. NPDC001904; assembly: GCF_040297005.1. NCBI lineage: Bacteria > Bacillati > Actinomycetota > Actinomycetes > Kitasatosporales > Streptomycetaceae > Streptomyces > Streptomyces sp. NPDC001904. The sequence continues at coordinate 20,127 of NZ_JBEOYI010000042.1, read as the reverse complement.
GCGAGCCTGGACGCCGCCGTGGAGGGCTTCGACGGCATCGAGTCACTGCGCCGCAACGTCGACGAGGGAACCGTCACCCGCGGCCAGGCCCTCACGTTCTACAACCGCCTCATCGAACCGACGCACGACTTCCTGCTGGGAATCGTCTCCTTCGACGACGCCAGTGTGGAACGCGAGGGACGCGCGGTCGTCGGCGTGGTCCAGGCCCGTGAACTGCTCGCGCGGGAGGACGCGTTGGTCGGCTCCGGGCTCGTCGCCCGCCGGCTCACCCAGGCCGAACTCCGCCAGGTCTCCGACCTGATCGCCCAGCGCGACCTCCTGTACGAGACCAACCTCGCCCTCCTTCCCGAAGACGAACGCTCCCGCTTCCAGCGGTACCTGCGAAGCGCCGACACCGCTCCGCTGCGCAACGCCGAGGAAGCCGTCGTGAAAGGCGAGCCCGGCACGCCGAAGGGCGTCACCGTCGAGAGCTGGGACAGGGCGTCCGGCCAGGTGCTGCACGACCTGAAGGGCCGCAACACCCAGGCCGCCGAGCACTACGAGGACGGGGCCCGTCCCGTCGCCGTCCAGGTCTTCGTCCGGGCCGGGATCGCCGGTGTACTGGGCCTGGTCGCGCTGCTCTTCTCCGTCTTCCTGTCGCTCCGCATCGGCCACGGGCTCGTCCGTGACCTGCGCCGCCTGCGCCTGGAGGCGCACGAGGCGTCCGGTGTGCGCCTTCCGAGCGTGATGCGCCGTCTCGCGGCGGGGGAGACGGTCGACGTGGAGACCGAGGCACCGCGCCTGTCGTACGACAAGGACGAGATCGGCCAGGTCGGTCAGGCCCTCAACACGCTGCAGCGGTCCGCCGTCGAAGCGGCCGTGAAACAGGCCGAACTGCGCCGCGGTGTCTCCGAGGTCTTCGTCAACCTCGCCCGCCGCAGCCAGGTACTGCTGCACAAGCAGCTCACCCTCCTCGACGCCATGGAGCGCAGGACCGAGGACACCGACGAACTCGCCGATCTCTTCCGCCTCGACCACCTGACCACCCGCATGCGCCGGCACGCCGAAGGCCTGGTGATCCTCTCCGGCGCCGCCCCGTCCCGGCAGTGGCGCAAGCCGGTCCAGCTGATGGACATCGTGCGCGCCGCCGTCGCCGAGGTGGAGGACTACGAGCGGATCGAGGTGCGCAGGCTGCCGCGGATCGCGGTGACCGGGCCCGCCGTCGCCGACCTCACCCACCTGGTGGCCGAACTCCTGGAGAACGCCACGGTGTTCTCGCCGCCGCACACCGCCGTGCAGGTGCTCGGCGAGAGCGTCGCCAACGGCTTCACCCTGGAGATCCACGACCGCGGCCTCGGCATGGCCGCCGACGCGCTGCTCGACGCCAACCTGAGGCTGGCCGAGACCCCCGAGTTCGAACTCTCCGACACCGACCGGCTCGGCCTGTTCGTGGTCAGCCGGCTCGCCCAGCGGCAGAACGTCCGCGTCTCGCTCCAGCCGTCGCCGTACGGCGGCACCACCGCGGTCGTCTTCATCCCGGACTCCCTCCTCACGGAGGCGACGGAGACCGAGGGCGCCGGGTTCCGCCTGGACCGGCCCGAGGCGGTCCGTCGCACACCGGCCGCCGGACGCGGCCGGAGCCTGACCGCCTCCGACGGCCTGCCGGGACTGCCGCCGTCCCTCCTCGACGGGCCGGTGGAGCTGGAGGCGCCGCTGGCCACCTCCGACCTGGCGCCGTTCCCCGGAGCCCTCGGCGACGACGACAGCGAGCGCGGCGACCTCTTCCGGCCCCGCCGCCCCGTGGCCGGCAGCCCCGGCGAACAGCACCAGCAGGCCGACGAGGCCGAGCGCGGTGGCGTCTTCGGCCGCCGCCGCGCCGGCGACGCAGACCACGACAGGCCCCCGGGCGGCGGTCTGGTGCCGCTGCCCCGCCGACGTACGCCCAAGCTGGTCAGCTCGCACGGCAGGCCCGTCACGCACACCCGGCCGGGGTCGGACGACCGTACGGACACGGGAGCCGGCGAACGGCACGACCGGGACGGCGCGGACCGGGCGCGGAACGCCGTGGCGCCCGCGACGCCGGCCGACCTGCCCAGGCGCCGCGTCCGCGCCACCGGGCCCGCCGCCCTCACACCGCCGCCCGCCGACCCCGGGCAGCCGGGCGCCTCCGCCGACCCCGGAGGCCTGCCCCGCCGCGTACGGCAGGCGAGCCTGGCGCCGCAGCTGAAGGACGGCCCGGACCGGCGCGGAGACCGGACCGCGAGCACGGCCGAGGCGCCCACCGCGGAACCCGCCGAGCGGGACGCCGAGGAGGTGCGCAGCCGGATGGCCTCGCTGCAGAGCGGCTGGCGACGCGGCCGCGAGGAGAACGCCTTGGACGACGGAACCGCCGCGAACGACGGATCAGCACCGCACGAGGGAACAGCCCCGCACGACGGAACCGCCACCCAGGACGGAACCGCCACGAGTGACCAGAACGCCGTGGGCGACGAGCGCGCCACAAGCGACGAGAGCGCCGACGGCACAGCACAGGGAACGACATCTGAGGGGGACGGTCGATGACCGCACCGAAGGCCAGCGCGCACACCACCCCGGGGGGTTCGGGTGAGCTGAACTGGCTTCTGGACGATCTGGTGGAACGCGTGGCCAGCATCCGCAAGGCGCTCGTACTGTCCGGGGACGGACTGCCGACCGGGGTCTCCCAGGACCTCACCCGCGAGGACAGCGAGCACCTCGCCGCCGTCGCCTCCGGCTTCCACAGCCTCGCCAAGGGAGTGGGCCGGCACTTCGACGCGGGCGGTGTCCGGCAGACGGTGGTCGAGCTCGACGACGCCTTCCTGTTCGTCACCGCGGCGGGCGACGGCAGCTGTCTCGCCGTCCTGTCGGACGCGGACTCCGATGTCGGTCTCGTGGCCTACGAGATGACCTTGTTGGTCAAGCGGGTCGGCGCGCATCTGGCGACGGCACCGCGCACGGATCCACCCGCCGGAGGGTAGTGGGTTGGCATGAGCGCAGACGGTCAGGGGACGCAAGGGACGCACCACTGGTTCGACGACGACGCCGGGCCCGTCGTGCGCCCGTACGCCATGACGCGCGGCCGTACCGCGAGTGCGGGGCAGCACCGTCTCGACCTGATCGCGGTCGTCGTCGCGCAGCACCGCGGCGGCGACCCGGTCGCCGACCAGACGCTGTCGCCCGAACACGTGGACATCGTCGAACTGTGCCGGGACAGCCCGCAGTCGGTGGCGGAGCTCGCCGCCGAGCTCGACCTGCCCGTCGGCGTCGTCCGCGTCCTGATAGGCGACCTCGTCGACGATGATCTGGTCCATGTGACCCGGCCGGTCCCACCGGCCGAACTGCCCGACGAGAGCATCCTGCGCGATGTGATCGACGGCCTCAGAGCCCTCTGATCGACAGCACATCCAGTGAGTCAGGAGAGACAACCCATGATCTTCGGGCGTTCCGAGCGCGGCAGGGCCCCCGTCGAGCCCGTCACGCTCAAGATCCTGGTGGCCGGCGGGTTCGGCGTGGGCAAGACGACCCTCGTCGGCGCGGTCAGCGAGATCCGGCCGCTGCGCACGGAGGAGCTGCTCAGCGAAGCGGGCCGCCCGCTCGACGACACCGAGGGCGTCGAGGGCAAGCACACCACCACCGTGGCCATGGACTTCGGCAGGATCACCGTCCGCGAGAACCTGGTCCTGTACCTCTTCGGCACACCGGGCCAGGACCGCTTCTGGTTCCTGTGGGACGAGCTCGCGACGGGCGCGCTGGGCGCCGTCGTCCTCGCCGACACCCGGCGGCTGGAGGACTGCTTCGCCGCCATCGACTACTTCGAGCGGCGTGACATCCCGTTCGTCGTCGGCGTCAACTGCTTCGAGGGCGCGGCCCGTTACCCGGTCGACACGGTGCGCGAGGCGCTGGACCTCGACCCGGCCGTCCCCGTGGTGCTGTGCGACGCGCGCGAGAAGGACTCCGTGAAGAACGTGCTCATCGGGGTGGTCGAGCACGCCGCGGCCGTCTCCGCCCGGCGCCGCGAGCCGGCCGTCACCTGAGCCGTCGCCTGAGCCGTCACGCGGCAGCACGCGCGCGGAGAAGCGTTTTTCGCCTCTGCGCGCGCGTGCCGCTCACCCCGTGATCGGGGGCCCTACACGCCGTCCTCGTGCCAGCCGAGGCTCTTCTCCACCGCCTTGTGCCAGTTGTGGTACTCGCGGTCCCTGGTCTGCGCGTCCATCGACGGCGTCCATTCGACGTCGCGCTGCCAGTGCGCCTTCAGCTCGTCCAGGTCGTTCCAGACACCCGTCGCGAGCCCGGCCGCGTAGGCGGCGCCCAGGCACGTCGTCTCCGACACCTTGGGGCGGATCACGGGCACGTCGAGCACGTCCGCCTGGTGCTGCATCAGCAGATTGTTCTTCGTCATGCCGCCGTCGACCTTCAGGGTCGTGATCCGCACCCCGGAGTCCTGGTACATGGCGTCGACGACCTCACGGGTCTGCCAGCTCGTCGCCTCCAGGACGGCCCGCGCGAGATGCCCCTTGGTGACGTACCTGGTCAGTCCCGTGACCACACCGCGCGCGTCGGAACGCCAGTACGGCGCGAACAGACCGGAGAACGCGGGCACGATGTACGCCCCGCCGTTGTCGTCGACGCTTGCGGCCAGCGTCTCGATCTCGTCGGCCGACTTGATGATGCCGAGCTGGTCGCGGAACCACTGGACGAGCGCCCCGGTGATCGCGATCGACCCTTCGAGGCAGTACACCGGCGCCTCGGAGCCGATCTTGTACCCCATGGTGGTGAGCAGCCCGTTCTTCGAGGGGACCGGCCGGTTGCCGGTGTTGAGCAGCAGGAAGCTGCCCGTGCCGTACGTGTTCTTCGCCGTGCCGGTGTCGTAGCAGGCCTGTCCGAACACGGCGGCCTGCTGGTCACCGAGCGCGGACGCGACGGGTACCCCGGACAGCTGCCCGACCGCCGTGCCGTACACCTCGGCCGACGAACGGATCTCCGGAAGGACCGCCTCGGGCACCCGCATCGCGGAGAGGATCGAGGCGTCCCACTGCAGGGTCTCCAGGTTCATCAGCATGGTGCGTCCGGCATTGGTCACGTCGGTGACGTGCACACCGCCGTCGGTGCCGCCGGTCAGGTTCCAGATCAGCCAGGAGTCGATCGTCCCGAAGGCGATGTCACCGCGTTCCGCGCGCGCCCGCAGCCCCGGCACGTTGTCGAGCAGCCAGGCCGCCTTGGGCCCGGAGAAGTAGCTCGCCAGCGGCAGACCGGTCTGCTCGCGGAACCGGTCCTGCCCGTCGGAGCCGCCCAGTTCGTTGCAGAGCGCCGAGGTCCGGGTGTCCTGCCACACGATGGCGTTGTGCACCGGCTTCCCGGTCGCGCGGTCCCAAAGAACCGTGGTCTCACGCTGGTTGGTGATGCCGAGGGCGCTGAGCCGGTCGGCGCGCAGACCCGCCTTGGCGAGCGCGCCGGCCACGACAGCCTGGACCTTGGACCAGATCTCGGTGGCGTCGTGCTCCACCCAGCCGGGCTTCGGGAAGATCTGACGGTGCTCGCGCTGGTCGACGGCGACGATCTCGCCGTCCTGGTTGAAGATGATGCAACGGCTCGACGTGGTGCCCTGATCGATCGCGGCTACGTACTTCACGGAAGTGTCGGGCATGGCTACCCCTTCGTGAGAAGACGGTCGTACGTGGGTCGGGAGTCGGAACGCCGTGGAACCTGGCCGGAACGATTCCGCGGCCGCGTTTCAGAACGCTGCGTTGTAGATGACCCCGGCCAGCGCGCCGCCGATCAGCGGACCGACGACCGGGACGAGGGCGTAACCCCAGTCGGACGTGCCCTTGTTGGGGATCGGCAGCAACTGGTGCACGATCCGCGGACCCAGGTCACGTGCGGGGTTGATGGCGTAGCCCGTCGGCCCGCCCAGCGACAGGCCGATGCCGACGACCAGCAGCGAGACGATCAGCACCGTCGTCCCCGACTCGCCCAGGCCCTTGCTGAGCCCGAACGCCAGGATGGGCAGCACCAGCGCGATCGTCGCGATGACCTCGGTGAGCAGGTTCGCGACCGGATTGCGGATCTCGGGGATCGTCGAGAAGATGCCGAGCGTCGGCAGCGGACCGTCGTCGGCCGCCGCGCCCTCGGCGGCGGAACCCGCGTTGGCGTTGAACTGCGCGAGATACACCAGGTACGCGAGGACGGCGCCCAGCATCGCGCCGACCATCTGGCCGCACAGATAGACCCAGACCTGGTCCCAGTCGCCGGTGTCGACGGCGATGCCGAGGGTGACGGCGGGATTGAGATGACCGCCGGACAGGGGCGCGGCCGTGTACGCGCCGGCCAGCACGCCGAACCCCCAGCCGAACGCGATGACGATCCAGCCCGAGGCTCTGGCCTTGGAGTGTTTCAGGGTGACGGCGGCGCAGACGCCCGCGCCGAACAGGATCAGAATGGCGGTGCCGATGACCTCACCGACGAAGATGTCTCCGTTGCTGTGCATAGCGGCTCCTAGCCCCTCGCCCGGGGCGGAGCGCCCCGGTCCTCCGCGCAGGGGGCGTTTCCCCTGGCTGGTTCTGGCTACTTCCGCCGAGTCCAGGGGAGATCCCGTGCCCTGCCCGGCGTCCGTGACGAGCGTGCCCGCACAGCCGGAACCGCGCGTGGGGGAGCGGCCCTGACCTGCCACGATCGGAGGTGGGCCGTCATGCGGCGATGCCGACTGACACCCGGAAGTGTTCACCGGCCGTACTGGAGCGTCAAGGTCGCCGACCGCACCGGTTGACCGGGGCCGGACACTCCGCGAACGCCTGCTGCCGAACGGCGTTCGGCGGCACGGCCATGACGTGCGCGAAGGGCCTCGCGCCGGTACGCCGCCCTAGAGCGACGGCACCACGGCGTTTCCGTCCGCCGCTCTCCCGCGCCGCACCACGTAGCCCGCACGGCCCGCCTGCCCGCACACCCAACTCGCCCCGCGCAGCGCCTTGGCGGCCCGCTTGAGCGGTGCCAGCGAGGCCGCCGCCCCGCGGTGGTCGGGCACGCTGCCGGGCGGGCACACCAGCGTGGCGAGCGACAGCGTCACCGCGCGGCCACCCGCCGACCACGGCGCGTCGAGCAGCGCGGCGGCGAGCGGGTCCAGCCGCTCCGGATCGGCCAGGACCAGGAAGTCGTCGCCTCCGATGTGTCCGACGCGCACGGCCTCCGACTCGGTACGCGCCAGCGCCCGGCCCACCGCGCGGATCAGCTCGTCCCCCGCGGCGAACCCCGCCCCGTCATTGACCTGTTTGAACCCGTCGATGTCCAGCCAGGTCAGGGCGAAGCCCCGGCCCTGCGCGAGCCGGCGGTCGACCTCGCCGGTGACCGCGTCCGAACCGGGCAGCCGGGTGAGCGGATTGAGACCGGCAGCCTCCTCCACCCGGCTCTCCGCGAGGGCCCGTACGAGGTCGGCGAGGCGCACGACGCCCACGCACCGCCCTTCGCCGTCGACCACGGCGACATCGTCGGCGGTGCGGCTGCGCTCGCCGTCCGCGACGACGTCCAGCACCTCCCAGGCGGTCGCCGCGATGCCCACGGTGCGCGGCGGGTCACCGAGACGCGCCGCGGGCCGGTCCGCGTAGAGGGCGTGCCCGTAGCGCGCGGACAGCGACAGCAGGAACCGGTCCCGCTGCACCGACCGCACGGGCACCCCGGCCGAGTCCACGAGCAGCACGCCCGAGACCTCCGGTGCCCCGGTCAGCAGCGTGCGCACCTGCTCCGCCGAGGCGCCCTGCGGCAGCAGCGCGGCGGGCCGTACGAACTCCCGCACCGACGGCCCGGCCGGTCTCGGCACCCCGGTCGCGGACGGCAGCCCGGGCAGATGGACATCCGATGTCGGCAGCCGTGACGGCGGCGCGAACAGATCCCCCTGCGCGAGCTGCGCCCCGGCGTCCCGGGCCGCGACGCACTGCGCCTGCGACTCCACTCCCTCGACGGCGAGCAGTGCCCCCGACTCCTCGCACAGGGTCCGCATCGCCCGCACCGACGCCGTACGCGTCAGCAGCGAGGCGTCCAGCTTGACCAGATCGGGCGCCAGGTCGTCGAGCAGCCGCAACGGCAGATCGCCGTCACCGACCCCGTCCGCACAGATCCGGAACCCGTCGTCCCGCAGCGCGGCGACCCCCTCCAGAAGCGCCCGGTGCGGTACGTGCGTGAACGGCGGCCCCACGTCGACGGTGACCTCCCACGGCAGCCGCCCCACCGCCCGCACCGTGTCCCGCAGCGCCGAGAGCCCGCCGAGGTCGGCGAGCGTGCCCGCGAACACGTTCACGTGCAGCGGCAGCAGCGTCTCCTTGCGGGCGGCGTCGCCGACCGCCAACGCGGCGAGCCGGCCGTCGAGTTCGGGCTCGCGCCGGGCCCGGGCCAGCACGTCGCCGTGCTCCGGACGTGCCAGTATCTCCAGCGCTGCCACGGTCCCCGTGGCCAGATTGACCACGGGCTGGAAGGCGAAGCGAAGACTGTCCGTCCAGGAGCGCACGGCAGCATGATGGTGCCCCCGGTGCACCTCCAGGCCCAGTTCACACGCTGTTCACGCAGCATTCCGAGGCGATCACACAGCGTGCGAACCCGCTGATCAAGGCAGCGATCAAGGCTGCTGGCCGGACCTGTCGGTCAACGCACCGCGACGACCGACGAACCGTGCCCGAAGAGCCCTTGGTTGGCCGTGATGCCGACCCGGGCTCCGGCCACCTGCCGGGCCCCGGCCGTGCCCCGCAACTGCCAGGTCAGCTCGCACACCTGGGCGATGGCCTGAGCCGGGACCGCCTCACCGAAGGACGCGAGCCCCCCGCTGACGTTCACGGGTATGCGTCCGCCGGGCGCCGTCGCCCCCTCGCGCAGCAGCTTCGCCGCCGCTCCTTCGGCGCACAGCCCCAGGTCCTCGTACCACTGCAACTCCAGGGCGGTGGACAGGTCGTAGACCTCGGCGAGCGACAGCTCATCGGGGCCGACTCCGGCCTCCTCGTAGGCCGCGTGGGCTATGGAGGACCGGAAGGAGGAGCCGTCGGGCTCGGCTCCCGCGGCCGAGTCCGTGGCGATGTCCGGCAGATCGAGCACCGTGTTCGGATACGTGGGTGTCACCGTCGACACCGCTCGGATCCGCACGGGGTCGGTGGCTCCGTGCCGTCGCGCGAACTCCATGCTGGACAGCACCAGCGACGCGCCGCCGTCCGACGTGGCGCAGATGTCCAGGAGCCGCAGCGGATCGGCGACGACGGCGGAGGCGGCCACCTCCTCGGCCGACACCGTCTTGCGGTAGCGGGCGTGCGGATTGAGCGCTCCGCAGGCCGCGTTCTTCACCTTGACCTGGGCGAAGTCCTCCAGGGTGTCCCCGTGCTCGGCCATCCGCCGGCGCGCGTACAGACCGAAGTACGTCGGATTGGTGGCGCCGAGCACGCGGAACCGCAGCCAGTCGGGATCGTCCGGTCGATCGCCTCCGGCAGGCCGGAAGAAGCCCTTGGGCGCGGCATCGGCGCCGACGACGAGCACGACGTCCGCGAGCCCCGCGAGGATCTGCGCCCGCGCCGTGGCGATGGCCTGCGCCCCCGAAGCGCACGCCGCGTAGACACTGGTCACGCGGGCGCCCTGCCAGCCCAGGGCCTTCGCGAACGTCGCTCCCGCCACATACCCGGGATACCCGCCGCGCACGGTGTCGGCGCCGACCACCGACTGCACGTCCCGCCAGCCGACCCCCGCGTCCGCGAGCGCGGACCGGGCCGCGGCCGTCCCGTACTCGACGAAACTGCGTCCCCATTTGCCCCACGGGTGCATGCCCGCGCCGAGCACCGCCACGTCCCCCGTCATGCCGTCACCCCCGTCGGCCGCCAGTGCCATGTCGTCCAGGCCGTACCGCTCGCCTCGTTCCCGTCCTCGCTGAGCAGCCCCGGAACGACCTCCACCTCCATGCCGATCTCCAGATCGGCCACGGACACCCCGGGAACCCCCTGCCCGAGCACCACCAATCGCTCAGCGGCCAGCTCCACAGCGATCAACGTGTAGGGCTCCCAGGGAAGTTCCCGGTCCGAGACGTACGGCTCCGGGGGCCGGTAGCGCGCGTCGGTGTACGACCAGATCCGCCCGCGCCGGGACAGCGGTACCTCGACCAGATCGCCGCCCGTGCAGCCGGGATTGCGGCAGGCCCCGTCCTCCCGCGGGAAGAACACGGACGCGCAGGCCGAGCAGCGCGTCCCCAACAGGCGGAAGTCCTCACCCTCACCGGTGAACCAACCGGCCACGACCGGTGTGCGCGTACGCGTCACGAACCCTCCCGACACCGAATCTGACGGAACGTCAGAAGTGTGCCACGGGCAACCGCCCGCCGTCAGGGGTCCCGCGGAACCGCGTGCGCCTCAGTGCCCGGTCAGGGACCTCCGTGAGACGGGGAAGTCGAAGTACGTGTCCGGGAACAGCTCGGGCTTGTAGGTGAAGTGCCACCACTCCTCCGGCAGGTTGACGAACCCCTGGTCCGAGAGCGCGCCGCGCAGCAGGTCCCGATGGGTCCGCTGAACACCCTGGACGCGGGGATCGTCGGTGTGGGCCAGGGTGTCGAAGCAGTCGAACCCCGTCCCCATGTCCACGGAGTTGTCGGGGAAGCGCTCCTTCTGCGGCCCGTAACAGGCCTTGAGCGGCTCACCCGGCAGATATGGACGTGTGGGTCGCACCGGCAGCCTCACGACCGTCAGATCGACCGTGGAGCCGCGACTGTGGCCGGACTTCTCGGCGATGTACCCGTCGGCGAACAGCCGCGTCTTGTCCACCTGCGGGTAGAACTCCGCCTTCATCTTCTGGTCGTCGAGGTCCTTGGCCCACCGCACGAAGTGATCGACGGCCCGCTGCGGCCGGTAGCAGTCGTAGACCTTCAGGGAGTAGCCCTGCTTCAGCAGCCCGGTCTGCGCCTTGTGGAGCGCCTTGGCGGCCGGTCTCGTCAGGATGCACATCGGCTTCTTGTAGCCGTCGACCGGCTCACCCACGAAGTTGTGCGCAGTGAAGTAGCGGATCTCCTGGACGATCGTGGGATCGACGTCGGCGAGCGCCACGAACTCCTCGGGCGCCTTGGGATCGGGAGTCGCCCGGGCGGCCGACGGGGCGGCGGCCGTACCGAGCAGCGCGGCGGCCGTGAGGACAGCGAGTCTCCGCAGAGCGGCGGCAGTTCGAGTCATGGCCCTGCGTCTATCAGGCGAGGGGCCCGCGGGGGAAGACCGGACCCCGAAGATCGGATACAGTCCGCGCCGTGTCCGCATCAACCCACTCCACGGCCAACCCCGTCCCGAATTCGCACTGTTCGAGCTGCGGGGCCGCCTACGGGACCGACGTACGCGGCTGGCCGCGCACCTGCCCCGCCTGCCACTCCGTCGCCTATCGCAACCCGCTGCCCGTGGCGATCGCCCTGCAGCCCGTGTACGACACGACGGGCACCGCCCTCGTCGTGATCACCCGCACCATCGCGCCCGCGCGCGGCGAGGTCGCGCTGCCCGGCGGCTTCGTCGACGACCGGGAGGACTGGCGCCAGGCCGTCGTCCGGGAACTGAGGGAAGAGACCGGCATCGACACGGCGACCCGCGACGTACGACTCGCGGACGCCATGAGCGCCCCGGACGGCCACCTCCTCCTCTTCGGCGTGCTGCCGGAACGCCCCGCGGCCCAGCTGCCGACGAGCGCCCCCACCGACGAGACCGACGGCTGGCACCTGCTGCGCCGCCCCGCCGAACTCGCCTTCCCCCTGCACACGGTGGCGGTCCGTGCCTGGTTCGAAGGCCGCTACATGTAACCCGCACAGCGCGTCACAGGCCCCGCACCCGCACCGGATGCGGGGGCCGCCCACCGTCCTCGCCGTCGGCCTCGACGACGACCCGGTCCCCGCTGCGGTGCACCCGGTAGCGCTCGATCTCCGGCTCCTCCGGGCCGTCCCCGGCCTCCACGGCGACGTAACCACCGCCCGTGCGCCCCGGCGCAGGAGCCCAGACATCCAGCGCGATGCCCCCGTCCCCGGCACGCACCGGAACCACAGCGCCCGCGCGCGCGAGAACAGGAATCCGCGCGAGCGGGGCACTCACCGTCACCCGCCCCGGCCCCTCGAACGCCTCGCCGGTCACCGTGTCGTACCACCGCCCCCGCGGCAGAAGCACCTCCCTGCTCCTGACCCCGGGCTCCCACACCGGAGCGACCAGCAGGGAGTCACCCAACAGGAAGGCGTCCTCACAGTCGCGCAACGCCCGGTCCTCGGGCGCCGCCCACCACAAAGGACGCACATACGGCGTACCCGTACGCCGGGCGAAGTGAGCGAGCGTCATGAAGTAGGGCAGCAGGCGCCGACGCTCGTCCAGGGCCACGCGCGCGTGGCCGAGCACGTCGTCGCCGAACCTCCACGGTTCGCGCCGGCCCCCGCGCAGCGCCGAATGGGTGCGGAAGAGCGGCAGATAGGCGCCGAGCTGGAACCAGCGCAGGAACAGCTCGGGCGACGGCTCACCCTCCGATCCGCCCACATCCGCTCCCGCGTAAGGCACCCCGCACAGACCGAGCCCCACCACCAGCGACAGCGAGGCCCGCAGACCGGGCCAGCCGGTCGCGACACCACCGGACCAGCTTCCTCCGTAGCGCTGCATCCCGGCCCAGCCCGAACGCGAGCACAGGAAGGGCCGCTCCTGCGGCTGCAGTTCACGCAGCCCTTCGTAGCCCGCCCGCGCCATGCACAACCCGTACACGTTGTGCACCTCGCGATGGTCGGCCCCGCGGCCGTCGAGATCGTGCCGGGCCGACAGCGGCAGCGAACGGTCGCCGAGCCCGGCGAACGACAGCGGCTCGCTCACGTCGTGCATGAACCCCGAGGAACCCTGGGCGAGACGCGCCTCGTACAGCCCGCCCCACCACTTCCGCACCCGCTCCGCGGTGAAATCCGGGTACACCGATTCACCGCCGTGAACGACCCCCCGCACCGCTCTGCCCGCCGGGTCGCGCACGAAGGCGTCGATCGCACGCCCCCCGTCGTAGACCGCGTCGCCGCGCTCCGGACCGACGCCGGGTTCGACGACGGACACCAGACGCACCCCGTCGGCGCGCAACGCGTCCGCCAGCCGACGCAAAGAACCGGGCGGGTCACCGGGAAGCCCAGGACCCCGCCGCGCCCTGTGGTGATCGACGTCCAGATGCACCGCGTCCAGGGGCAACCCGCGCTCCTGGTATCCGGCCACCACACGGCGCACCTCCCGCTCGGTCCCGGCCCCGTCACCGGAGCCGCGGACGGCGTGCTGATGGCCCAGCGCCCAGGACGGCGGTACCACCGCGCCGCCGGTCAGCTGCGTCCACCCCCGCACCACACGCGACGGCGTGCCCACCAGGGCCCAGCACCGCAGCGGACCGCCCCGCATCCGCAGCTCGCAGGACCCGACGCTGTCGTGCCCCGACCCGTCACCCTCGCGCCCCTCGCGAAGGGCGACCGTGCCGTCCCACGTCGTGTCGTGGAACACCAGGTGCGTGCCCGCGTCGGCGACCACCATCTGCACCGGCATGGTGATGGACAGCGGATCGTCCGCCGCCCCGAACGCACCGGGCGGAGCGGTGTTCCACATCCGGTACGTGCCCTCCCGCAGCCGCGGCCCCGAAGGACGGCCGCCGAGACCGAAGAACCGCGCGTCCGCGGCGACCTCCGCCCGCTGCGCCCAGCGCGCCTCGCCACCACCCTCCGGCTCCCACCAGCGCGGCGGCAGCTCCCGGCGCAGCAGCACGCCGCCCGGCGTGCACAGCTCGATCGTGCCATGCCGGGACACCGTCACGGTCGCCCGCTCGGCGACCACCCGCCAACCGCCGTCCTTGTCCGGCTCCAGCGTCACCCGGGCGTCCGGCTCCGGACACACCCCCGCCAGCGCGTACGAGGGCTCCGGATCGGCGCCGTCCCACCCCCAGAAGACCGCACCGTTCACCGTCACCAGGATCCGCAGCTCGGAGCGGGCGAAACGCACCCGGCCGCCACCGGGGGCCGGGTCCACCCCGGCCAGGCTCCCCGGTACCCGAGCCCGCGCGGGCCCCTGCTGCGGCAGCCCCGCCGAGTCCGCTCTGCGATGCCGCCACGAGGCCCGCACCGCCCGAAGCCCCTGGGCGGCACCCACCTGAGAGACCGCCTTCACCGAGCGCACCAGGTCACGACCGTTCATGCTGCTCACCCTGCCACTGCCCGCCACGCGCGGGTGCCGCGTTCAACTTCCGTTCACCGGTGGTGCAGACACATCTTCGCGACGCGGACTATGTGGGGGACGCCCTGGTGCCGAAGTCGATCACGTGGCATCGTCCCTGTCAGCCGCGTCACGCGCACACCCCAGCCCGTGCGCGCCAAGAACGCTCACGCCGCGTACTTCCGGGAGCCGCCCCATGGACACTGCGAACCCCACGCCGCTCTGGCAGCCCGATCGGGAACAGATCGCCGACGCGCAGATCACCCGATTCCAGGCCTGGGCGGCCGACCGGTACGGAGCCCCCGCCGACGGCGGCTACGAGGCACTGCACCGCTGGTCGGTGACCGAACTCGAAACATTCTGGAAAGCCGTCACCGACTGGTTCGACGTGCGCTTCACCCACCCCTACGCGCGCGTGCTCGGCAACCGCTCCATGCCGGGCGCCGAATGGTTCCCCGGCGCCACCCTCAACTACGCCGAACACGCCCTGCGCGCGGCGGAGGACCCCGCCCGTGCGGACACCCCCGCCATCCTCCACGTCGACGAGACGCAGGAACCCCGCCCCGTCACCTGGACGGAGCTGCGCCGCCAGGTCGGCTCGCTGGCAGCGGAACTCCGCACCCTCGGCGTCCGCCCCGGCGACCGCGTCAGCGGCTACCTCCCCAACATCCCCGAGGCGGTGGTCGCCCTGCTCGCCACCGCGGCCGTCGGCGCCGTCTGGACCTCCTGCGCGCCCGACTTCGGCGCCCGCAGCGTCCTGGACCGCTTCCAGCAGGTCGAACCCGTCGTCCTGTTCACCGTCGACGGCTACCGCTACGGCGGCAAGGAACACGACCGGCGCGACACCGTCGCCGAACTCCGCTCGGAACTGCCCTCCCTGCGCGCGGTGGTGCACATCCCCCTGCTCGGCACCGAGGCCCCCGAGGACGCTCTCGAATGGGCCGCCCTCACCTCCGGCGACGTGGCACCCGTCTTCACCTCCGTCCCGTTCGACCATCCCCTGTGGGTGCTGTACTCCTCGGGCACGACCGGCCTGCCGAAGGCCATCGTCCAGTCGCAGGGCGGCATCCTCGTCGAGCACCTCAAGCAGCTCGGACTCCACTGCGACCTCGGCCCCGACGACCGGTTCTTCTGGTACACGTCCACGGGCTGGATGATGTGGAACTTCCTCGTGTCCGGACTGCTCACCGGCACCACGATCGTCACCTACGACGGCAGCCCCGGTCACCCCGCGACGGACGCCCAGTGGGCGATCGCGGAACGCACCGGAGCGACCCTCTTCGGCACCTCCGCCGCCTACGTCATGGCCTGCCGCAAAGCCGGCGTACACCCTGCGCGCGACCACGACCTGTCCCGCGTCACCTGCGTGGCGACCACCGGCTCGCCCCTCCCGCCGGACGGCTTCCGCTGGCTCCACGACGAGGTCCGCGACGACCTCTGGATCGCGTCGGTCAGCGGCGGAACCGATGTCTGCTCCTGCTTCGCCGGAGCCGTCGCCACCCTCCCCGTCCACATCGGCGAACTCCAGGCCCCCGCCCTCGGCACGGACCTCCAGGCATGGGACCCCCAGGGCAACCCCCTCATCGACGAGGTCGGCGAGCTCGTCGTCACCAACCCCATGCCGTCCATGCCGATCCGCTTCTGGAACGACCCCGACGGCAGCCGCTACCACGACAGCTACTTCGACACCTATCCCGGCGTCTGGCGCCACGGAGACTGGATCACCCTCACCTCACGCGGCTCCGTCGTCATCCACGGACGCTCCGACTCCACCCTCAACCGGCAGGGCGTCCGAATGGGATCGGCCGACATCTACGAGGTCGTGGAGCGGCTCCCCGAGATCCGCGAGTCCCTCGTCATCGGCCTGGAACAACCCGACGGCGGCTACTGGATGCCCCTCTTCGTGCACCTCGTGCCCGGCGCGGTCCTCGACGACGACCTCCGCTCCCGCATCAAGCAGGCCATCCGCGAACAGCTCTCGCCCCGCCACGTCCCCGACGAGATCATCGAAGCACCCGGCGTCCCCCACACCCTCACCGGCAAGCGCATCGAGGTACCGGTCAAGCGCCTCCTCCAGGGCACCCCCCTGGACAAGGCGGTGAACCCGGGCTCCATCGACAACCTCGACCTGCTCACGTTCTACGAGGACATCGCCCGCAAGCGCGCCTGAGCACCGCCGGGCCCGGGCCGTTGTCAGTGGCCACGATTACTCTGAGTGAGCATTGATCGAGCACGCTCAGGGGGAATCATGGCGCACACACACGGCCCGACCACCGCTTCGCGGCACATCCTGCGCCGCGAGGTGGCCGGAACCATCGGTCTGCTGGCGGACGAGCAGGACTTCACGGCGATGCGGCGCTACCGCAGCTTCACCTTCGAGGACCACCGGACATATCTGCGGCAGGTGGAAGGACTGCTCAAATCCCTTGCCGCGTCCGGCAGCCACACCAGCGTCGCGCTCTTCGACCCCGACGAGTACGCGGAGTTCTGCGCGGAGACCGGCCTGGAACCGGACACCGCCACGAGCCGCGGCCGATTCACCGCGGAGCTCGCCTCGATCGGGCCGGCCCTCCCGTACGAGGGACAGCCACTGGCCGATCTCGTCCCCGACCTCGTCGAGGCGGCGGTCCGCCAGGCGACGTGGACCTACGCCTCCTCCGTCCTCGCCCGCCTGGGCCCCTGCGCGGTCTGTCACCAGGACATCGGCAGGATCGCCTTCGCCCGGGCCTCCTACCTGGTCGCCCGCGTGCTCGACACGATCGGCGAGGGCATCCACCACCTGGTGTGCAGCGCCTCCACGGGCCGAGAGCCGCTCCAAGCGGTGCTCCACGTGGATGCCGACACTTCCGACACCATCAAGCTGGACGAGACCGCGGCCATGGAGCTGACCACCGTGCTCGCCCTCGCCCTCGCCACCGGCAGCGCCTGCGCCCTCGTCCTGCGCACCAGCAGGACGGGGGAGCGGGACCAGGTGTACGGCTGGCAGGTGAAGGAGGAGAGCCTGCGCACCCTCACGGCGGCACAGGTCTTCGACGCCTACTGCATCGACGCCTACTCGGGAGACGTGCTGGCACCCGAGCCCGACGTCGACTACTGCTCCGCGCCGGAGGTGGCAACCACCGGCCCCGAGGGCAGGCACCTGCACTGACCGGGCAGGACAGCGCGAAGGGCGCCCCACCACAGGTGGAGCGCCCTTCGAGAAGAGACAGACCGACGCCTGCCTCCTCGCCTACTCGCCGGAGAGCACGGCCTGAGCGGCGTTGCGGGCCTCGTCGGCGGAGTCCGCGGCACGCGCCGCGGCCGCCGCACGCTCGCACTGGGCCAGCGTGTACTTGCCGAGCGTCGCACGCACGTAAGGAATCGACGCGGCACCCATGGACAGGGAGGTGACACCGAGACCGGTCAGCACACAGGCCAGCAGCGGATCGGACGCGGCCTCACCGCACACGCCACAGCTCTTGCCCTCGGCCTTGGCGGCCTCGGCGGAGAGCGCGACCAGGTCGAGCAGCGCGGGCTGCCACGGGTCCTGCAGTCGCGACACGGCACCGACCTGACGGTCGGCGGCGAACGTGTACTGCGCGAGGTCGTTGGTGCCCAGCGACAGGAACTCGACCTCCTGCAGCACCGAACGGGCCCGGAGCGCGGCGGACGGGATCTCCACCATCGCGCCGAACTTGGCCCGCAGCCCGGCCTCGCGGCAGGCGTCGGCGAACGCCTTGGCGTCGGCACGGTCGGCCACCATCGGCGCCATGACCTCGAGGTAGACCGGCAGCCCCTCGGAGGCCTTCGCCAGCGCGGTCAGCTGCGTGCGCAGCACCTCGGGGTGGTCGAGCAGCGTCCGAAGACCGCGCACGCCCAGCGCCGGGTTGGGCTCGTCGGAGGGCGTCAGGAAGTCCAACGGCTTGTCGGCACCGGCGTCCAGCACCCGCACCACGACACGGCCCTCGGGGAACGCCTCGAGGACCTTGCGGTACGCCTCGACCTGCTTCTCCTCGGACGGAGCGTGCGTGCTGTCGTCGAGGAACAGGAACTCGGTGCGGAAGAGACCGACACCTTCGGCACCCGCTTCAAGGGCCGCCGGCACGTCCGCCGGTCCGCCGATGTTCGCGAGCAGCGGCACCTTGTGACCGTCCGAGGTGGCACCCGGACCGCTCGAAGCCGCCAGCGCCGCCTTGCGCTCGGCGGCCGCGGCCTCGAGGGAGGCCCGCTTCTCGGCGCTCGGGTCGACGAAGATCTCGCCCGTGCTTCCGTCCACGGCGACGACGGTGCCTTCGGCAAGCTCACCGGCACCGGGCAGCGCGACGATGGCGGGCACTCCGAGCGCACGCGCGAGGATGGCGCTGTGGCTGGTCGGTCCGCCCTCCTCCGTGACGAAGCCGAGCACGAGCGCGGGGTCCAGCAGCGCGGTGTCCGCAGGCGCCAGGTCCCGGGCGATGAGGACGTACGGCTTGTCGCTGTCCGGGACGCCCGGCATCGGCACACCGAGCAGCCGCGCGACGATGCGGTTCCGCACGTCGTCGAGGTCGGCCACACGACCGGCCATGTACTCACCGGCACCGGCCAGCAGCTCGCGATAGTGCGAGAAGGCGTCGTAGATCCCGCGCTCGGCCGTGCTGCCGACCGCGATACGACGGTCGACGTCGGCGATCAGCTCGGGGTCCTGAGCGATCATGGCCTGGGCCTCGAGCACGGCCTGTGCCTCGCCGCCGGCCAGATTGCCGCGCGCAATCAGGTCGGCCGCGACAGCTTCGACGGCCTGGCGGGCGCGCCCCTGCTCGCGCTCCGCCTCGTCCGCCGCAATCTGCTTGGCCGGCGGTTCGAGCACCGCCGTCCCCATGTGCCGAACCTCGCCGATCGCCACACCGTGGCTCACGCCGACGCCTCGCAGCGTTGTCTCCATCTCACCCGTCTCCGATAGTGCGGCGGCCGTGCCGCCGCGATGGTTGTCCTGCCGGCCGTCAGTGACGGCGCACTGTTACTTCCAGCCGAACAGTGCTGCGCCCGCCGTGAGGTCGCCGGACTCGACGACGTCGGAGAGCGACTCGGCGGTGGCCTCGAGCGCGACGACGGGGCAGACCGGCGACTTGCCCGCGGCCTCGACGGCGGCGGGGTCCCAGCGCACCACGGCCTGGCCGCGCGTCACGGTGTCCCCCTTGTTGACGAGCAGCTCGAAGCCCTCGCCGTTGAGCTGCACGGTGTCGATGCCCAGGTGCGTCAGCACGCCGTGCCCCTCTTCGTCCACGACGACGAAGGCGTGCGGGTGCAGGGACACGACGATGCCGTTGACGGGAGCGACGGCCTCGGAGGGCTCGCGCACGGGGTCGATGGCGGTGCCGGGTCCGACCATCGCACCGGAGAAGACCGGGTCAGGAACGGCGGAGAGCCCAATGGCGCGTCCTGCAAGCGGGGACGTCACATCGGTCATGGCAAGCCTCCCAGGGGGTGGAGATCGATGGTCGCCGTCACTGCCTGTCCTGGACGACGTACCGTTTCGAAGCGTAAGTCATAAAAAGTCCCGGTTCCGCACGAGAGGTACCGGTTGGCTGATGTAGAGGCACCCCGCAAACGATTTGCACCGCGCGCGGCGCCCCATGTACTGTCGTACCTCCGCCTGGGAGCACGAGGTGCCAACGAGTACCCGACTCCTGCGGCCTCTAAGAGTCGAACCCTACATGTGGTCTAGACCTGTGCGTGCATGGGTGTGGTCCGAGGGGCGAAAAAAGACTGCTAGAGTTACGGCCGCCGGAAGGGAAAGCGCGAAAGCGAATTCCTGGAAAGCGAAGCAAGACCCCGAGGAAATCGGCCGGTGAAACGGTCTGATAGAGTCGGAAACGCAAAATACCGAAGGGAAGCGCCCAGAGGAAAGCCCGAGAGGGTGAGTACAAAGGAAGCGTCCGTTCCTTGAGAACTCAACAGCGTGCCAAAAATCAACGCCAGATATGTTGATACCCCG
>NZ_JBEOYI010000041.1:0-46645 GCF_040297005.1 Streptomyces sp. NPDC001904 | reverse complement strand
CCCGCGCCGCCCCTGAGGCGGCGCTCCTCTTGATGAGATGCCGCACGAAGTGCGCATCTCAGGGGCGCGGGGAACTGCGCGACCAGCCACGACGAAAGCCGCGGCCGCCAACGACGGAGCCGACTCAGAGCAGAACGCCCCGCACCACCTGCTCGCACAACTCATGCGTGGCCAGCGCATCCCGTCCGCTGACGACCTTCCCGGCCCGCACGGCATCCAGGAACGCCAGCGCCACCTGCTCGATCCCCCGCTGCCGAGCCACCGGCACCCAGTCCCCCCGCCGCCGCACCGACGGCTGCCCCTTGTGATCGACCACATCGGCGAGATTGAGGACCTGCCGCTTGGTGTCCTGCCCGGAGACCTCGAGGATCTCCTCGGTGGATCCGCTGAGCCGGTTCATCACCCCGAGCGCGGTGAATCCGTCCCCGGCGAGCTGCAGCACGACATGGTGCAGCAGACCGTCCTCGACCCGGGCGCGGACGGTGACGTCGTCGATCGTGCCGGGCACCAGGAAGCGCAGGGTGTCCACGACGTGGATGAAGTCGTCCAGGATCATCGTGCGCGGCTCCTCGGGGAGCCCGACCCGGTTCTTCTGCATCAGGATCAGCTCGCGAGGATGCTCCACGCACTGCGCGTACCCGGGCGCGTAACGCCGGTTGAAGCCGACGGCGAGGCTGACCCCGCGCTCCTCGGCGAGCTCCACCAGGCGTACCGACGCGTCGAGTTCGTAGGCGAGGGGCTTGTCGACGTAGGTCGGCACACCGGCTTCGAGCAGCCGCGTCACGATCTCGGGGTGCACGGCCGTCGGCGCGTGCACGAACGCGGCGTCGAGCCCCTGCGCGAGGAGCGCGTCCAGGTCGGAGTGGCGCTGGGCGACCGGAACCCGGTACTGCTCGGCGACGCGGGTGAGGGTCGCGGCGGTGCGGGTCTGCAGATGCAGTTCGATGCCGGGCTGTGCGGCGAGCACGGGCAGATAGGCCTTCTGGGCGATGTCGCCGAGTCCGATGCAGCCGACCTTCACGTCCCGTACTCCTCTGTGTGCGTCCCCGTCGTGTGCGTCTGGGCAGCATACGGCGGGGACGGCACGCTCCACCCGTCCGCCCCGGCGCGCTCCATCACCCGTGTGGGGCAACCTCGCCGATAACGGTTCCCTCGTCGCCCCGCGGTCCGCCAGAGTGGCGCGGGTGCTCAGAACCACCAGCTCAGCCACGCTTCTGCTGACGGCGGCGGCCGCGGCCGTCACCGCCGCCACCGCCTCGGGATGTGTGAGCGTCCATGCGCCGCCCGCTCCGGCCGTGCCCACCCCGTCCGCCACGGCTCCCGCGCCACGCCCGGAGGGCCACGCCGACGACCGGCCGCTCGTCCAGGGCCCCGCCCGCGAGGCCCTGCAGCGGTCCGAACCGTCACCCCACCGCTCCCCCGCCGCCCAGCGGCCCGCCGAGCCACCCCGCGCCCCCGTGCGCCGCGCCGTACCGGCACCGCGCAAGGCGCCGGACACCGTGGCGCCCCCGCACACCCGTGCGCCACGGATCGAGCGCCCGGCCGTCCCCGCGCCGCCGAAGACCGACGTCTGCGCCCTCGGCCGCCAGTACGGCGGCTGGTCCCCGGACAGCCCTCAGGCGACCATCTGCAAGGACACGTACGGCAGTTGATCCCCCTGGTCGGGTCCTGTTCCCCTCACGAGCCGGTCCGCGGCGGCCCGAGCGGCTCACCGCCGGGCCTGCCGTGTCCCCCGCCCTCGCCGTCGTCGCTGTTGCCGTCGTCGCCCGGCAGTCCCGCCACCTCCCGGTCGAGGCGCATCAGCGCGGCCCGTACCCCGACCGCGTGTCCGTCGTCCGCCGCTCCCCCGAGCGCGGCGGACGCGGCGCGTGCCCGGGTCAGCTGGCCGCGGGCCGCGCCGGGGCGGCCCAGCTTCACGTAGTCGCCCGCAAGGCTCAGGTGCAGCGACGGGTACAGGGCCCGCAGCGCCGCCGATCGAGGCTCGCCGCAGGAGTCGGCGGCCGTCAACGCCCGTAGGTCCCAAGCCAGTTCGTCGGACGGATCCGTCTGGGTGCGGGCCAGGTAGTGCGCGAGCGTGCAGCGGTGCAGCGGGTCGCCTTCCTCGCCCAGCTCCGCCCACAGACCGAGGAGGCGGTCCCTCGCCTCTTCGCGGTCTCCGGCGTGGTGCAGCATGACCAGCTGCCCGATCCGGGTGGGCAGCGCGTCGTCCGCCGCCTGCTCGCGCTGCTGTGCCACTGGTGCCTCCAAGCTCGGAAACCGGCTCGCCCACCGGTCACGGCTTCCGACGCTAGCCGCCGCCGACGGCGATCCAGGGCAGGCGCGGCCTCAGCCGAGGTCCGGGATGCGCCAGTCGATCGGCTCGTGGCCCTGGGCCGCCACCGCCTCGTTGATCTGCGTGAAGGGCTGCGAGCCGAAGAACTTCTTCGCGGACAGCGGCGAGGGGTGCGCGCCCTTCACGACGATGTGCCGGTCGGTGTCGATGAGCGGGAGCTTCTTCTGCGCGTAATTGCCCCACAGCACGAAGACCGCCGGGTCGGGCCGGTCGGCGACGGAGCGGATCACGGCGTCCGTGAACTTCTCCCAGCCCTTGCCCTTGTGCGAGTTGGCCTCGCCCGCCCGCACCGTGAGCACGGCGTTCAGCAGCAGCACGCCCTGCTGGGCCCACGGCATCAGATAGCCGTTGTCCGGAATGGGGGTGCCGAGCTCGGCCTGCATCTCCTTGTAGATGTTGCGCAGCGAGGGCGGTGTCTTCACCCCGGGGCGCACCGAGAAGCACAGGCCGTGCCCCTGGCCCTCGCCGTGGTAGGGGTCCTGGCCGAGGACGAGGACCTTGACCCGGTCGTACGGCGTGGCGTCGAGCGCGGCGAAGACCTGGTCACGCGGCGGGTAGACGGGACCCCGGGCGCGCTCCTCCTCGACGAACTCGGTGAGCTCCTTGAAGTAGGGCTTCTGGAGCTCCTCGCCGAGGACGCCGCGCCAGGACTCGGGCAGCATCGCGGTGTCGGTCACGTCAACAACCTCCGGGGTACGAGCACTTGCACGGCCGCGCGCGCCGTCATGACACGCGCGGCCGCATCGACACCCAAGAACCTACCGGCGGCCACTGACAATCCGGGCCGGCCCCCCGCTCACCAGCTGGTCTTGCGCTCCAGCTCCCACATCAACATGATCGTCGACGGGTCGAGGGCCCGCTCGCCACCGGCGATCTCCTCGCTCGCGGCGATGTACTGCTTGCCCTGCCACAGCGGCAGGAGCCGGACGTCCTCGGCCATGATCTGCTGGGCCCGTGCGAACTGCCGCACCACCGCGCCGCGGTCGCTCTCCCGGCGCGACTGCGGCAGCAGCTCGTCGGTGATCTCCGGCGAGATGTACGGCGTACCGACCGCGTTCTCCCGGCCCACGAAGGGCGCGATGAAGTTGTCCGCGTCGGGGAAGTCGGGGAACCAGCCGCGCCCGAACACCGGGTACTCGCCCTTGCGGTACCCGGCCTCGAACGTGTTCCAGGGCCGGCTCTCCAGCTTCACCTCGAACAGCTTGGACGCCTCCAGCTGCCGCTTCAGCTCCTCGAACTCGGGCTTTGTCGCCGATCCGTACCGGTCCGTGGTGTACCAGAGGGTGAGCGGCACGGGCGCGTGGATGCCCGCCCTGGAGAGGATCTGCGCGGCCTTGGCCGCGCTCGGGTCGCCGTAGTCGTTGAAGAAGTCGGTGGTGTGCCCGACGAGCCCCGCCGGGACCATGGAGTAGAGCGGGGTGACGGTGTCCTGGTACACCGAGTGGGCGATGGCGCCGCGGTCGACGATCTGGGCGACGGCCTGGCGCACCGCCTTCTTCCCCGCCCATGGATCCTTGGGATTGAAGACCAGATAGCTGGTCTCCATACCGGCGCCCTCGACGAGCTGGAGCTCCTTCTCGTTCTTCTTGTCCTGGAGCTTCACCGCGTCGGAGGCGGCGAGGCCGCGGAAGGTGGCGTCGATCTTCTTCGCCCGCAGGGCGGCGACCATGTCGGACGACGACGTGAAGTAGCGGATCGTCACGGCGCTGTTCTTGCGGTCCGCGAAGCCCTTGTACGAGTCGTTCTTGACCAGCTCGGCCTTGTCGCCGGGGCTGTAGGACTTGAGCGCGTACGGCCCCGAGCCGGACACCTCCCGGTCCTTGCGCACGGACTTGGCCGGATAGTCGTCGGGGTCGACGATCGACATGGCCGGGGTCGCGAGCACGTACGGGAACGTGGCGTCGGCCTTCTTCAGGTGAAACGTCACATCACGGTCGCCCTCGGTCGTGACGCGGTCGAGACTGCCGAGCAGCCCTTCGGGACCGCCCTTGACCCCGATCGTCCGGATCCGGTCGATGGAGTACTTCACGGCGGCGGCGTCGAGGGTGTCCCCGTCGGAGAACGTCATGTCCTCCCGCAGCCGGCAGTGGTAGACGGTGTTCCCGTTGCCCTTGAAGGAGCATTCGGCCGCGTCGGCCTTCGGCTGGGCGGCGCCCGAGGGGAAGGCGACGAGCGTCTGGTACACGTTCCGGAACAGCTCCCACGAGCCGTCCCAGGACGCGGCGGGATCCAGCGTGCTCGGTGCACTGGTGGTACCCACCACGATCGGATCCTCGTCCTCGGAGTCGCTCGCGTTCACCACCCCGCATCCGGCCAGCAGGGTGATGAACGTAGTCGCCGCCAACACGCGGGGGGCAAGCAACCGTCTGAACACGCGCACGCTCCTCGATCGGCCATGCCATGGGATCGGCCGACCATATCGCAGAGCCCCGGCAGATCAACTACCTGATCTACCGGGGCACTTGAGCTGCGGGAAAATTGTCTGATGACGCCCGCAATCTGCCGCGTCAGGAGACGCCGGCGTTGAGGAAGATGCCGCCGTCGACGACGAGCGTCTGCCCCGTGATCCAGTCCGACTGGGACGAGGTGAGGAACGCGGCGGCGCCGCCGATGTCATCCGGCACGCCGAGCCGGCCCAGCGGGTAGGCGGCCGCGGCCTCGGCCTCCCGGCCCTCGTAGAGCGCCTGGGCGAACTTGGTCTTCACGACCGCCGGAGCGATCGAGTTGACCCGCACCTTCGGCGCGAACTCGTGCGCCAGCTGAAGCGTGAGGTTGACCATGGCGGCCTTGCTGATGCCGTACGCGCCGATGAACGGCGAGGCGGAGACTCCGGCGACGGAGGCGATGTTGACGATCGCTCCGCCGTTCTCCTTCTGCCACGCCCTGTACGTCTGCTGGGCGAAGCCGAGCGCCGAGACGACGTTCGTCTCGAAGACCTTCCTCGCGACGTTCAGGTCGAGTTCGGCGATCGGGCCGAACACGGGGTTCGTACCGGCGTTGTTGACGAGGAAGTCGACGCGGCCGAAAGCCTCCATGGTGCGCTCGACGGCGGCGGCCTGGTGCGCCTCGTCGTGCGCCTTGCCCGCCACGTAGATCGCGCGGTCGGAACCGAGCTTCTCCACGGCCTCCTTGAGCGCGTCCTCACCGCGGCCGGTGATGCAGACCCGGTCGCCGCGCGCGACGAGCGCCTCGGCGATGCCGTAGCCGATGCCCCGGCTGGCGCCGGTGACGAGGGCTACCTTGCCCGAGAGTTCAGCAGTCATGTCCGTTGTCCCCAGACTTAGTTGAGCGGTCCGCCGGCCACGTACATGACCTGACCGGAGACGAAGCCGGCCGCCTCGCCGGTGAAGAAGGCGATGGCGTTGGCGATGTCCTCGGGACGGCCCACGCGCTGCACGGGGATCTGGGTGGCGGCGGCCGCCTGGAAGTCCTCGAAGCCCATGCCGACGCGGTCGGCGGTGGCCTTGGTCATCTCGGTGACGATGAAGCCCGGGGCGACGGAGTTGGCGGTGACGCCGAACTTGCCGAGCTCCTTGGCGAGGGTCTTGGTGAAGCCCTGCAGACCGGCCTTGGCGGCGGAGTAGTTGACCTGGCCGCGGTTGCCGAGCGCCGAGGACGACGACAGGTTGACGATGCGGCCGAACTTGGCGTCCACCATGTGCTTCTGGACGGCCTTCGACATCAGGAACGCGCCACGCAGGTGCACGTTCATGACGGTGTCCCAGTCCAGGGCGCTCATCTTGAACAGCAGGTTGTCGCGGAGCACGCCCGCGTTGTTGACCAGGATGGTCGGGGCGCCGAGCTCCTCGGCGATGCGCGCGACGGCGGCCTCGACCTGCGCCTCGTCGGACACGTCGCAGCCCACGGCGAGGGCCTTGCCACCGGCGGCGGTGATCTTCTCGACGGTGTCCTTGCAGGCGGCCTCGTCGAGGTCGATCACGGCGACGGCGCGGCCCTCTTCGGCCAGACGGATCGCGGTGGCGGCGCCGATGCCGCGCGCGGCTCCGGTGACGATCGCTACGCGCTGCTCAGTGGTGGACATGCTCTTCGGTCTCCTCGCCCTAGAGGTCGGCTGCTCGGCTGCGAAATCGCTGAGCAACCGCTTAGTACCCTGTGCGTGTGACGCTAGAAGTCCTGGCACCCGGTGTCAACGTACCCACCGGGTGCCCCTGATCACTCAGCGCACCAGAAGGGTGAGCAGCCGCTCCGCCTCGGCGGCCGGATCGCTGGTCAGACCGGTGTGCACGGGACCCGGCTGCACCACGGTCGAACGCGGCGCGACGAGCCAGCGGTAGCGCCGCCCGGCGTCGTCCGCACCGGCCTGTCCGGCGCCGGCTCCCCCGGCGCAGTGCCGCTCGACGGCGCCGAGCAGTGCCCGCACGCCCGCCACGTCCGCCTCGGGGTCGAGGGCGAGCAGCCGCGCCTCGTCGAGATGGGTGAGCGCGGTGACGTAGGACCGGGCGCGGCAGTACACGACGACCCCGGCGTTGATCATCTCGCCGCGTTCGACGCGGGGCACCACGCGCAGCAGGGCGTACTCGAAGACGTCACGGGCGTCGCGCGTGCTCACTGTCCTGCTCCTCGGTGCGTGATCCAGCCGGTGGTCCGCGGCGCGGACGCGGCGGGCTCCGGCAGCTCGATCCGTTCGTGAATGCCCGGGGCGCGTTCGAGCAGGGTCTCCACGTACGCGCGGCGCACGGCGTCCGGGCCGTCGAACCCGGGCTCGTCGGTCAGCCACACGTCGGGCACGTCGGCCGCGGCCTCGGCCAGCAGGTCCTCGGTGACGCGCGGCGCGAGGTCGGCGGCGGCCGCGGCGACGTCGGGGCCGAAGGGGGCGAGGGCGTGGTCGGTGGCGTCGTACGGCCTGCCGGCCCAGGCCGGGGCGCCGCGCCAGTTGTGGTGCCAGATCATGCTCGCCCCGTGGTCGATGAGCCACAACTCGCCCTGCCACACGAGCATGTTGGGATTGCGCCAGGAGCGGTCGACGTTGTTGATGAGCGCGTCGAACCAGACGATCCGGCCCGCCTGGACCGGGTCGACGGCGTACGCGAGCGGGTCGAAGCCGAGCGCACGCGGCAGGAACCGCATCCCGAGGTTGGTGCCGCCGCTGCCCTTGAGCAGCCCCTGCACCTCCGTGTCGGGTTCGCCGAGGCCGATCACCGGATCGAGGTCGAGCGTGACCAGATCGGGCACCCGGAACCCGAGGCGCCGCGCGATCTGCCCGCAGATCACTTCCGCGACGAGCGTCTTGCGGCCCTGTCCCGCGCCGGTGAACTTCATGACGTACGTGCCCAGGTCATCGGCCTCGACGAGTCCCGGCAGCGAGCCGCCCTCGCGCAGGGGCGTGATGTAGCGGGTCGCGGTGACCTCTTTCAGCATGTCCCCAGGTCACCCATCTCTTCAGCCCTCTGGTCCACGGTCGGCCCTCGTACGTCCGGCCTCCGGCATGGAGTGAGCATAGTAACCGAGGGTGATCGCGAGCGAGGAGCGGCCGAGCCACCGTGCCTCAGCCACGGGCCCCGGCGGTGAGGAACCGTGATCGGCTCGTCGGTGGTGGCTTCCCCGCGGTCCGAATGGCGGCCCTTCCCGGTCTGAAAGATCATGACCTGGTCAGGCACATGCGCTTCGCAGCAGGGGAAGGGCCCGGCCGTGTGGCAGTTCTTCGCGGACAACCCGTGGGTGACCGTCTTCGCCGTGATCACGGTGGGTGCGCTGCTGGGCATGGTCCGGTTCGGACCGGTGAAGCTGGGCGCGGCGGGAGTGCTGTTCGTGGGCCTCTTCGTCGGGGCGCTGGATCCGGACATCGGCCCGGCCGTCCCCGCGGGCGTCTCGGCTCTCGGACTCGCCCTGTACGTCTACACGGTCGGCCTGGAGTCGGGCCCGGCGTTCTTCCGCGAACTGCGCGGCCAGCTCGCCGTGATGGCGGGTGCGATCGTGGCCCTCGCCCTCACCGCGGTCGTGGTCGGATTCGTCGGCCACCAGGGCTTCGGGATCAGCGGCCCCTTCCTCGCCGGCGGCTACGCCGGCATCGGAACCACCACTCCCGGTCTCGCCGCCGCGCAGGCGGCGTCCGACGACCCCGCCCAGCCGGCGGTCGGCTACGCGATCGGTTACCCCCTGGCCGTCGTCATCACCATCGTGTTCGTCGCGGCGATCGCCGCCCGCCGCACGTGGAAGGCCCGCCGCGACCCCGACTCCGGCCTTCCGTCGAAGCTGGTCTACCGCACGGTGGAGGTGACCCGCGACGCCCGCTGGGCCGAGGTGCCGGGCATCGCCGGCCGGCGCGTGATGGCGACCGAACTCCGCCCGGCCGGCGGCGAGACCGTCGTCGCCCACACCCTCGACCGCCTGGCCCCGGGCGACCAGGTCGTCCTGGTCGGCGGCGAGAACGATCTCCAAGCCGCCGCCACATATCTCGGTGTCCCCGCCGCGCACGACCTTCTCGAGGACCGTCACACGGTCGACTACCGCCGCATCCTGCTCACCGACCCCGCCCTTGCCGGCCACACCGTCGCCGAACTGGGTCTCAAGGAGCGCTACGGCGCCCTCGTCAGCCGGGTCAGGCGCGGCGACTTCGACATGCTGGCCCACGACGATCTCGTCCTCCAGCTCGACGACCGGCTCAGGGTCGTCATGCCCCGCGAGGAGTCCCCGGCCGTCAGCGCCTACCTCGGCGACACCGAGACCAGGGTCAGCGAGGTCAGCGCGGTCAGTCTCGGCCTCGGTCTCGCCCTCGGCTTCCTCATCGGCATCCCGTCGCTGACCCTCGGCAGCACCACCCTGGCTCTCGGCACCGGTGCCGGACCGCTCGTGATGGGCATGATCCTCGGCTGGCGCCGCCGCACCGGGCCCCTCGTGTGGACGCTGCCCACCCGCGCCAACCTCACCCTCCGGCAGATCGGCCTGCTGCTCTTCCTCGCGGTCGTCGGCCTCACCTCCGGATACTCCTTCCGGCAGAACGCCTTCTCCCTCTTCGGGCTGAAGCTCCTCGCGGTCCTGGCCATCGGAGCCGTCGTCAGCTACGCCCTGATGATCCTGGTCGCCCGTCTCCTCGGCCAGAGCCGGGAACGCACCATGGGGCTGCTCGCCGGCTACGTCGGCAACCCCGCGATCCTCGCCTACGCCAACGGCCGGGCCACCGACAGCCGTGTCAACGCCGGATACTCCACCCTCTTCGCCCTCGCCATCCTCGTGAAGATCGTCTGCATCCAGCTCATCGTGGGCCTCTGATCACGCGCGCCGCGCACCCGGTCTAGCGGCGACTCCCCCGGGCAGGGGCCAGGTCTCCAGCAGGTAGCTCTCCGCTTCGTCTCCCCACGTGAAGGCACGGAGGCCGGGTTCAGTTCTCCGACGGGATCCGTGCGGCGATCTCCCGGGCGAACCAGCCCGCTTCCTCCGACAGTTCCTCCAGCCCCTCCCCCGCCACCAGTTGCAGCAGCCGCAGCAGGTCGTGGGCTTCTTCGAGGGTGAGTACCTCCAGGCGGCGTACGGCGTCCTGGGCGGGAATGACCGAGGTGATGTCGTGGCTCATGCTCCGATCATCAGCCGCCGCGGCCGCCTCCGGTGCCAGACACGGGCAGAACCATCCGTACGGAGTCAGCCCCGCCTCCGCGAAGCGGGAGCGGGTGCCCGGGGCCGCCTGTGCCGCCGCGGGCCGAGCGAGCGGACGGGGTTGGGCCGGACGGGTCACCGGGGTGAGGCAGCCCGGTGACCGCGCAGGCACCCCGCCCGCATGACGATTGATGCGGAGAGAACTTACATACCGTCAGAAAATGACCAGAAGAACAGATGGCGAGCGTCCCGTCAGGCGGCGGGCCGCTCTGAGCGCCGCGGCCACCGGATGTCTGCTGGCCGCCGTGGCGGCCGCCCTGCCCGCAGCCTCCTCGCTGGCCGCCGCCCCGTCCGAGGGAGGCTCCGACCTGCTGCAGGAGACGTTCACCGGCACCTCGGTGATGGATCCGGGGTTCATTCCGCTGAACACGGTGTGCCTGACGGGCGCGACGGAAGAACCGCCGGCGGACCAGTCGGCCACCGGGCCCTGCTCGGACCCCGACCAGCAGACGCAGCCCGTTCCCGAGGCCGGCCGCACGCCGGGCTGGCTGCAGCTGACGGACCAGGGCAACTACCGGCGCGGCGGCCTGCTCTACAACCGGCCGCTGCCGGGCAACGGCGGGCTTCAGGTCACGTTCGACCAGTTCCAGT
The DNA here is from genome assembly GCF_040297005.1 of Streptomyces sp. NPDC001904. NCBI lineage: Bacteria > Bacillati > Actinomycetota > Actinomycetes > Kitasatosporales > Streptomycetaceae > Streptomyces > Streptomyces sp. NPDC001904. The sequence continues at coordinate 36,111 of NZ_JBEOYI010000041.1, read as the reverse complement.
ACGGCGGAAACGGCGCGGACGGCATCGGCTTCTTCCTGGTCGACGGCTCCGTGGACCTCACCTCCGCGGGCGCGGACGGCGGCTCTCTCGGCTACGCCCAGCGCAATCTGACGCCCGGGGTCGACGGCGGCTACCTCGGCGTCGGCCTGGACGCCTACGGCAACTACGCCAACGACGCCGAGAACCGGGGCATGGGCTGTACGGACTCGAGCGCCTCCCCCGTGGAGGGCTTCAACATCGTGCCCGACATCGTCGCCCTGCGCGGTCCCGGACAGGGCCTGGACGGATACTGCTACCTCGCCGGCACGCTCGTACGGGACAGCTCGAAGCCCGGTGGCTACACGTCGAACCTGCCCGGACCGCTGCGGGCCTCCACCGACGATCCCGAACAGGCCCTGCGCACCGCGCGGGTGACCGTCAGCCCCGAGCTCCGGCCACTGGTGACCGTGGAGATCGACTTCAAGGACGGCAAGGGCTTCCAGACGGTCCTGACCCGCCGGATGCCCACCGCGGCGCCCAAGACCTACAAGTTCGGTTTCTCGGGATCGACCGGCGGCCTCACGGACACCCATCTGCTGCGGGGCCTGAAGGCCCGGTCGGTGGACAGTCTCGACAGTCTGAACCTGGTCAAGTCGGTGGCCTCCACCCCGCCCCCGGCACACACGCCGTACCACGTGGGCGACACCGTCCCCTACCAGTTCCTGGTCACCAACACCTCGCCCGAGGAACTGACCTCGGTCACGGTGGCCGACCCGCTCGTCCAGGACATCGCGTGCCCCCGCACCACACTCGGCCCGGCCGGCGGCCCGGACGCCTCCATGGAGTGCACCGGCAGCTACGTGGTCACCGAGGACGACGCCGCGCGCGGGACGATCGTGAACACGGCCAACGCCCAGGGCCTCAGCCCCGGCGGCTCGGAGGTCCCCTCGAACCCGTCCAGCGCCACGGTCCCGGTGTTCACCCCGAACCCGCGTCTGACCCTGTCCAAGACCGCCTCCCCCTCGAAGGCCGGGCCCGGCGACAAGGTGACGTACACGGTGAAGGCGGTGAACAGCGGGAACAGCCCCTACACGCCCGCACGCCTCACGGACGATCTGAGCGGCGTCCTGGACGACGCGGACTACAACGACGACGCCATGGCCTCCACCGGAGCCGTCACGCACACCGGTGACCACCTCGACTGGACCGGGAATCTCGATCCGGGCGACACGGCCACGATCGTCTACAGCGTCACCGTGCACGACCCGGCGGACGGGGACGGGACGCTGCGCAACGCGGTGACCACGGACGCCGAAGGGGGCGGCTGCGCCGACACGGCGTCGCCGGCGGCGCGTCGCGGCGTGGGGGACGCCTGCTCCACCGAGGTCCCGGTCGTCACCCCGTCGCCGACGGACTCCCCCAGCCCGACCGACTCACCGAGCCCCACCGACTCGCCGTCGCCGACCGACTCACCGAGCCCGACCGACTCACCGAGCCCGACCGACAGTCCGTCGCCGACGGACTCTCCCAGCCCGACCGACAGTCCGTCCCCGACCGGGTCCCCCGGTCCGACGGACTCTTCGACGCCGGAGCCGTCGCCCACGCCGACCGGCGGGCCGACCCGAAGCGTGCCGCCCACCGGCCATCCGCAGCACGGCGGCGGAGGCCATCTCGCCGACACCGGTACGACCGTGGTGTACGCCTTCGGAGCCGCTCTGGCCGCCATCTGCGCGGGCGTGTTCGCGATCTCCCACAGGCAGCGCCGCCGCCGGAGCTGACGATCCGCGGCGGGCACCACGCATGCCCGTGCGGGGCACCCCTGGCCGGGGTGCCCCGCACGGACGCTTCAGTGCGTCGGGATCACGGTTACGGGAATGACGTGATCTTGGACGGGACGGTGCTGGTGCCCGAGGTCGGGGCACCGGTGTTGTTGACGACGTGGGCGTACTGCCCCTTGCCGCCGAGCGAGATGACCTGGATGTCGTGCAGCTTGATGCCCGACTTCACCGGGACCTGGAAGCCGTGCTGCTGCACGATGCTCGGGTCCGAGGTGAAGTTGCAGTAGCTGCCCAGGCCCCACGCCTCGTGGGTGTTCACCGTGTCGGCCACCTTGTAGGCCGCGTAGCCGACGATGCCGTCGTGGGTGATGGAGGCGGCGTTCGGCGCGTCGTACGCCTTCTCGTTCTGGAAGAAGATCGTGCGGCCGCGTTCGCCGTTCCAGAGCACGTCGTACTTGTTGAAGTGCTCCACGAACAGACCGGTGGCGAGGACGTCGTCACCGTTCACGACGAGTCCGTAGTCGGCGCGGTTGGTCTCCCAGCCGACGCCGTCGCCGTGGTCGGCACGCCAGATCCAGGTGTGGTCGACGATCACGTCGTCGCTGTTGACGACCACGGAGTTGGTGGCGAGGCCGGGGCCCGCGCCGCCGATCCGGATGAACACGTCCTGCATGGAGGTCGGGTTCGCGGCGTGGTCGGCGCTCGCGTTGGCGCCGCCGATCTGGAGCAGCGTGTCGGACTTCTTGGCGCCCGCGTCGATGAGGAAGCCCGCGAGCTTCACGCCGTCGACGTCGGCGACGTGCATGGCGTCGACGCCGTTGTCCGGGACGATCGTGGCGAGGCCGAGGCCGAGCACCACGGTGTTGGCGCGGTTGACGTTGATGGTCTGGTCGAGGTGGTAGACGCCGGGCGTGAACAGCAGGTTCAGACCCTGCGACAGCGCCTGGTTGATGGTGGCCGCGGTCGCGCCGGGCTTGACGACGTAGAACTGGCTCAGCGGGAGCGAGGTGCCCGCGTTCGCGGGCCAGGAGACGCCGCGTGCGTTGGTGCGCTTGGCCGGGACGAACACCTTGTAGTCGTTGCCGTCAAGGTAGAGGAACGGCTTCTCGCGGGAGACCGGGGTGTTGTCGAGGGTGGTGTACGGGCCGGTGTCGAAGTTGGTCGCCGGGGCGCCCTGCACACCGGAGAACGTCATGTTCCAGACGCCGTTGGTCCAGCCGCCCACCGAGCTGTCACGGGTGTACCACTGCTGCTGCGAGTACGGGCCGACCGTGCCGTCGATCTTGGAGTCGGCGATGTAGCCGCCCGAGGCCCATCCGTAGCCGTTCGGCGCGAGGTTGAGGCCGCCGGTGACGTGGATGCGGCGGAACGGGGCGGCCTGGGCCACGGCCCAGCGGTCGGTGCCGTTCACCGGGTTGAGGGACAGGTTCTCGGCGGAGCGCCAGAAGTTCTGCGTCGCGTTGCCGTTGAACCAGCCCGCGTCGACCGTGACGTCACCGTTGATCTTCGTGTCGTCGGGGTTGAGACCGAGACCGGAGATCGAGGTGTAGAAGCCGAGTTGGGCGTTGATGTTGTTGTACGTTCCCGGCTTCAGCAGGAACTGGTAGCGCTGCGAGCCGAACTGGTTCGACTCCTGCTGGGCGAAGACCTGGTCGAACTTGCCCTGAAGGTTCGCGGTGTTCGGGTCCACGACGATGACGTTCGGGCCGAGGTCCCCGCCGCCCTCGACGGGCGGGGTGGTGGAGCCGGAGCCGGTGTGCACCCCGACCTCCCACAGCGAGTAGCCGTAGCCGGTGGCGCGGGTGGTCCCGTAGATCCGCAGGTAGCGGCCCGTGCCGCTGACGTCGTACGAGGTCGTGCCGCCGGTGGCGCCGGTGACGTCCTTCAGGGTCGTCCAGTTCTGCCCGTCCGCGGAGGCCTGGATCTTGAAGGCCTTGGCGTACGCGGCCTCCCAGTTGAGGTCCACCTTGCAGATGCTCTGCGAGGAGCCGAGGTCGACCTGGACCCACTGCGGGTCGGTGGCGGCGGACGACCAGCGGGTGGCGGTGTCGCCGTCGAACGCGGCCGAGGCCGGGGTGCCGCCGTTCTCCGTGGAGGAGGCGGTCGCGGGGCGGCCCTTCGCGGCGTTCGCGGTCGAGCAGCCGTCGGCCGGCGGGGTGGTGCCGGAACTGCCGAAGACCTGGAACTCCCAGAGGGAGTAGCCGTACTGGGTGGCGCGGGTGACACCGGTCATGCGCACGTACCGGCCCGAGCCGGAGACGTCGATGGTGTCGGTGCCGCCGTCGGAGCCGGTGACGGACTTGAGGTCGCTCCAGGTGCTTCCGTTGTCGGAGACCTGGATCTTGTAGTCCTTCGCGTACGCGGCCTCCCAGTCGAGGACGACCTTGCTGAGCGTCGCCGACGCCCCCAGGTCGACCTGGAGCCACTGGGAGTCGGTGGCCGCGGACGACCAGCGCGTGCCGTTGTCACCGTCGACGGCGTACGCCGCGGGCGTCCCGCCGTTCTCGGTGGAGGAGGCCGTGGCGGTCTTGCCCTGGGAGAGCGGGGTGTCGGCGGCCGCCGCCGACGAGGCCTGGGCGGGGATGGTCAGCAGCGCCGCCGCCGTGGCGAGCGCGATCCCCAAGGATCTGTGTCTCATGCGTGTCACTCCGTGCGGGGGTGAGGGTGAAAGGGCCCGAAGCAGCCTTCACCAAGTGAGCGCACGTCTGGATGGACGGGCGTAGTGGAGCGCACTCCTACCGTGTCCGGAAGTTTTCAACGGCCAGAGAAAACAACTTAGTTCGCGGTTTGATTTAAGGGTCGAGGCAAGAGAACGGCAAGACCTCGGCAGCGTCTTCTTTTCACAACTCGAACGGACCGATCATCGAACGCACGGCGAAGAAGGCCCGCACACGCCGCCCACCTGGCCTGACAGCACGTCCGCATGGACACCCTGCCTCCCGCACGGTCCGGGAGCTGTCAGGGAATGGAGGCAAGTGCCGCGGACCCCTGACGTGTACCCCGATGGGATGACATGGCCGGTGAGGGTGACATCGACGGGTGCGGGACCGAGTTAAGAGATCAGCGAGGCGTTGAACACTCCGGGGCGACCGCACGTACCGGAGTGGGAACCCCCCACGGACCCGGCCCGCTCGATCGAAAGGAACCGACGGCATGACCGTTTCGCAGGAGTCCGCCCCTACCGATCCCTCCGTCCCCTCCGGCCCCACCGCTTCCGGCCCGTGCCGCCGCAGCGTCGTCGCGGCGGTCGGCGCGGTCGGGATCGCCGCGGCGCTCACCGCGTGCGGCTCCGGCGACGACGGCGGGTCGCAGCCCTCGGGCAACGCGTCGGCCGCCGGCGGTGACGCGCTCGCCAAGACCTCGGACATCCCGGAGGGCGGCGGCAAGATCTTCGCCGATCAGGGGGTCGTGGTGACCCAGCCCAAGAAGGGCGAGTTCAAGGCGTTCACCGCCACCTGTACGCACCAGGGCTGCAAGGTGACGAAGGTCGAGGGCGGCACCATCGACTGCCCGTGCCACGGCAGCAAGTTCTCCATCGAGGACGGCAGCGTCAAGAACCCGCCGGCGACCCAGCCGCTGCCCGCGAAACAGATCAAGGTCAGCGGGGACTCGATCAGCCTCGCCTGACGGGCCGTCCACGACCGCCGCGAGCCGAAGGCGTCAGCGGCGCTTCCACGCGGCGAGCACGTCCTGAGTCGTCGTCACGGTGGCGACCAGGGCGAGCGTGTTGCGGATCATCGCCGGGGTGTAGTCGGAGGGCACCCCGGCGATGGCGTCCCCGGGAACGACGACGTCATAGCCGAGGTTCACGGCGTCGAAGACCGCGTTCGGTATGGCCACGTTCGCGGAGACCCCGGTGACGACGAGGGTGCGGCAGCCGAGGTTGCGCAGCAGCGGGTCCACGTCCGTGCCCGCGATCGGGGAGAGCCCGTGCAGCCGCCGTACGACGAGGTCCTCGTCGGCGACCTCGATGGGCGGGGCGATCCGCACCGCCCTGCTGCCGGTGAGCTGCTGGACGGGCAGGCGCTCGGCGGCGCGGAAGAGGCGGCCGTTGCGGTTCGCGCCGCGGCCGTCGGGGCGGCGCTCCGCGACCGCGTGCAGGACCTGCGCCCCGCTCGCGTGGGCGGCGGCCACCAGCCGCGCGACCCGGACGAGGGCCCCCGACTTCCGTGCCTCGTCGGCGAGTTCGGGCAGCGCGCTGTCGGTGCCGACCACGCCCTGCTGGCACTCGACGGTGAGCAGTACGGTGTGGGCAGGGGCCAGCAGGTCGAGCAGCTTCTCGTGTGTCGGCATGATTCTCCCTGCGCGTCGTCGGTGCTGTCCGTGCGCCGTGCCGGTTCCGTGGGGGCTGCTGGAGAGTAGCCACCATTGCGCCCGGAGGGAAGAGCCCCCATGCTGCCTTTCTGACGCACCGTCAGCAATTGTGGAGGAGCACCCATGACCGTCGCCCAGCGCAGGGGCCGCAGAATCATGATGAGTCCCGACGAGCGGGACGCCTTCCTCGCGGAGCAGCGCACCTGCCGGGTGGCCACGGTGTCGGCCGACGGCACCCCGCACGTCAGCCCGCTGTGGTTCCTGTGGGACGGCGGTTCGCTGTGGCTGTACTCCCTTGCGCGCAGCCGCCGCTGGGCCGATCTGCGGGCGGACGGGCGGGTCGCCGTGGTGGTCGACGCGGGCGACGACTACGGCGAGCTGCGCGGTGTCGAGCTGTCGGGCCGCATCGAGTTCGTCGGCGAGTCCCCGCGCACGGGCGAGCCGTGCCCCGAACTCGACGCACCGGAGGGCCGGTTCGCGGAGAAGAACTTCGGTCTGCCCACCATGGTGTACGACGGGCGGCACGCCTGGGCGCGGCTGACCCCGGACAAGATCACCTCGTGGGACTTCCGGAAACTGGCCGACCTGTAGCCCGGCCCCTCACACCCCGGCGACGCGACCGAGGTCGGCCCCGGCCTTGCGCAGGGCGCCGACGGCCGCCGTGATGGAAGGCCGGCGGTCGGCGTCCGCCCGCCACGCCACGTACACATGGCGCCGCACCTGCTGACGCACCGGCACGGTGACCACGCCTTCCGGCACGGGGTCGCGTCCGAGCAGCGGTGCGACGCACACCCCCAACCCGGCTGCCACGAGACCGAGCTGGGTGTGGGTCTCGGCGGCGCGATGGACGATCTGCGGCTCGATGCCCTTGGCCCGCAGCGTGAACATCAGCCACTCGTGGCAGAACTCGCCCTCGCCCCAGGTGATCCACTCGTCGTCCGCGAACTCCTCGAGGCCCACCTCGGCGCGGTCGGCGAGGGGGTGGCCCACGTGCAGGGCGACATCGGCGGGGTCGTCCATGATGCTCGCCTTCACCAGCCCGTCGGGCAGGGGCATCGGCTTGTTGTACCAGTCGAGGGCGACGGCCAGGTCGAGGTCACCGCGCAGCACTCCCGCGACGCCCGCCTCGGGCTCCAACTCCTCCGACCGGACGCGTAGTTGGGGGTGGTCGGCGCGCAGCGCGGCCAGGGCCCGCGGGAAGAGTCCGCGCGCCGCCGTCGGGAACGCCGAGATCCGCAGCTCACCCACGACCTGTCCGCGCTGCGCCTCCAAGTCCGACTGGGCCAGTTCGACCTGGGACAGGATGCGGGCCGCGTGGTCGGCGAGCAGCCGCCCCGCGTCGGTGAGCCGCACCCCGCGACCGTGCTTGGCGAGCAGCCGCTGGCCCGCCTCACGCTCCAGCTTGGCCATCTGCTGCGAGACCGCGGAGGTGGTGACGTGCAGCGCGTCGGCGGCACCACTGACCGATCCGTACCGAGCCAGCGCGTCAAGCACCCGCAACCGCTCCAGGTTCAACATGCCCCGATGCTAATCACCCCGCCCGCCGCCTTGGGCAATCTGCCGCTCCACCCCACCGCCTCGGGCAATCTGCCGCCAAGGGCGGCAGGGTGGGCAAGGCGGCCCCCGGCGCGGGGCAAGCGCCCATCAGGCCCCAGCCCCGACCCGGCCCCCGGCCGCACCCCCGCCCAGCCCCACGCAACCCCGCCGACACCCGTACCACCCGCTCACCCATACCGCCGCGCACCCCCGGGCCGAACCGCCGCGGCCACCACCTCCGCAACCCCACCGATCTCATCCACCCGAACCCGGGAAACAGTGATCCGCACCCCGGGCCCGGCCCCGATCCGGAACCGCGCCCCCGGCGCCACCGCCCACCCGGCATGCAACAACCGCGCCACCGCCCCGGTCTCGTCCGGCACCGGCACCCACACGTTCATCCCGCTGCGCCCGTACGCCACGACCCCGCGCTCCCCCAGCGCCGCGATCAACGCGTCCCGCCGCTCCCCGTACGAGGCGGCGACGGCCCGCGCGTCGACGGCACCGCTCGCCCACAGCCCGGCCACGGCGCGCTGCGTGAGGCGGCTGACCCAGCCGGGCCCGAGCCGCTGCCGCCCGCGGACCCGGTCGACGGTGCCGGCGTCACCGGTGAGGACGGCGAGCCGCAGGTCGGGCCCGTACGCCTTGGCGACCGAGCGCACGAAGGCCCAGCGCCGGGTGACCCCGGCCAGCGGATGCAGCGGCAGATCGACGATGCCGTGACCGTGGTCGTCCTCCACGAGCAGGACGTCCTCGTACCCGGCGAGGACCGCGCGCAGCTCCGCCGCCCGCGCGGCACTCACGGCCGCCCCGGTCGGATTCTGCGCCCGGCAGGTCACGACGACGGCCCGGGCACCTTCGCGCAGCGCCCGCTCCACGTCGTCCGGCAGCGGTCCGTCGTCGTCCACGCCGACCGGCACGATCCGCAGCCCCAGCGCGGGCACGAGATCGAGCATGCTGCCCCACCCGGGATCCTCGACGGCGACCGCGTCCCCGGCCCTGAGGTGCACGGCGAGGACCCGCTCGATGGCGTCGAGCGACCCGGACGTCACGGCGACGGGACCGTCGGGCACCCCGTCCGCGTCGAACGCCGCACGGGCCTGCCGCACCAGCCCGGGCTCCAGCGAGTCGCTGCCGTACAGCACGGGGTCGGCGTCACCGGCCGCGGCCGCCGCGGCGAACACCTCCGCCAGTTTCGGCAGCAGCGCGACGTCCGGATTCCCGTCGGAGACGTCCCGCACTCCGGGCGGGACGTCCACACGGATGTGCTCGCGGGCGGTGATGCCGGGCTTCGGTCGCACCCGGCTGCCGCGCCGCCCGGCCGTCTCGATGACCCCGCGCTCGCGCAGGGTCCGGTAGGCGGCCGCGACCGTATTGGGATTCACTCCGAGCCGCTCGGCCAACTCCCGCATCGGCGGCAGCAGTTGTCCCGGCTCCAGGCCACCGTCGGCCACCGCCTGCTCGACGCTCGCGGAAATCTCCACTGCGCGACGCCCTCTGATCGGATACTCTCCTAGCACAAACAGCAGTTTGCACTAGTGCAATGGAGTTCGCAACATGAGCACGGCCGCCGAGCAGCAGTCGCAGTCCCAGCCCGACGCCTACACCCCCACGGACCGCACCGTTCCCACCCGGTCCAAGGAACGCGCCTCGTACGACCGCTCCCTGGTGCACGCGATACTCGACGAGGCGTACGTGTGCCATCTCGGCTTCGTGCGCGACGGCGCCCCGGTGGTACTGCCCACCCTCTACGGCCGGGTCGGCGACCGCCTCTACGTGCACGGCTCGACCGGTTCGCGTCCGCTGCGCATGGCCGGACAGCAGGACCCGGGTCTCGCGGTCTGCCTGACGGTGACGCATGTCGACGGCCTGGTCCTGGCCCGTTCGGCCTTCCACCACTCCATCAACTACCGCTCGGTGGTCATCCACGGCACGGCGCACCAGGTCACGGACGCGGACGAGAAGCGGCGCGCGCTCGACGCCCTCGTCGACCACGTGGTCCCGGGCCGGGCCGCCGACTCCCGCCCGGCCAACGCCAAGGAGCTGGCCGCGACCGCCGTGCTGAGCCTCGATCTGGCGGAGGTCTCGGCGAAGCTGCGCACCGGCGGGCCGAACGACGAGCCGGAGGACATGGACCTGCCGCACTGGTCGGGCGTGGTCCCGCTCCAGAAGGGGTACGGCCCGCTGGTCCCGTCGTCCGACCTCGCCGCCGGCATCGACGTCCCGGACTACCTCCGGGAGCTGTGATGCTGATCCACCCCTGGGACGCGGCACGCACCGACACCGAGTGGCAGCAGTGGCTCACTGGGCACGACTTCGGCCAGCTCGCGGTCAACGGACTGCCGGGCGAGCCCCCGTTCGTCCAGCCGATGCACTTCGCGTACGAGGCCGGGCGCGGCGAGCACGGCGAGGTCGTGGCCCACCTGGCCCGCCCGAACCCGATGTGGCCCGCGCTGGAGGCGAATCCCGAGGTGGTGCTGAGCGTCGTCGACGACTACGCCTTCGTCCAGGGACCGTGGCAGGCGCTGCCCGGCACCCCGCCCGAGCACGGCACGCCGACCAGCGTCTACACGGCCGTCCAGCTCCGCTGCACCGCGCGGATCCTGGACGACCCGGAGGAGAAGGCCGCGCTCCTCAACCGCCAGGTGGGGCGGTTCCAGCCGCCGGGCATGTCCGCCACCGCGGCCGTCGGCGAGGCCCCGTACGGGCGGCTGCTCTCCGGCATCCGGGGGCTCCGGCTGGACGTCACCGAGGTGCGCGCCAAGTTCAAGTACGCGGGCCACAAGCCCGAGGAGGTCCAGGACCGGATCGCCCGGGGGCTCGCCGAGCGCGGCGAGCCCCGTGACGCCGCCGCGCTCGCGGCACAGCGGCGGCGTCGGGAGAGCTAGCCTCAGCGGGCCGAGCGGGCCTCCGCGACGGCGAGGCCCGCCACCGCGACCAGCATCAGGGCTGTGCCCGTGACGGTGGCCGCGGTCAGCTCCTCGCCGAGCAGCGTCACGGCGATGACCGCCGCGCCCACCGGTTCGAGCAGCATGACCACGGACACGGTGGCGGAGCGCACGACGGCGGCGCCCGCGAAGTACAGGCCGTAGGCGAGCGCGGTCGGCACCGACGCCATGTACACCAACAGGGCGACGGTGGCGAGGAGTCGATCCGTGTGCGGGACGAATCCCGCGGCCGCCCCGAACGGCAGCAGCAGGGCCGTGGCGACGGCGAAGGTCCCCGCGGTCGTCCCGAGCCCGTCCCCGCTTCGCCCGTCACGGCCGAACCATCGGGTGAGCAGCGTCATCACGGCGTACCCGGCCGCCGACACCAGCGCCCAGAGCACACCCGTGGGCCGCACCGTCGCGCCTCCGCCGCCCAGGACGAGGACGGCGAGCCCGCCGAGCGCACCGGCGACGGCGAGCAGTCCGCCCCCGCCGAGCCGCTCCCCCATCGTGACCCGCGCGCCCACCGCGATCAGGACGGGCCCGGCGCCGAGCGTGACGACGGTGCCGACCGCGAGCCCCGTCGCCTGCACGGCGGCGAAGTAGGCGGTCTGGAAGACGGCGAGCGAGAGCCCGAGGACGCCGAGCCGGACGGCCGCCCGCCCCCTCGGCTCCCGCACCGCGGCGCGCGGCGCGGGACCGCGCAGCAGGCGTGCCGCGAGCAGCAGCAGAAACCCTCCGGCGCACCGCCAGAACGACAGGGCACCGGCCCCGAGATCACTCACCCGGAACAGGAGCGAGGCGGCGGCACCCGCGGTGCCCCAGGCGAGACCGGCGACGACCAGATACACGAGGCCGCGGGCGACCGGCAGTCGGCCGTCGGCGGGCAGCACGGAGACAGCGGGCGCGGCAGAGCCGGCCCGGACAGCATTCGACACGTGGTTCTCCACGAAAGGGCGGGCCCCGGAAACATCACGGGGCCGAAGGACACGGACCGTCGTCAGCGAGCGGCCGTGCCCCGGGGACGAGCCGGGAGAACACCGACCACTCGCGCAGGGCCCGACGAGCCGCCCCGGCGGCGATCACGCGCGTACACGCGTCCCTGTGCCACCGAGGTGCCGGAAAGGGCCCTAGCCGACGGTCGGCGGCGGAAGAACCAGCCAGTGCGTATGCATGATCGGCAGCTTAGACAGGACTCTTCGTGGAGGACAACACCGTTTCCGGTTCGACGGCCGCGGGCGGCGCGGCCGTCTTCGACGACTGCGCGATGAACGCCCCGACCAGCACCACGGCACCGCCGAACAACTGCGGCGCCGAGAGGTGCTCCCCGAGCATGATCCAGGCGAGCACGGTCGCGATGACCGCCTCCAGGCAGGCCACCACCCCGGCCACCTGCGGCGAGAGCCGCCGCACGGAGACCACCCCGGTGACGTACGCGACGACGGTGGCGAGCAGCACGATCCAGCACAGCAGCAGCCAGGCGGGCACGGCCGTGCCGTTCATGTCGGCGCTGCCCGCGAGGACCGACCAGTCCATGCCCCAGGGCCGGGCGATGACGGTGAGCAGCGCGGCGCCGACCAGCAGCCCGTACGCGATCACGCCGAGCGGATCGGGGACGGCCCGCCCGTGGGCGTCGGCGTCGCTGCCCTGGTCGGACAGGACGAAGTAGCCGACCTGGCAGCAGGCTGCGCCGAGCGCGAGCAGCAGCCCGAGCACGTCGAAGCTGAGCCCCGACCAGACCTCGACGACGCAGGCGAGGCCGCCCACGGCGAGGACCACGCCCAGCGCGGCGGCCCGGGTCACCGGCTTGCGCTGCACGAACCGCACCCAGCCGAGCACCAGCGCGGGCGCCAGGTACTCGATGAGCAGGGCGACGCCGACCGGGATGCGGGAGAGCGCGGCGAAGTAGCAGGCCTGGACACCGGCGACGGCGAGCAGCCCGAATCCGGCCAGCAGCAGCGGGCGTTCGCGGACCAGCGCGCGGTGCCGCCAGGCGACCGGCAGCATGACGAGCGCGGCTCCGGCGACCCGCAGCCACACCACGTACAGCGAGTCGAGCCCCGCCTCGATCAGCGGCTTGGCCGCGACTCCCGAACCGCCGAAGGCGAGCGCGGAGACCAGGGCGAGCCCGAGCCCGAAACCCCGCCCGGCCGGCCCCCTGCTCTCCTGTGCCCCCGTGGAGCCCTGAGATCCCTGTGACCCGTGCATCGGCACATCATGACAGGGCCGGTCATGACCGTCACCCCCGATGACCCCTGTCTCACGGCGCGGACGCCGGTATCCCTCGATACCCGTCCATAACAGGTCAGTTCAGCCGTCGGCGCAGCCCGTCGACGTCCACTCCGACCCGGCCGAGCACCTCCACGGCCCGCGACTCCTCGTCCGTCGTCAGCGCGGCCAGTACGTCGACACCGCGCGCCCGCTCGTCACCGCGCGCCACGGCCCGCCGGGTGCCTGCCTCCATGGCGGCGGCCGCGACGGGCGACCAGCCGGGAACGCCACCGCGCACCACGGGCACGGCGCCGGAGTCCTCCACGCTTCCCTGCCACTGGAGTCCGTAGCCGATGCTGCGCTGCACGAGGTAGCCGAGCAGCCGGGCGACCTGCCCGCCGTCGGCGAAGGCGGCGCGCACGTCCGGGTCGGTCTCCAGGAGGGAGTGCAGCAGGTGCGCGGAGTCCACCTGCCGGTCCCCGTCCCGCACCGCGCGCCGCCGGGCCCCCGCGACGACCAGGGCCAGCTCGTCGCTGAGCGGGGCGTCGTCGGGATCGGTCGGGAGGTGGCCGCACGCGTCGGCGCCGGACGGGAGAGAACTTTGCACGTACCCCACCTCATCAGCCCCGATGCACCGGAGCATCCCCGGAGGGGAGCATCTTGGCGTCCGACACAAGGTGGGCACGGACGAGCGCCGTCTCCTCCTTGCGGATGACATCGCGGAGTTCCACCCGGAGGGGCGTGAGTTCTTCCGCGGTGCTCCCCGAACGCAACCGCACCCCCCGCGCCTCTCGTCCGTCACAGTCATGGAGAGCAGGTGCTGGCTCGTGGCCCTGCCCGCTACGGACGGCAGGCTCTACGTGTACCGGGTGTACGCCCCGGACGACGCGCTGCCCGCGGACCTGTTCTGGGACGCCTGGCACTGCCACGACGAAGGTCCGCACCCGCGCGCGTACGACCTCTTCGACGCGGCGGAGATCCAGCTGATGGGCTGAGTCCACGGATCCCGCATTTCTGACGGTTCATCAGTATTGAATGTTCGAGGCCGCCCGGCTACGTTCCGCGACGACGCATCATGGCTCACTACTCGTAAGGGGTGGCCGCATGGCCGAAGTCAGCGCGGAAGCACGCATCGAGGCACCGGCCGAGAAGGTCTGGGCCACGCTCAGCGACCTCTCCGTGTACGGAGAGTGGAACGCCACCCACACCAGCTTCCCGAAGGGACCCCCGACGTCCTTGGAGGTGGGCGGCCAGTTCGAGGAGAACATGAAGCTGATGGGCTTCCCGGCCGAGGTCACCTGGACCGTCGAGGACCTGGCGGACGCCCGCACGCTGGCGATCCGGGGCAAGGGCCCGATGGGCGTGAACGTCGGCACGCGCTACACCCTGACCGCGGACGGCGACGCGACGACGGTCCGCGTCGACGGCGAGTTCACGGGCGCGGCCGTCTCCCTGATGGCGGGCAAGCTGAAGGACTCGGCCACGGCGGCGCTCAACGAGTCGCTGCGCAAGCTGGCCGGCCTGGTGACCTGACGCCGCCACCCTTCTCCGTACCCGCAGACGCACCCGCAGGACCCGCAGACGCACCCGCAGGCATGCCTGTACGCGGCTGTCCGTACGCACACGAAGAGGCGCCCCGCACATCTCGTACGGGACGCCTCTTCGACTGTCTGCCCCCGGCGTCGGCCCGGGCCCGCACGGGGCTCAGTCCTCGTCGGCGAGGATCAGGTACAGCTTCTTGCGCGCGTCGTTGATGACGGCAAGGGCCTTCTCGCGCTGCCCCTTGCTGCCGGTCTTCCAGACCTGGCCGAACGCCTCCATCAGGCCGAAACCGGCCTGCCGGATCTCGTTCATGGCCTCCCAGTCGACGCCTCGGCCGGCCTCCTCCCAGGGGGCCTCGGGGCCCTCCTCGGCGGCGGTGCGGCCCGCGTCGGTCAGTGAGAACAGCTTCTTGCCGCCCTCACTGGCGCTGGCGATCAGACCCTCGTCCTCCAGCAGCTGCAGCGTGGGGTAGACGGAGCCGGGGCTCGGCTTCCACGCGCCGCCGCTGCGCTCGGCGATCTCCTGGATCATCTCGTAGCCGTGCATCGAGCGGTCCTTGAGCAGCGCCAGGATCGAGGCGCGCACGTCGCCGCGCCGGGCCCTGCCGCGCGGGCCGCCGCCGCGTCCGCCGCGACCGCCCCAGGGGCCGCCGGGTCCGGGGCCGAAGCCCGGCCCGAAGGGCCCGAACGCCCGCCGCTCCTCGAATCCGGGCCGGCCTTCGTGATGGCCGGGTCCGTAGTGTCCATGTCCGTGGTCGTGTCCGTGGGTACGCATGGGAATCAGTCCTTTCACAACTGATCGGGGTTTTCTATGACCGCGATCATTGACCGATCGCGATGCCTCAACGATATATCGGAACAGTTCGTTTGGCAACAGTCGGCGACTGTGGTCGTGTCCGTGCAGGTCAGGCGACGTGCGAAGGCTCGGCAAGGTCCCTTACCGTCCCTGATATGCGCATTCGAATCGTCGACGCCTTCAGCTCCCGCCCCTTCGCCGGCAACCCCGCGGGCGTCCTGCTCCTCGACGCCTTCCCCGACGACGCCTGGCTGCAGAACGTGGCCAGGGAGGTCAACCACGCCGAGACGGCCTTCGCGCACCCGCTGCCCGAGGGCGGCGACGCGGACTGGGCCCTGCGCTGGTTCACGCCCGCCACCGAAGTGGCCATGTGCGGTCACGCGACCCTCGCGACGGCGCACGTACTGCACTCCACGGGAACCACGAAGGGGCCGGTCCGGTTCGCCACTCTCAGCGGGGTCCTCGTGGCCGCCCCGAACGAGGACGGTTCACTCACCCTGGACTTCCCCACCGCGCCGCTCACCGAGGAGCCGGTGCCCGACGGCCTCGCCGAGGCGCTCGGCGCGCGGCCGCTCTCCGTGCGCGACACCGGCCCCGCGGTCGGCGACCTGCTGGTCGAACTCCCCGACGAGCGCACGGTCCTGGGGCTCGCCCCGGGCCTCAAGGCGCTCGGCGCGCACTCCACGCGCGGTGTCATCGCCACCGCTCCCGCCGAGGACCCGGCGCGGGGCTACGACTTCGTGTCCCGCTGCTTCTTCCCGAACGTCGGCGTCGACGAGGACCCGGTGACCGGCAGCGCGCACACCGCGCTCGCCCCGTTCTGGGCCGAACGCCTCGGCCGTACCGACCTGACGGGCCTCCAGGCGTCGGCCCGCACCGGCCTGGTCAGGGTGGCCCTGCGCGGCGAGCGCACGCTGCTCACCGGATCAGCGGTGACGGTGATCGACGGCGAGCTCCACAGCCGCCCCTAGGGCGTGTGCCGGACGGCCGGGGTGACAGGACGGCGGGCACGGTCAGGCGGTGGGCAGCCAGTCCGCCTTCCCCGCGAGCAGCGCGTATCCGACGAACGCGCCGACGTCCAGCAGGGTGTGGGCCACGACCAGGGGCCCGACCCGCCCCCACCGCCGGTACAGACAGGCGAAGACGACGCCCATCGCGACGTTCCCGAAGAAGCCGCCGATGCCCTGGTACAGGTGGTACGAGCCGCGCAGCACGGACGACGCGACGAGCGCCGTGCCGGGCGTCCATCCCAACTGGCCGAGCCTGCGCAGCAGGTAGCCGACGACGATGACCTCCTCGAGGACGGCGTTCTGCGCCGCCGAGAGGATCAGCACCGGGTACTTCCACCACACGTCGGGCAGCGCCTCGGGCACCACGGTGAGGTTGAACCCGAGCCCGCGGGCCGCCAGATAGAAGGCGATCCCGCAGCTGCCGATCACGGCGGCGATCGCGGCGCCGCGCGCCGAGTCGAACCACGGCCGGGTCCGGTCGAAGCCGATCGTGCGCAGGCTTCCGCCCTCCCGGAGCAGGAGGTGCGCGACGAGCGCGACGGGCACGAGCGCACTGGCGATCCCGAACAATTGCCACGCCAGATCCAGCCACGGACGCCCGGGAGCCGCCGAGGCGTTGAGGGTCGCCGCCTGGTCCTTCAGACCACCCGGTTTGGTGACCGATCCGACAAAGCTGATCAGCGCGGACACGCCACTCGCACCGAGCGAAAGCCCCAGAACGAGCAGCGTCTCGTCCCGTAGGAATCGTCGTGAAAGCCGCTCGCCGGGAAAAGATCCGGCCACCGCCCCTGGTTCCACCTGCACACCTGCCTTAGTTGTGTATTCCCGCCTCATCCCTCACGTCGCCCCGCTAGGGTCTCGAATGCAGGTACGAAGATCGCGCGCGACAGGCCGAGGGGGACGGGGCGCCGCAGTCCGGCGAACCGCTCCCCTCTCTTGCTTCACCGCTTATATCGCAACTGCCTTTACGGCTCAGGGAGGGGCTCCAACGTCATGGGACGTCACAGCAGCATGCCCGACGAGTACGGGACGGCCACGGCCGACCACCGGCCGCGATCACGCGGCCGCACGGTGGCGATCGCGACGGCCCTGGTCCTCGTCGTCGCGGCGGGCACGGCCGTGGCGCTCCGCAGCG
Source organism: Streptomyces sp. NPDC001904 (assembly GCF_040297005.1). NCBI lineage: Bacteria > Bacillati > Actinomycetota > Actinomycetes > Kitasatosporales > Streptomycetaceae > Streptomyces > Streptomyces sp. NPDC001904. The sequence goes on along the minus strand of NZ_JBEOYI010000041.1, from coordinate 18,884 downwards.
ATCTGCTCGGCCTGGGCGGTTCCTGCGGAAAGACGGTCCATCTCGACGTGGCCGCCTCCCCGGACATCGCCCCGGCGCTGCGTGCCGCCGCCACGCACGCCAGGGACCAGGAGCTGACCTCGGACGGGTCCTGCCTCGACGTGGCCGTCTCCGCCCGCGACTCGTACAAGGTCGCCGACAGCCTGCGCAGCGGAAAGGGCGGCGAGGACTTCCAGGTCTGGGTGCCGGACGCGGAGCTCTGGATCAAGCGGGTCGAGCAGAACGACAAGGCCACGAGCGTGTCGCCGACCGGCACCGTGGCCACGTCACCGATCGGCGTGGGCATGGTCGCGTCCGCCGCCAAGTCCTTCGGCTTCCCCGACAACAAGTACAGCTGGACGGAGCTGGCGGGCGCCGCCCTCCAGGAGAACAAGCTCCGTCTCGGCGCCGCCGATCCGGCCCGCAGCGCCACGGGCCTGCTCGCGCTGACCAGACTCGCGGCGGCCTCGGCGAAGTCGGGTGACGACGGAACCCAGGCCGCCGCCATGGCGAAGATCCTCTCCCAGCGGACGTCCGACAGCGACGGGCAGCTGATGGACACGGTCGCCCGTGACGACTCCGGCACCGAGCGGGGAAACCCGAAGCGCAACGAGGCACTGGTCCTCTCCGAACAGGCCGCCTTCGCGCACAACGCCGAGGTGGGCGACTCCGGCGCCCTCGACCTCTTCTACCCCAAGGACGGCTCGCCGGAGCTGAACTACCCCTTCACGCTGGTCGACGAGTCCTCCCTGAGCACGGAGGAGAGCCGCGCCGCCGTCCGCTTCATGACACTGCTCAACACCTCCGAGGGCCACCGGATCCTGAGCAAGTACGGATTCCGCAACGAGGACGACTCGGTCGACAAGTCGGTCGCCGAGGGGGCCGGCGGCCGCGCCCCGCAGCCGTACGCCGACGCCGTCACGGAACCGGCCACGGACGAGCAGCTGGAGCAGACGCTCGGCATGTGGACGATCACGGTGCAGAGCGCCCGCGTCCTCGTCGTCGTGGACGCGTCCGGCTCGATGGCGAACCCGGCGCCGGGCCGCACCGAGTCCCGGATGGAGGTGACCAAGGCGTCCATGCTGGCGGCCCTGTCCACCTCCTTCACCGACGAGGACGACATCGGCCTGTGGGAGTTCTCGACCAAGCTGGACGGCGATCGCGACTACAAGAAGCTGGTCCCGACCGCGCGCCTCGGCGACCGCACCGCCTCCGGCACCCAGCGCGAGCGCCTCTCCGCCGCGTTCGCCTCGCTGCAGCCGGTGGCGGACGGCGCGACGGGCCTGTACGACACGACGCTCGCCGCCTACAAGGACGCCAAGGCCTCCTACAAGAAGGGCAAGTTCAACGCCGTGGTCGTGGTGACCGACGGCGTGAACGAGGACCCCGGCTCGATCTCCCGCAGCAACCTGGTCCAGCAGCTGCAGTCGCTGACCGACGCCGAGCAGCCCGTGCCGCTGATCGGCATCGCCGTCGGTCCGAACACCGACAAGGACGAGATCGAGCAGATCGCCGAGGCCACCGGCGGATCGGGCCACCAGGTCCGCGACCCCGCCGACATCCAGCAGGTCATCCTGAAGGCCATCATGGAGGCCGGCGCCCGCACCAACTGAGCGCACCGACGGATCAGCGCAGCGGCACGGCGGGCTCCGGCAGTCCGACGGGCCAGGTGTGGACCGGTTCACCGAGGTGCATCAGCTCGGCGTACCGACGGGTGGTCGCCGCGAGCGCCGCGTCCCGGGCGAGGCCGCTCTCCAGCGCCCGGTGGTACGTCGCCGCCTGCCACTGCGCCCCGTTCGTCCGCAGGGCGCAGCGCTGCTCGATGACCCCCAGGTAGAAGTCCCGGTCGGCGGGTTCGACACCCCACGCGTCGAGCCCGGCGGCCGCGAGCGGCAGCAGTTCGTCCTGGACGAGCGCCACGGCCGCCACTTCCTCCGTGCCGCCGAACCGGCCCCGGCGCGGCCATTCCAGACGTGCCTCGATCCCGTACCGGCAGGCGGCGTCGAAGTTCCGGGATGCCGCGTCGAAGGAGAGCCGCGACCACACGGGCCGCGCGTCCTCGGCGAGCGCCCGTACGACGCCGTAGTAGAAGGCGGCGTTGGCGATCACGTCGGTGACGGTCGGCCCGGCCGGCAGCACCCGGTTCTCCACCCGCAGGTGCGGCACCCCGTCGGCCACCCCGTACACGGGCCGGTTCCAGCGGTAGACGGTGCCGTTGTGCAGCACGAGTTCGGCGAGGCTCGGTGTGTCGCCCTTCTCGATGACCTCCAGCGGCCGTTCGTCGTCGAGCAGGGGCAACAGCGGCGGGAAGAAGCGCAGATTCTCCTCGAAGAGGTCGTACGCGGAATCGATCCACCGCTCCCCGAACCAGGTCCGCGGCCGTACTCCTTGCGCGACGAGTTCAGGCGGCCGGGTGTCCGTCGACTGCTGGAACAACGGCGGCCGCGACTCCCGCCACAGCTCCCGCCCGAACAGGAACGGCGAATTGGCACCGAGTGCAATCTGCACGGCGGCGACCGCCTGCGCCGCGTTCCACACAGCGGCGAAACGTCCCGGTGTGACCTGGAGGTGCAGCTGCACCGAGGTGCACGCCGCCTCCGGGGCGATCGACGCGGAAGTGCAGCTCAGCCGCTCGACGCCGTCGATGTCGAGGGAGAACTCCTCGCCCCGCGCGGCCACGATCTGGTCGTTGAGCAGGGTGTAGCGGTCGACGTCCGAGAGGTTCGCGGAGACGAGGTCCTCCGCGCTCAGCGTCGGCAGAATGCCGATCATCACGATTCCCGCAGCGACCTCATTGGCTTTGCGGTGCGCATAGCCGAGACCGGTCCGCAGCTCCTCCGCCAGCTGGTCGAGCACCCGCCCGCCGAGCCGGTGCGGCGCGATATTGACTTCGAGATTGAACATGGCGAGTTCCGTCTGGAAATCGCGGCTCGCGATCCTCTCCAGTACTTCTGCATTCATCATTCTCGGCAGTCCGTCGGGCCCGGCGAGATTCAGCTCGATCTCCAGGCCCATGAGATTCTTGGGCCGGTCGAACCGCTTCTCGTCCAGCAGCCTCTGGAGCCCCTCGAGACACTCCCTGTGCTTGTCCCGGTAGCGCCGCCGGTCAGCCATGTCGACCGTCCCCGCAACGACCTTCTCCCCCATGGAAGCGTCCCTCCTCGCATGGGCAGCCCGCCCACCCGGCCGCATGTCACGGTGGATGATGCCCAGGCAATGTGATCGATAACGCCCCGCTCGGGCCCGCGGGGCAGTACGCTCCACGCAGTTACCCCGAGGCACATTCCTTAGGCATGCGGCCCCGCGCAGATTCACCGGGCCGGGATCTGGTGAAAAACGCCGACGAGAACCGGCCGACCGCTTGACCTAAAGACATCGAGGTCACAGCAGGGTCACTCGCGGAAACCGCGGGAAATACCCGCAAAATAGCCCCAGAACTGCGGCTGATTAAGCCCTTGTCGGCGCCACGGCATCTGGTAGCCGAAACATAGAGTGAACATACGTCGTATAAACTCCGCGAACGAGACAGAGTGTGGGCGCCCGAGGCCGATGCCCCCGCCCTCTCTGGCCCGCCACGCACCTTCTGTGTACTCACGTGCCCCCAGCAGCAGACAGCGCCGTCCGCTCTCCCGCACCGCCCCCAGCACCATGTGCCTGTCGAATGAGAGGCGACCCACCATGCCGCTGCATGTCCCTCCGGCCCCCGCGCCCGCCCTGCGCACCGTTCTCACGGCTCTCGGCTCCCCCACCGCCGTCCGCGAGGCCCGCACCCCGTCACTGCGTGCCATCCACGGACCCGCGAGCCCCGAACTCCCGCTTCCCGTCCACGTCCTGGACCACATCACCGAGACCACGGGCCCCTCGCGTGCCCGTCTCACCGGCTGGCGATTCCTGATCCGCTCCGGGGAGCGGGCGGTGGCCGCCGCCGACACCATGCTCACCCCCGACGGCTGGGCCTTCTCGCACTTCTTCGAGGGCCCCTACATCGCGTCCACCGAACGCGCCCTGCGCCAGGCCGAGACGCTGACCAGGCACTACCAGCCCCGGCTGCTCTCGGTGCCCGAGCTGTACATGCTCACCCTGTGGCTGCACGGGGACCACACCGCCGACGCGGCGACCGGTCATCCGGCGGCCGACGACATCCTGGTCCCGCTCGCGCCGGCCCCGCCCGGCATCGCCGCCCACCGCCCGCACCGCGTCGCCGAGTTGCTCCCGGTACTCACCCACCGGCTGACACCCGCGCGCGCCACGACCCTGCTCGCCTGACGCGGCCGGAGACCATCCCGCTCGACCCGCCCGAAGACCTGTGCCCCGCACCGCCCGCCGTCCGGTCGCGGGGCACAGCCCTGTCCGTACCCGTCCGCCCCGGCCGGACTAGCCCCATCCGGCCACCCCGAACCACCCGAAGGGACAGTGCCGTTGAGCTGAACCGTCCGCACGGGTGACGCGTCTCCAACCTGTGAGGACCGCTGCTACGAAATCCCTGCGGATTGACGCCCACAGGGCAACACTGGGTTCCGACCGACCGACAAACGGGGGTGCGGCCATGAATACGCCTTCACGCCGCAGCACGGACAGCGACAGCACCGTCATCGACATCACTACGCAGCGAAAGATCCCATCCATGTGCCAGCACCAGTCACCGTGCCCGACAGCAGACTCCGCGGACCGGGAAGCCGCCCTTCCAGTGGCCCACCACCCGGAGCAGGGCTGGAGCCTCCTGTGCAACGGAGTCCTCCTCTTCGAGGACACCGGTGAGCTGCTCCCCAACGGCACGATCATCGCCCCGCACCGCCCCTTGGGCACGGTGGTGACAGCGGCCTGAAGCCCCGTAAGGGGCGCGGGGAGCTGCGCGACCAGCCACGGACAACGGCCTGCCGCGCAACCCCCGTCGGATCACCCCTCGTAGGCGTCCATGGGCGGGCACGAGCACACCAGGTTCCGGTCACCGAAGGCCTGGTCGATGCGCCGCACCGGCGGCCAGTACTTGTCGGACGCCACGACCCCCGCCGGGAAGACACCCTCGTCGCGGCTGTACGCGTGCTCCCACTCGCCGCCGAGCATCCCGGCCGTGTGCGGAGCGTTCCGCAGGGGATTGTCGTCGGCCGGCCACTCGCCGGAGGCGACCCGCTCGATCTCGCCCCGAATCGCGATCATCGCGTCGCAGAACCGGTCGAGCTCGATGAGGTCCTCGCTCTCGGTGGGCTCGATCATCAGCGTCCCGGCGACCGGGAACGACATGGTCGGCGCGTGGAACCCGTAGTCGATGAGCCGCTTGGCGATGTCGTCGACGCTGACCCCGGTGGCCTTGCTGAGCGGCCGCAGATCGATGATGCACTCGTGCGCGACGAGCCCGCCGGGACCGGTGTACAGCACCGGGAAGTGCGGTTCGAGCCGCTTGGCGATGTAGTTCGCCGACAGCACGGCCACCTGGGTGGCGCGCTTCAGCCCCTCGCCGCCCATGAGCCGGACGTACGCCCAGGAGATCGGCAGGATCCCGGCGGAGCCCCACGGCGCGGCGGAGATCGGCCCGACCCCCGTCTCGGGACCGGCGCTCGGCTGCAGCGGGTGGTTCGGCAGGTACGGCGCCAGGTGCGCGCGCACACCGACCGGACCGACACCCGGGCCGCCGCCACCGTGCGGGATGCAGAACGTCTTGTGCAGGTTCAGGTGCGAGACGTCGCCGCCGAAGTGCCCCGGCTTGGCGAGCCCCACGAGTGCGTTGAGGTTGGCGCCGTCGACGTACACCTGACCGCCGGCGTCGTGCACGGCGCCGCAGATGTCGGCGACGTGCTCCTCGAACACGCCGTGCGTCGACGGGTACGTGATCATGAGCACGGCGAGCTGATCGGCGTACTGCTCGATCTTGGCGCGCAGGTCCTCGACGTCGATCTCGCCGTCGTCGGCGGTCTTGACGACGACGACCTTCATGCCGGCCATGACCGCACTCGCCGCGTTGGTGCCGTGGGCCGAGGACGGGATGAGGCAGACGGTCCGCTGGTCGTCGCCGTTGGCCCGGTGGTAGGCGCGTACGGCGAGCAGCCCGGCGAGTTCGCCCTGCGATCCGGCGTTCGGCTGGAGGGAGACCTTGTCGTATCCGGTGACCTCGGCGAGCCGCTCCTCCAGCTCACGGATGAGCGTGAGGTAGCCCTGGGCCTGCTCGGCCGGCGCGAAGGGGTGCAGCTGGCCGAACTCGGGCCAGGTGACCGGCTCCATCTCCGTCGTCGCGTTCAGCTTCATCGTGCAGGAGCCGAGCGGGATCATGCCGCGGTCCAGCGCGTAGTCGCGGTCGGCGAGGCGGCGCAGGTAGCGCAGCATCGCGGTCTCGGAGCGGTACTGGTGGAAGACGGGGTGGGTCAGATACGCGTCGCCGCGCAGCCGCGCGTCCGGCAGCGCGTCCTCGGTCGCGGCGTCCAGCGCCTGGAGGTCGGCGCCCTCGACGCCGAAGGCCTCCCAGACGATGCCCAGCTGGGCCCGGGTGGTGGTCTCGTCGCAGGCGACCGAGACCTGGTCGGCGTCGACGAGCCGCAGGTTCACCCCGTTCTCCCGCGCGGCGCTCACCACGGCGGCGGCCCTGCCCGGCACCCGCACGGTGACGGTGTCGAAGTACGCCTGGTGCACGACCTCGACGCCGCCCGCTGCCAGACCTGCGGCCAGCAGGGTGGCGTAGCGGTGGGTGCGCCGTGCGATGGCCTTCAGCCCGTCGGGCCCGTGGTAGACGGCGTACATGCCGGCCATGACGGCGAGGAGCACCTGCGCGGTGCAGATGTTGCTGGTCGCCTTCTCCCGGCGGATGTGCTGCTCACGCGTCTGGAGGGCGAGGCGGTACGCCTTGTTGCCGTCGGCGTCGACGGAGACTCCGACGAGGCGTCCGGGGAGGGACCGCGCGAACTTCTCCTGTACGGCCATGTATCCGGCGTGCGGTCCGCCGAAGCCCATCGGCACACCGAATCGCTGCGTCGTGCCGATGGCGATGTCCGCGCCCAGCTCGCCGGGCGAGGTCAGCAGCGTCAGCGCGAGGAGGTCGGCGGCGACGGTGACGACGGCGCCCAGCTCGTGCGCCTGGTCGATGACGGGCTTGATGTCCCGCACGGCGCCGGAGGCACCCGGGTACTGCACGAGCACGCCCACGACACCGCGCTCGGCGATCTCGGCGGGGATGCCGTCGCTCAGGTCGGCGACGACGATCTCGACGCCGGTCGGCTCGGCCCGCGTCTCGATCACGGCGACGGTCTGCGGCAGCGCGTCGGCGTCGACGACGTACACGCCGTTCTTGACCTTGCCGATGCGCCGCGACAGCGCCATGGCCTCGGCGGCGGCCGTGCCCTCGTCGAGCAGCGAGGCGCCGGAGGTCGGCAGCCCGGTCAGCTCGGCGACCATGGTCTGGAAGTTGAGGAGCGCCTCCAGGCGGCCCTGGGAGATCTCCGGCTGGTACGGCGTGTAGGCCGTGTACCAGGACGGGTTCTCCATGACGTTGCGCAGGATGACGGGCGGGGTGAAGGTCCCGTAGTACCCGAGCCCGATCATCGATCCGAGGACCTGGTTGCGATCGGCGAGGGAGCGCAGTTCGGCGAGCACCTCGGCCTCGGTGCGGGCCGCGGGCAGATCCAGCGCCTCGGCGCTCTTGATCACGTCCGGCACCGCGGCCGCCGTCAGTTCGTCGAGCGAGCCGTAGCCGACCTGCGCGAGCATCTTGGCCTGGGCTGCGTCGTCGGGACCGATGTGGCGCTGTTCGAAGGGAATTCCCTGCTCCAGCTGCGCGAGCGGAATGCGGTTGGCGGTCATGGCGGAGGCCTCCTGGTCAGTACGACCTGCGAGGGGCACCACGGCGCTGGTGCCCGGACGGCCTCCCCCTCTGTCATCTCAACCTGAGAGCTTCACCGGCCGCCCCGCACGATCGCGAGGACACACCGGCTTTCACCGTCGGTGAGGGCGAGGAACGTGCACCCCGCCCTGCTTTCCAGAGTGACCTCGTCCGTGCGGTACGGGGGCCTGAGAGATTCCGGGGAGGATTTGCTCCTTCGGCGCCCCCCGACGACGGTCGGAGGACTCTCCCGCACGGGGTCAGCAGCCGCTTGCCAGCCTACCAGCGGCGACTTGAGCACCAGCTTCGAGTGGCCGCCTTCTCGAATGTGCTCTTTCGTAGTGCTTACAGACGAGTTGCGACCAGCTGGAGGGCCCGTGCAGACCGACATCGATCCGCGCAACCTGATCGGCCGCAAGGCGCTCGACCGCAACGGAACGAAGATCGGCACCATCGACGAGGTCTACCTCGACGACGCCACGGGCGTTCCGGAGTGGGCGGCCATACGGACCGGCCTGTTCAGCCGGGACGCCTTCGTCCCCCTGGAGCCGAGCGAACTGGTGGACGGCACCCTGCGCGTCCCCTTCGAACGCTCCCTGATCAAGGACGCCCCCGACTTCGGCGTGGGCCGCCACCTCTCCCCCGAGCAGGAACTCCAGCTCTACCACCACTACGGCCTCGACATCTCTGCCCCCTCCGAACCGGACCTGACCTTCGGCCACATCGCGGGCACCCCGGACCCCGAAGCCCCGTAAGGGGCGCTGGGAACTGCGCGACCGGCCACGACGCACGCGCACCCGCCCGCACACCTCACCCGGCAGACGCCGACCGCACACCACTGTCGACGAGCGGCAACGGATCAGCGGCCTCCAGCGACGGATCATCGACGGAAAACGTCCGCACCCGCCCCGGCTCGACCGAGTAGGGCGTCTCGAACCGCACGGTGACCCGCCCGAGCCCACTGCCCTGCACCCACCCGGGCCCGAACTCGGCATGGCGCACGTCGTGCCCCGCCATCCACCGCCGCGCGGCCGGCTCCTCGACGACGTCCTCGGCCGTAGCTTCGGCAGCCGCCTCCTCCTCGACGGCCCCCGCAGTCGCCGCCTCCTCCGAGGCGGCCGCAGCGGCCTGCGCGAACAGGTCCTCCTGCGTGAAATCGGCGAGCCCAGTGACCCCGACTCCGAGCAGCCGCACGCCCCCGGTGGTGTCCACACCCTCGAGCAGCCGTGCGGCGGCCTCCCGGACCACCCCGGGGTCGTCGGTCGGCCCGCGCAGCGTCTCGGACCGCGTCAGGGTCGAGAAGTCGTATCTGCGCACCTTCAGCACCACGGTCCGCCCGGACCTCCCGGCGGCCCGCAGCCGCTCCACACACCGGTCGGCGAGCCGCTGCACCTCCATGCGGACCCGCACCCGGTCATGGATGTCGACGTCGTACGTGTCCTCGACGGAGACGGACTTGGAGTCCCGCTCGGCGACGACCGGCCGCTCGTCCCGCGCGAGCGCCATCGCGTACAGATGGCTTCCGTGGGCCTTCCCCAGCATCCGTACGAGCTCGTCCTCGCCCGCCTCGGCGATCTCCTCGACGGTGTGGATGCCGGCCCGGCGCAGATGGTCCCCGGTGGCAGGACCGACGCCCGGCAGGATCCGCACGGACTTCGGGCCCAGCAGCTGCCGCTCGGTGCCCGGCGGTATCAGCAGCAGCCCGTCCGGCTTGGCCTCCTCGGAGGCGATCTTGGCGAGCATCTTGGAGACGGCGAGCCCCACGGATCCGCTCAGCCCGGTCACCCGCCTGATGTCACCGCGCAACTTCAGCCCCACGGCTTCCGCGGAACGCGCGTCCCAGGCCCTCTCACCGGCCTCCAGATCGACGAACGCCTCGTCGAGGCTCAGGGGCTCCACCAGCGGCGAAAGCTCCCGCAGAAGGGCCATCACCTGCTCGCTGATCTCCCGGTAGAGCCGGAACCGGGGCACGAGGTACGCGGCGTTCGGCGCGAGCCGCCGCGCCTGCCCCATCGGCATGGCGGAGTGCACCCCGAATCTCCGCGCCTCGTACGAGGCGGTGGCCACGACCCCGCGCGGCCCGAGACCGCCCACGACGACCGCTTTCCCGCGCAGGCTGGGCTTCGCCGCCTGCTCCGCGGAGGCGTAGAAGGCATCCATGTCGAGATGCAGAATCGTCGGTGCGGTTCTCACACCACCGATGCTGCCCTACGCCACTGACAACGCGGCGGCACGACCGTCACACGGCCCGGTTGCGCCGCCTCGCGAGTTCGTCCGCGGGGTTGGTCCTGACGATGGTCTCGCCGGTGTCCACCCGCTCCCCGTGCAGCTGCGACAGCGCGCTCTCCACGTCCCGCCAGACGACCCCCACGGCGATGCCGAAGATCCCCTGCCCGCCCTGGAGCAGATCGTGGACCTCGTCCGGCGACGTGCACTCGTACACGGTGGCGCCGTCGCTCATCAGGGTCATGCGCTCCAGGTCCCGGAAGCCCCGCTCCCGCAGATGCTGCACCGTGGTCCGGATGTTCTGCAGGGACACCCCCGTGTCGAGGAACCGCTTCACGACCTTCAGGACGACGACGTCCCGGAAGCTGTAGAGCCGCTGCGTCCCGGACCCGTACGCGGGCCGCACACTGGGCTCGACCAGGCCGGTTCTGGCCCAGTAGTCGAGCTGCCGATAGGTGATTCCGGCCGCCGCGCACGCGGTCGGTCCCCGGTATCCGATCTCTTCGGAAGTCGCGTCGCCGTCCGCTCCCGCCGCCACAGGCACCGCCTGCGGGCGCTGCGGAGTGTGATCGGCCGCGCTGCCGTGAAACGTGTACGGACCGCCCGTAGCCGTACCGTCGCCGCTGCTTCTCACGCCGACCTCCTCTTATGACCTGCCTTCTCGACGGTAGGCAGTCACTGGGGGTGCGTCAACGAACGCCACACTCGCCACGCCGAGTGATAATCACCCTAAGAGTGGTTTCCCGTACCCCACCGCGGGGAAAGGCTAGCCGAATGCGCCGAGGCGGCCGCCATCAGGCGACCGCCTCTCTTCACGACCCGCAGGTCACAATCTGCTGATCACTGACTGTTCGTCCCGAAATCTTCGGGCGAGATCTGGTCGAGGAACTCGCGGAACTTCTCCACTTCGTCCTCCTGCTCGTCCGGAATCGCGATCCCGGCGTCGTCCAGCACCTCGTCACTGCCGAAGATCGGCGTTCCGGTGCGCAGCGCGAGGGCTATGGCGTCCGACGGGCGGGCACTGACCTCCACCCCGCTCGCGAAGACCAGCTCCGCGTAGAAGACGCCTTCCCGCAGGTCCGTGATGCGTACTTCCGTGAGCTCCTGTCCGACCGCCTCCAGCACGTCCTTGAAGAGGTCGTGCGTCAGCGGACGCGCGGGGGCCATGCCCTGCTGGGCGAAGGCGATGGCCGTCGCCTCCCCCGGTCCGATCCAGATGGGGAGGTAGCGGTCGCCTCCCACTTCACGCAGGAGCACGATCGGCTGGTTGGAGGGCATTTCGACCCGGACACCTACGACGTCGAGCTCGTTCACACAGCAACCCTAGGACGTGCCCGGCAGGTTTGGGTAGTCGGGCATGCGCCGCATGCCGGGCCGGCGGCGCTCACCCGCCCCTGCGATCAGGGAAGACGCACCCCGAGGGCGGTCTGCACAAGTGCCGCGTGCAGCTTCACCGTGAGCCCCGCCAGCTCCTTGGCGCGCGCCTGCGCGAGCGTCCTGGTCTGCGGGTTGCGGTGCACCTTCAGGGGAGCGACGACGGAGTCCACCAGACCGGCCTCGCGGTCCGCGGCGGCCCGCATGACCCGCAGGTGGCGCGGGCCGATGCCGAACCGCCCGAGCTCGCCCACCAGCTCGGCGACCAGGACCGCCGAGGCGTCGTAGCCGCCGTCGGGCAACTGAGCGAGGAGCCCGTAGGACTCCCACTCGTCGAGCTCCGCCTCGTCGATCCCGGCGGCGGCGAGCAGCTCGTCCCGGCCGACGCGGGCGGCGGTCGGAGCGTCGCCGCTCTCGTCCGCAAGCGCGTCACCGGGCCGCCCCGGCGCGGGCACGGGCAGGGACTCGCCCCGCTCCAGGGCGTCGAGCTGTTCCTTGATGACCTTCAGCGGCAGGTAGTGGTCCCGCTGCATCCGCAGGACGTGGGCGAGTCGCTCGACGTCTTCCGGGCTGAACTTGCGGTAGCCCGAGGGCGTCCGCTGTGGCTCGATGAGCCCCTCCGACTCCAGAAACCGAATCTTGGAGATCGTCACTTCGGGAAACTCGTCGCGCAGCACGTTCAGTACGGTGCCGATGCTCATCAGCCGACTGTCCGCGGTGGCGGTGCCGCTGCCGGCACCGCCCCTCGGTGTGTGAAGCATGGACCTTCCTGACGGTTCGCTGGTGGGTCAGATACCTCGCTGGGTCGCCGCGTAGAAGACCAGCCGGTACTTGCCGATCTGCACCTCGTCGCCGTTGTTCAGCGTCACCGAGTCGATGCGCTCACGGTTCACGTACGTGCCGTTGAGGCTGCCGACGTCGGCGACGGTGAACGAGCCGTCCTGAAGGCGACGGAACTCCACGTGGCGGCGCGACACGGTCACGTCGTCCAGGAAGATGTCGCTCTGCGGGTGACGGCCCGCCGTGGTCAGCTCGCCGTCGAGGAGGAAGCGGCTGCCCGAGTTCGGACCGCGCCGAACCACCAGGAGCGCCGAGCCCAGAGGCAGGGCATCGACCGCGGCCTGCGCCTCGGGCGACAGGGTCGGAAGCTGCGTCTGACCGGTGGCCTCGGGGTCGTAGGACTCGAGACCGGAGATGGAGATCGTGGAGGTGGTCTCCGACGGCCCCTCGGCCGCCATCCCGCCCCGCAGCGGCGCACCGCAGTTGGAGCAGAACCGGCTGTTCTCGCCGTTCCGGTTCCCGCACCTCTGACACACCAGAGCCGACATGGACGGATCCTCCTGCCGCGGCTGCCCCGCGGGGGCTTGGGACGCGTACGGGCCAGGGCCAAACCCTCCACCCGTACTTGAGGTTGACGGTTCCCCGAAACCTATGCGGCCGGAACCGGCAGGGTCAACAGCCGACGCGCCCTGTCCGCCCGAATTGTCACCACCGACCTGGTCCCGGAACAGCGGGCGCTCGCCCACCTGCGTCTCCGGCACGTCTCCCTGGCGCGACGCACGGTGACGACCATCCTCACGTGCGCTCTTGCCGAACAACTTCGCAAACAACTTCACGGGCGATTCCCCTTGACCGAAACAGACCCGCCCGTGGGGCAGGACGAACCCTGACTGCACACATCGGCGTACATCACGAACACGGACATCCTCACAACGTCCGTATCCGCCAAACAGTTTCCACCACGCACCCCGCCTACGGTGCGCCGACCCCCCGCAAGCTCATGCCCTCGCACTACATCCCCCATGCACATACGCCTCACTGGGAGGACGACCGAGCGTAATCAGGCTGTCGCGCCGCTCGCAAGGCGTCCACAACGATCTTCTCCGAACGGCTCACCTCCACGGTGGCCTGCTCCTTCTCCAGCGTCTGCACGACACCTCCGGGGATGTTGAGGGCCGGTTCGAGGTCCTGCGGCTTGCCGATGACCTTGAAGGTGTACGGCTGAGTGATCTTGTGTCCATCGACGCTGACCCCCTTCCCTCCGGTTCCGTCCGTCAGGTACGTGTTCGCGACGACCCGCACCCCGTTCACCTGGATCGCCTCGGCACCGGCCGCCCGCAGCTCCTGGATCGCGTCGAGCAGCATGTCCGCCTCGACGGCACCCTTCGGGTCCCTGACGGTCATCGTGATCCCCGGGCCCTGCGCCGCCACGGTGCCCGCCAGAATGCCGAGTTGACGTTCCTTCTCGACCGTCTGCTTACGGGCCTCCTCGGCCTGGTCCGAACTGTTCTCCAGCTCGGTGCGCTGGTCCTCGAGACCTTGCTTCTCATCTTCCAGACGCTGAGTGCGGTCATCGAGTTCATCGAGGATGCGCACAAGATCTTCCTGGCGCGCACCGCGCAGCGCGCTGTTGTCACTGTTGGACCGCACCTGGATGGCGAGTCCGAGGCCCAGGACGAACAAGAGCACGGCGACGGTGAGTTGAGCGCGTGACACGCGCGGCGGCCACAGTCCCTTCACCAGCCGCTGACGGCCGGTCAGCTGCGGTTCGCCCGCCGGCTCCGGCAGGGATGCCTCGTCCGGCGCGGTCGCCCGTACTTCCGCCGGAAGCTCCTTGCGCAGCCGGTACGGGGGCTCGGCACCCTCCGGCGTCCCGTCGGGCCCGGGGTTCCGCGGAGTCTCGTCCGGATTCATCGGCCTCACGCCCGGAAGACGTGCCGCCGGATGGCGGCGGCGTTGGAGAAGATCCGGATGCCGAGCACCACCACGACGCCGGTCGACAGCTGCGCGCCCACGCCCAACTTGTCGCCCAGGAAGACGATCAGCGCGGCCACGACGACGTTCGACAGGAACGACACGACGAACACCTTGTCGTCGAAGATCCCGTCCAGCATGGCGCGCAGCCCGCCGAACACCGCGTCGAGCGCCGCGACGACGGCGATCGGAAGATAAGGCTCCACCACCGCCGGAACCTCGGGACGGATGAACAACCCGACCACGACTCCCACGACGAGGCCCAGTACGGCGATCACGATGTGCCCTTCTGCTCTGCTCTCGGCTGTGCTGTACGTACGATCACGCTGGGCGCGGCAGGAATCTTGACGTCGTCCTGCGTGGAAATGCTGTTCCGGATCCCGAAGTTCTCCGTGAGGGCATGCAGGTACAACCCGTCGGAGCTGTTCTGGAACCGGGTGCTCAGCCGCTGCCCGTCCCCCACCGCGAGCACCGTGTACGGCGGCACCAGCGGTTTGTTGTCGACCAGTATCGCGTCACCGGCGGCCCTGATGGCGGACAGGGCGGTGAGCCGCTGCCCGTTGATGCTCACGGCCTCGGCCCCGGACTCCCACAGGCCGTTGACGACGCGCTGCATGTCCCGGTCGCGCACCCGCCCCGTGTCGGAGAAGTCCGCGCTCTCCCGAGGTCCTCCGGTGCCGCTCTGCGCGGATTTGGCGTCGTCGACGACGAGCTTGACGCCCGGCCCGTGCACGGCGACGGCCCCGGACAGCATCCCCACCAACTCGCCCTGCTCACCGCCGTGCTTCTTCAGCGCCTCGCGCTGCTTGTTCCCCACGTCGGTGCGGAGCGAGTCGACCTGGCCCTCGAGCCGGTCGGCGGAATCGCTCTCCTGGTCGATGCGGTCGATCAGCTCTTCGCGCTCCTTGGCCACGACCGGCGCCGCGATGCGGGCCTGCGCGGCCCCCACGGTGACGACCAGCGCGGCCAGTACCAGACCCGCCGCGAGCCCCAGCTTCGCCCGCAGGGTCTTCGGCAGCCCGCTCTGACCCTGGGCCCGCTTGCGGGCCGCGGCCTCCGCGTACCCGTCGTCGAGGCTGTGGTCCATCACGTTCGTCAGCAGCGACATGGACGCGTCGGGGCGCCTGGGGCGCTTGGGGCTGCTCCGAACGGGGGGCTGCTGCGGCATGCCGCACATCGTCGCACGACGTGCCCGCTACCTCCGAATGGCCCCACGGACGAACCGGCCACCGCTCCACCGGAGGGTGACCGGCTCGTCCAGGACTCAGCGGCCGGCGCTGTCCACGACGGCCGTCCACTCGTCGAGGAGCTGCTGTGCGGAGGCGTCGTCGGGGCCCTCGGCCCACAGGTGGGTGACGGCCTCGGCCGGGTCGGGCAGCACCATGACCCAGCGTCCGTCGGCCTCGACGACCCGTACCCCGTCCGT
The DNA here is from genome assembly GCF_040297005.1 of Streptomyces sp. NPDC001904. NCBI lineage: Bacteria > Bacillati > Actinomycetota > Actinomycetes > Kitasatosporales > Streptomycetaceae > Streptomyces > Streptomyces sp. NPDC001904. The sequence goes on along the minus strand of NZ_JBEOYI010000041.1, from coordinate 3,282 downwards.
GGTGTCCACGAACCGGTCACCGGCCTCCTCGACGACCCGCCGCATGACGAGTCCCTTGACGGCCCACGGGGTCGCCAGGTCCCGCTTGAGCACGTGCGCCCGCGGGATCCGCGCGTCGATCTGGCTCAAGGTCAGCTGGGTCCGGGCGACAAGACCGATGAGCCGGACGAACGCGGCGGTCCCGTCGAACACGCTGCTGAACTCGGGCACGATGAATCCGCCGCGCCCGTCGCCGCCGAAGATGGTCCCGTCGTCGCGCCCCACGCGGGTGAGGTCGTCGGGCGAGGTCGTCGTCCACTCCACCTGCGTCCCGTGGTACGCGGCGACCTGCTCGGCGATCCGGGTGGTGGTGACGGGCAGCGCGACGCGTCCGCTGCGGCGATCGGCGGCCACGAGGTCGAGCATCACGAGCAGCGCCCGGTCGTCCTCGACGATCCGGCCCTTCTCGTCGACGAGCGAGAGCCGCTCGCCGACCGGGTCGAACCGGACGCCGAAGGCGGCCCGTGCCGAGGCGACGATCTCCCCGAGCCGGACGAGCCCGGACCGTCGTGCGTCGGCGGTCTCCGTGGGCCGCGACTCGTCGAGCCCCGGGTTGATGGTCAGCGAGTCGACGCCGAGCCGCCCCAGGAGACTGGGCAGCACGAGCCCGGCACTGCCGTTGGAGGCGTCGACGACGACCTTGAGGCCCGCGTCGGCGATCCCCGTGATGTCGACGTTCCTGAGCAGCGATCCGGTGTACGAGTCGAAGACGCTGGAGGGGAAGTGCAGATCCCCGATCTCGCCCGGGAACGCGCGACGGTACTCCTGACGTGCGTACACGCGGTCGAGCTTGCGCTGGCTGCCCTGCGAGAGGTCGGCTCCGCGCTCGTCGAAGAACATGATGTCGACGGAGTCCGGTACCCCGGGTGTCGTCCGGATCATGATCCCGCCGGCGCTGCCTCTGGCGGTCTGCTGCCGGGCCACGGGCAGGGGCACGTTCTCCAGGTCGCGTACGTCGATGGCGCTGGCCTGCAAGGCGGAGATGACGGCGCGTTTCAGCGCCCGCGCGCCACGGGAGTGGTCACGGGCGGTCGTGACGGTGGACCCCTTCTTCAGGGTCGTGGCGTACGCCCCCGCGAGCCGCACGGCCAGCTCCGGAGTGATCTCGACGTTGAGGATTCCGGAGACGCCACGGGCCCCGAACAGGTGGGCCTGCCCGCGCGACTCCCAGATCACCGAGGTGTTGACGAAGGCGCCGGCCTCGATCGTCTTGAACGGATAGACCCGCACATTGCCCTGGACGATCGATTCCTCACCGACGAGACATTCGTCGCCGATGACGGCACCGTCCTCGATCCGGGCGGCCCGCATGATGTCGGTGTTCTTCCCGACGACGCAGCCGCGCAGATTGCTGTGCTGCCCGATGTAGACGTTGTCGTGGAGGACGGCCTTGTGCAGGAAGGCCCCGCTCTTCACGACGACGTTGGAGCCCACGACGGTGTGTTCGCGAATCTCCACATCGGCTTCGACCTTGGCGTAGTCGCCGATGTACAGCGGCCCGCGGAGCACGGCGTCGGGATGCACTTCGGCGCCCTCGGCGACCCACACTCCCGGCGAGATCTCGAACCCGTCGAGCTCGACGTCGACCTTCCCCTCGAGCACGTCGGCCTGGGCCTTCACATAGCTCTCGTGGGTGCCGACGTCCTCCCAGTACCCCTCGGCCACGTAGCCGTAGACCGGCTTGCCTTCCTTCATCAGCTGCGGGAAGACGTCACCGGACCAGTCGACGGGCACATCGGCTTCGACGTAGTCGAAGACCTCGGGCTCCATGACGTAGATGCCCGTGTTCACGGTGTCCGAGAAGACCTGCCCCCACGTCGGCTTCTCCAGGAACCGCTCCACCTTGCCCTCTTCATCGACAATCGTGATGCCGAATTCGAGGGGGTTGGGCACACGCGTCAGACATACGGTGACGAGCGCGCCCTTTTCCTTGTGGAAGTTGATGAGCTCGGTGAGGTCGAAATCGGTCAGAGCATCACCGGAGATCACGAGAAAGGCATCGTCCTTCAGCGCCTCCTCAGCGTTCTTCACGCTGCCGGCGGTGCCGAGTGGCTTCTCCTCGTTGGCATAGGTGAGCTCCATTCCGAGCTCTTCGCCGTCTCCGAAGTAGTTCTTGACGAGCGACGCCAAGAACTGAACGGTGACTACGGTTTCGCTGAGCCCATGCCGCTTGAGCAGCCTCAGCACATGCTCCATGATCGGCCGATTGGCCACCGGCAGGAGCGGCTTGGGCATACTCGAGGTCATGGGGCGAAGGCGTGTGCCTTCGCCTCCGGCCATCACGACGGCCTTCATGTCGGAAGCGTCCTCCTTGAAGAGACGACGGTCTAGCCGACTGTGCTCGTCAAGTATCGCTCACCAGGATGAACAGCGGGAGCGACCCGTCCTCACCCAACGCTGGATGGCGAGCTCAATCGGCCGTGGAGTCCGCTGTGACAAGGCGGCGGACCTGGACCACGTAGAGGATCCCTGCCCACCAATACAGCGTTGTACCCCATCCAGCGAACGCCCATCCGAAAATAGCAGCGAGTTCATGGATCCAGCCGCTTCCATCGCTGAGCAGCAGGAGCGGGAAGGCGTACATCAGGTTGAAGGTGGCCGCCTTGCCGAGGAAGTTCACCTGGGGCGGCGGATAGCCGTGCCGCCTGAGGATCCCCACCATCACCAGAAGAACCAGTTCTCGCGCAAGCAGTGCAGCCGTCAACCAAATGGGCAGAATGTCGCGCCAGGTCAATCCGACCAGGGTGGACAGAATGTAGAGCCGGTCGGCGGCGGGATCGAGCAGCCGGCCGAGGCTGCTGATCTGATTCCAACGACGCGCGAGCTTCCCGTCGAGATAGTCGCTGACGCCGCTCAGCGCGAGCACGAGCAGCGCCCATCCATCACTCTTCGGCCCACCGAACTCCGGCCTGAGGATCAGCCACAGGAACAGGGGTACGCCGACGAGCCGCGCCATGCTGAGGATGTTCGGGATGGTGAGGACCCGGTCTGTCTGGACACGGGTCTCTTGGACCTCCACCCGGGGGCCTCCTGGGTAATTAAGCCAACGATGCCCCCTGACTTTACCCTCAGCGCTGCCCGACGGACGCGAGGGGTCCCCCCTGAACGCAGAAAACCCCCGTGCGCAATGCACGGGGGTTTTCTCAAGATTTGTTCGGCGGCGTCCTACTCTCCCACAGGGTCCCCCCTGCAGTACCATCGGCGCTGTAAGGCTTAGCTTCCGGGTTCGGAATGTAACCGGGC